>JBKQNN010000333.1:0-19091 GCA_052145975.1 Rhodomicrobium sp. | reverse complement strand
CCCGTCATCGCGAGGCGGCCCTTGCCGCCGTGGCGATCCAGGAGCACCGTCAGTGACTTGACTGGATTGCTTCGCTTCGCTCGCAATGACGGCGAACGGTCAAGACTTATGGCCGTTGGTATAAGTTAGCGCATATGAGGCGTTATCCGGGGTCGTTACAGATGCCTTTGCGATCCCGTGTCTGCGCAGCAGCGTTACATGCTGTGGCACGCACTGGATGACGCCGGCAGCCGGCGTGCCGGTCAACCGCATTCTGGATGACATGCTACTCGCGCTGGAGTGCGCGGTTGACCACCAGGTTCGCCCAGCTTTGCGACCTGAAGGTGCGCTTGATTTCGGCCGGATCGTAACGCGTCTCAAGCCATTCGAAAAACGTCATCGGCTCGGCATCGTTATCGGCCATATAGCGTTCGAAGAGGTAATCGAGCACACCGGTTTCGGATTGCTTGACGTGCCCGAATTTGAGGCTCAGCTGCTTCACCGCCTCTTGGATCGGCTTGCCCTCCTTCATGTACAGGAAGAAAGCGCCCATCAAGCCGGCGCGATCCGCCCCCGATTTGCAATGAAAGAGGATGGGGTATTCGAGATCGTTGAACAGTTGCCTGGCCTCGTGGATTACCTCGACTGGCGGCACCATGCGGGAGCGAAGCTGAAAATTCACGAGCTTTATGCCCTGGCGGCGGCAGGCTTCGACCTGCAGGCGGTAGCTGCCGCAATCGCGTTCCCCGCGCAGATTGACGATGGTCTTGATGCCCTTGCGCGCGAAAAAAGCGATCTGCCGGGGGCTAGGCTGGGCGGAGCGCCACACGCCGGGCGCGATCTCATGATGGTTGAGGTAGACCGAGCGGAAAAAGTGATGGTCCACGAAGAACAGATCGAAGTAGTCCAGGGCTGACCGGAGCCAGCCGGGGGCGCGCTTATCCACCCTGGAACGGAAGCGTCGGTATTTCGCCGACAGCTTCCTCGAATAAGGTTTCGCGAAGCGCTTGGCGTGGGCGAACGGATTAAGCTTCATTCAGGGCCGCTACAGTGAACCGTCAAAGCGGAGATATGCTCCGCACGCATAGGGCGGATGTACCAAGTGGCCCATTTTGTTGCAAGCGGCCTTTTCCTCACTCAATGCAGGATGAACCGCCCGTCACGGTAGCGGAACTCGGCTGGATCGAGAAGCCTTTTGCTGCAAACCCGGACGCGGCTCACCTTTCCGTCGAGATTGCCGTTCCAAAACTCCACAAAGTTCAATAGCTTAGGATAACGCGGGGCCAGATCGTAGTCCTGCCAAATGTACGACTGCAGCAGGGCAGGGTGGTCGGGCAGATGATACAGAATCTCCGCTGTGGTGAGGCAATAGCCCTTAAGCTGCGCTATGAAGTCCTTATCGGCCATGGACACCTTCCTTTCCGAGCCGTAAATGCGCTCAAGGGCCATCGTACCGCAGGAAGGGAGCGGTTGCAAAAAATATTCGCGGAATCAATGGATTAGCAGCCACGCGTTCTTGCTGCTGCCAACGATCTGGGGGCAGAACCCGGCAAGCATCGCCCGGCGAGGGTGACACCGGGCCACGTTACGAACTGACGAATCGCCCCTCACCATGTCCCTCTCCCCAAGGGAGAGGGGACGCCCTCTCAATGGCTGCGAGCGAACTCCCTCTCCCATGGGGAGAGGGTGGGGTGAGGGGAGATCCGTCAGTTCTTCACGCCGCGCGGCGCCCGGTCTAGTTGCGCGGTCAGCGGTTCTTGAAATGGGCGGGGCGCTTTTCTACGAACGCGGCCATGCCCTCTTTCTGGTCTTCGGTCGCAAAAAGCGAGTGGAACAGGCGCCGCTCGAAGCGAATGCCTTCGCCAAGCGTGGTTTCGAAAGCGCGGTTCACGGCGTCCTTCGCCATGAGCACGGCGGGCAGCGACAGGCTCGCGATCTTCTCCGCCGCCTTCATGGCCTCGGCGAGCAAGTCAGCGGCCGGCACCACGCGGGCAACCAGCCCACAGCGCTCCGCCTCGGCCGCGTCCATATGCCGCCCCGTCAGGCACAGCTCCATGGCCTTCGATTTGCCCACGGCGCGCGTAAGCCGCTGCGTGCCGCCAGCACCCGGGATGACGCCCAGCAGGATCTCCGGCTGGCCGAAGCGCGCGGTGTCGCTCGCGATAATGAAGTCGCACATCATGGCCATCTCGCAGCCGCCGCCCAGCGCATAGCCGGACACGGCCGCGATCACCGGCTTGCGGCAGCGGGTCAGGCGCTCCCATGATGCGATGAAGTCTTCCAGGACTACGCCGGGAAAGGTCTTGTCCTTCATCTGTTTGATGTCGGCGCCAGCCGCGAAGGCCTTTTCCGACCCCGTCAGCACCATGGCGCCGATGTCTTCATCCGCCTCGCAAGCGTCCAGAACCTGATTGAGCTCGGAGATGAGCTGCGCGTTGAGCTCATTCAGCGCCTGGGGCCGGTTCAGCGTGATCAGCCCAACCTTGCCCCGTTTCTCGAAAAGCACCGTTTCAAAAGCCATGGTTTCCTCTCAGATCCTGGATTGGCAGCGCGGACAGAAAAAGGTCGAGCGGCCCTGCTGCACGATGCGTTCGATAAGCGAGCCGCAAGCATGGCAAGGCTGGCCGGCGCGGCCGTAAACGTCAAACTTTTCTTGAAAGCTGCCGCGCTCGCCGGAGGCGTGCCGGTAGTCGCGGATCGAGGAGCCGCCCGCAAGGATTGCATCGTTCAGCACGGCTTTGATGCTGGCGGAGAGGCGCTTTGCGGCGGCGATGCCACGCTTGCCGCGCCCGAGCGCGCCTGCTTCGGCAGCAGGCGGCAGCTGAGCGCGGAACAGCGCCTCGCACACATAGATGTTGCCGAGCCCGGCAACGATGCGCTGGTCGAGCAAGAAGCCTTTCAAGGCTTGCGATTTGCCGCTTGCGCGCTGCATCAAGTAATCGGGCGAGAGCCCATCCGCCAGGGGTTCCGTGCCGAGGTCCTTGAAATGCGGATGTGCGTCCATCGCGGCCAGGTCGAACAGCGTCATATAGCCGAACCGGCGCACGTCGTTGTAGCGGATAACCGCCCCGCCGCTCATGGCGAAGACCACGTGATCGTGGCGCGGATCGGCGTCGCCATTGTAATAGAACGCTCCCGGCGTTTCGCCGCCGCCGTTGCGCAAAACCGTAAACCTCCCCGTCATGCCAAGATGCATCGCCAGCCCAAGCCCGCTTTCGGTTTCCGCGACAAGGTACTTGGCCCGGCGCGTCAGCCGCGCGACGCGCTCGCCTTTAAGCCGGCGGGCAAATCCGGCCTCGAAAGGGAAGCGCAAACCGGCGCGGTTGAGCGTGACCGCGGCGAAAGACGCGCCCTCCATTATTGGCGCCAGGCCGCGGCGCACGATCTCGACTTCGGGTAGTTCGGGCATGCGCCTAAGGTTGCGCGCGCGGCGCCATTTGGCAAGAGGCTAAGGGCTTGCCCGGAAATAACTGCGCCATCTGGCTTGGCCTTTTGTCCTCCCGCTGCGTTACAAAAAGGGTTACATATCCCTAGCGGCGCGCTACCGCACGGCGCTACTTGAGCGCGTATGGATATGCGCCCCTTTTTGCGCCTTGCGGGCGAACAAAATTCCGGGGCCGTACGACGCAGTTATTTCCGGGCGAGCCCTAGGGCCTGGCCGGGGGGTTGAACCCGCAGTGCCAAATAATCCACGCGTTCAATCGGCGGCGTGCTCAGCAATCTGCGGCTCCCTGGCATTACAAGGACAAAGCCGGGATTCTCGATGCGAACGCGATCGCCGGGCCGGTAATCGCGGGAACCGAGGAAATATCTGAAGTCGATTCCCGGTTCGAACGCATCCTGTTCAATGAAGAACTGGCGCGTGAAGGACCAGCCATTCTTTATATCGTCTTTCTTGAGATCGCGCAGCCGGGACGAAAAGCTGCTATGTTCATCGTCGCCTTCAATGGCGCTGAGTTTCTCCATCAGTTCGCCGTTCTCATAAAGCTGGTAACCGATCCCTCCGCTGGTGTCGCTGACCCAATATGCGATTACCTTTGTCTTGAGCTGGCGGGATATTTCCTGCTCTCCAATTTCAGAGAGCCAGACCAGAGGGAGCGGTTCGAGAACAACGATTGTCCAATTATGCCCACGCAGACGGAAGACAAACGCCCCTCCTTGCGGGCTCAGGCCGATCTCTTTGCCAAGCACGTCCCTTTCCCAGCGCTCCGTGCGGCCAGCCAGAGCCCGTGCGGCCTCGTCGATAGAGGTACAGATCAAGACTGCAATGTTGTTGTAGTCTGTCGTCTCCAAGCCGCGCCGGCTCTCCCACGGGCCTCCCGGCCCGTCCCCGCTTTCCCGATCATCGTCGGCCGCCATAGGCCCTCCAGCCTGAGCAGACAAGCTCACCGGTACTAAACCGAGGGCGGTCGCGCCGCCAGCCGTGGCGATCTTCATCGCGCTCCGGCGTGTGATTCCGGTCATCCATCGAGATCCTCTAACGTACCAGGCCAAGCATTCGCTGCGTGTGCTGTGCAACTTAGCGGGCGGCGGTGCCGTTCATATTATCGAGCGCGTCGCGCATGCGCTGCTCGTAGCTCTTGGCGGGCGCGGGCTCGGGGGCTTTGGCGGCGGGGGTTTCGTCCTTCTTGCGCTTGCGTTTCTTGGGCGTGCCCGGTTCTTGCGCTGCCGTCCAGGCCGAGGGACCCACAGCCGCCGCCACCGGAGGCTTGGCGGACGCCCCGGCCGGCTTGTTCAAGCCCTCAAGCCGGCTGATGTCGCCCTCCATTTTCCGGACGAGCAGGGCACGGGCGAAGTCTTCGGCAGCGAGCGTCCTTGGCCGGGCGCCAAGCTCCCGCAGCGGCCCCGCCAGCGTGACCTTGACCGGCGGCCACTTTTGATGCCGGTCTGAGCTGACGCCCATCTGCCAGGTGCTGTCCACCAGCGCTTTATCGAGATCGATATAGCCCTCCATGCGCACGGTGGCGTTGCCGTCGCGGAAGGAAGCGCGGCGGATCTCCAGGATGCCATCGGCGACGGTCACGGGTATGGCCAGCTTGCGGAATTTGAAATCCTTCGATTGCACCGCTTCCAGCGCATTTTTCGCTACCGTTTCCTCGGTAAGCGGCAAGCTTTGCGCCAACAGCTCGTCAGCGCGCGCTTGTACGGCATAAGGCGTTAGCCTTGAAAGCTCGCCGCCGCCAAGCCGGATCGCTCCACGCCCGCGGAGCACGGATATAAGGCCGCGCGGGCTTAATCCTTGCCCGGAAGCCTTGAGCGCCACGGAAGCCTGCCCCGTGACGAGCGGCGGCGTGCCGGGGCTCGCAAGTGCGCTCAAATCGGCGGCCGAAAGCGTCAGCCCGGCTTGCGCGGCCATTGTATTACCACCGGCGTCAAGGCTGAGCGTGGCATCGAGCATGCCGCCAAGCGTTTTTCCGCTTAGGGTTTCGATATTGAGCCGGCCATTGCCAAGCGTGGCACGCAAGCTGGCCCCCGAGAGCGCAAGCGTATCGCCAAGCTTCATTGTCTTCGCACTGAGCGAGATTACGCCTTCGGTTTCCCGGAACGCGGACAGCAAGAACGGCCGCCCGCTCCAAATATCCGGCGGCGGCGGTTGCGCGGTGAGCGATGCAGGCAGCGCCGCAGCGATTGCGTCGCTTGGCGTGGCGGAAAGGAAATAGGTGAGCACCGAGGGTAGCGAAACTTTGCCGGTGCTAAGTTCCGCATCGATGCGCGTGACCTTGGCCGGCGCTTCGATGGCCAAATGCCCGGCGGCGAGGTTTCCGGGGCTCTCCGCGCTCAGCTCGCGGGCGTCGAAATGCGTGGCGTCCGCGGTCAGGTTTGCACTGACGCGCAAGTTCGCTTTCGGCTCGCCGCCTAGAAGCGCCAGCAACGGAGCGGGGAGGAATTGCTCGGGCGACAGGCTCGAAGCGGCGGCCTTGCCCTTGAAACTTAGCGGCTTTAGCCCCGCGGCGCCGTCGAGCTGAACCTGCAACGCGCTCGCCGTAAGCGAAGCCGAGGTTTGCAAGCGGTTCGGCACGCCGTTGAGGCTGATCGAAAGGACGCCGGGGGAGGAGCCTGCGCCAGCCGCTAGCGCCGCTTTCGGAAATAAGAGCTGGGCGAGCTTGTTTCCATCCGGCCCGGTGAGCTTCAGTTGCGCCGAGAGCTCCGTTTGGTCCCAATCGGAGAGGGAACCCTTGAGCTGGGCGTGGCCTTCGACGCGCGCGGCCCCGAGGTTGCCGTCGAGCCGGGCGGTGGCCGATCCCGGAGCGTCCGCGCTGTAGCTTATGGATAGCGCCGCGGGCGCCATGTCCGCGGCCCGGCGTTCCACGGCGGCGGTATCGTAGCCGGCAAGTGCTGCGGCCTGAACTACTGCCTCCGGAGAGCGGGCCTCAAGCTTTCCGCCGAAGCGGCCTTGGCTCGCGCCCCCAAGCGGCACCGAGCCTTCCGCCTTCAATACCAGCCCCTTTTGCGTCTCGGCGCTGAGCTTGGAGACCGTGAGCAAATCGTTGGCGTATTTCACGTGCACGGCGACATTCTTCGCCTCGCCGGCCGAAGTCTTGATGCCCCCTGCGGAGATATCGACATCGGCGCTCTCGAAGCCTTCCCCGCCGCCGCCCAGTGCGGCCGCAAGCTGGGCGAGGCCTGCCTGCCACGCGGCCTTCAGCCCGTCCGCGGACAAAGCTGCTTCGCCGTCTCCGCGCTCGAAGGTGCTCAGATCGAAATTGTCGCCGGAAAGGGAGACTTGCAGCCGCCGGGCGGGCGCCCTGTCGAAGTGCAGGCCGCCCGTGAAGGGCGTTCCATCCAAACGGCCGGAAACGCCCTCGAAGGCGGACACCTCCGGCGAGAGCGTCAGCGATCCTTTGATGGCGAAGGCGCCCAGGGGCAAGCGCCCTCCGGCAACGGCGGAAGGAATAAGCCAGCGGGCAAGCCTGCTGAGGCTCTTGCCCTCAAGCGCCACGCTCGCGGTCACCCGCGGGCTTTGCGTTTGCCCGTTCTCCTGGGCAGGTTTCGTGAGGGTGCCGGCAACCTTCATGGCGCTTTCGCCGGGTAGTGTGGCCAGCACTTCGTCGAAAACCCAGCGGTTCCCTATGCGCTTGCCGTACAGCTTGACGCCCTCGATAAGCTCGCCCCTGAGCTGAACCTGGTCCGCCGTAAGATCGAGGCCGGCCGCGTATTCGGGATAGAGCCAAAAAAGGTAATTCGCTGCAGCGGCAAGCTCGCCCCAGCTCCCCGTCTCGAAAGGAAGGGCAGCGCGTTCATCTCCTGAAGCCGGGCCGGTAAGCAGGGTGCTGGCATCCAAGGCGCGGGCCTTCAGCACAAAGGCGGCGGCGCCGGAACCGAAGCCGATGTTTGCGGAGCCTGTCAGAACCTGCGCGCGGTTCTGCGGGTCGAGTATCAGCTCAAGGCCGGTGAGTGTGGCGTCGGCGAGGCCGATCTTTGCGGTTGATTTCGCCTGGAGATTGAACGGGAGGCGGTTCGCTCCGGGCAGCGATTGCGGCACGTTCAACGCCAAAGCCCCCTCGAAATCGGGGTCCTGGTCTGGGTGCAGCCAGCCGTCGGCATGGAGGGAGGCTTTGGAGGCGGCGTCCGTGGCGGTTCCGTCGAGCCTTAGGCGGCCGGCGTGCGGGGTGGCCGAAAGCTTCACCTCGTAAGGATGGCCGCCCTTCGAGACGCGCCCGTTGAAATGGAAGGCATCGCCGGTAGCAGCGGCGGAAGCGGTGCCGCTTATCCCATCGAGCGTGAGCGCCTCGGTGTTTCCGCCGGCCCTGGAAAATACCGCGATGCGTCCGCCATCGATCTCAACGTTCCTGACGTCCGCGGCGAACGGCGGCGCGCCGTCTTCGCCGGCCGGATCGCGCCCGCCCATGGGTTTGGAGAAGTCGAGAGTCAGGATTGGATGCACGAGCTTGAGCTGGCTCGCATCCAGCCTGCCGCTCAAGAGGGCGCCTAGGGAGAGCGAAACGTCGACGGCGCTCGCGGTCATGAGCACGCCATCGGCCTTGCCGTTGCCGGCAGCCACATTGTTGGCGCGAAGGTGCGGCTCCGGAAGCAGCTCGATGCCGATGTCGCCCAGGATGCTCACCTTGCGGCCAAGGACGCCTGAAGCCGCGTTCTCGATCCCGGAGCGGTACGAGTTCCAATCCACCAATGCCGGCAAGGCGAATGCCGCAGCTAGCAGCAGGATCAGGATCGTGGCGAGTGTGGCGAGTATCCGGCCCAAGTTGTTCCTCGTGGCGTTCGCGCGTGGCGCAGCAGCGACCCCTACGGTCCTCCGGTAAACTAGATCATTTTGCCGGGATTAAGATGCCATACGGACCGCGCCTGTTTTATCGCGCACGCCGCCTCAATGCCAGCGCCCGCTTCGGGAGCGGTATAAGTTTTCTTGCCTCGGCCTGCTAAAGCGTGCCGTTGCCAACAGCTGCCGATGTCAGTTTGCGAAACGGGTAATATATGGGCAAAAGTCCGGGCCGGTAAGTCGTTCACCGCGTTAAGCCAAGCTGTATACCGTCGTCCTCGCGAAGGCGGGCACCCATCCTAGAGCTTGTTCCAACCGGATAAATGGATTCCCGCTTGCGAGCGTGTGAAAAAATCGAAATTGCGGGCTCCGGAAAGACTCCGCAGCGTCATTCCCGCGAAGGCTGGAATCCATTTCAGCCACTAGAACAAGGCCTTCGCGTGGGTCCCCGCCTTCGCGGGGACGGCGCCGCGGCCCCGATTTCATCCGGTTCGCCGATTTTTTCACACGCTCTTGCGCGGGAATGACACTCCTGCATCGGCGCACCGGCAATTGCCTGCCCGGACTTTAGCCCCTCTTATATTACCGAAACGGCTTTTAACGCATCGATATCCGAAAGAATCTAAGTATACATAGCGCGGGAGCAATATTTTGGATCGAGCATTAATTATCTAGGGAATCAACACCCGAGCTAGAGATAATGACCATGGCGCACACTAGCCTTGCCGCCGGGGAAGCCGGCACTCTTCCAACCGTTATCGCAGAGAACGTGCATTACGGCTTCGAGCCGGACTATGTCATCCAATATTATTCGCGTGAGGCTAGCGATTGGCGCAACTGGGATTGCGCTTATACGCGCGTGGAAGCCGAAAATTTGCTTGCCGCCTATAGTAGGCGCCACCGGGCAGAAGGACGCGAATGGCGCGTCGCCAAAATCGCTCATGTTTGCGGCGATACCGGGTCCGCGTGATCGCCTGCCCGGCCCGGAAGAATAGCGGTTGGCGCACGGAACCTTCAGCGAAGGGAAGGGTTAAGCTTCCCGGCACGGTGAAGCTGTTCCAGGACGGTGAGTACAATGACAGACGCTTTTCGAGCGGCGTGGCAGTCCGTGGAAACGCCCGCTCTATCGGAAACCCCGGCAATACGAAAGATCGCCATCGACGCTCCCTGGGCTTGGCTCGAACGCGGCTGGAGCGATCTCTGGATTGCCCCGCAAATAAGCCTGACCTACGGCGCTATATTTGCGGCGTTCGCCTACGTGGCGGCCCTTCAGTTGACCCGCTTCGACGCCCTTCCGCTTCTGCTGCCTCTTGCATTCGGGTTTCTGCTGACCGGCCCGTTCTTTGCGGCCGGGCTCTATGAAATAAGCCGGCTGAACGAGCGCGGCGAACCTGTTACTTATCGCAGCGTCGCCGCTGCGGTATGGGCCAGGAAAGATCAGCTCGCGTCTTTCGGAATGCTGCTCTTCGTCCTCTACTTTTTCTGGATGGATGTAGCCTTCCTTTTGTTCATGCTCTTTTTCGGACCGGCCACTTTTCCGCCTATCGACGAGTTCGTCTCAGCGCTCTTGCTCACCGCGCATGGCCAGGGCCTGCTGGTGACCGGGACCGCGGTGGGGGCTGCCTTCGCCGCTGTTGCCTATACGATATCGGTCATTGCAGTGCCGATGATTTTCGACCGCAAACTGGACGCCGTAACGGCGACGATTGCCAGCGCCAAGGCCGTGCGGAAGAACCTGCCTGCCATGGCATTATGGGCGGCCCTCATTGCAGCGCTTTCGATCGCAGGGCTTGCGGTTTATTTTGTGGGCTTGGCACTCACATTTCCGCTTGTAGGACACGCAAGCTGGCACGCTTACAAGGAGCTGGCGCGCTAAGCTTAAGTTTCGCGGTCTCTCCATCGCGCGATCTTCCGATAAATGCGGGCTACAGCTGTGCCACAGCCTGGACTACGGCCCGAAGCTTTGCCTCCGCAGCCGCGGCTGGGCAGATAGGGTTATCGGCGAACGTTGCGAATCCGCAATCGGGGTGGAATAATACGCGTTCGCGCCCGAACAGGCGGATCGCATTTTTCATCCTGGCTACAATGTCATCGGGCGCCTCGATCGCGGAGACCTTTTGATTGACGGCGCCGATGCCGATTCGCACATCGTCCGGCAAGCCCCTCAGGATCTCCATTTCGCCCGCGCGCGGCGTACACATTTCGAGAAGATAGGCGCCAACATTCATGCCAGCCAAGGTTTCCACCAGGGGCGCATAGCTTCCGGAAAGCGCCACGGATTCATTTGCGGTCCAGTTGCCGCGGCAGACGTGAATGCCGATGCGCTCCTTGGCCAGGCCGGCTGTCACAGCATTCATCAGGCTTTTGGCGAAGCCCAGCTCGTGCCCGGAGCCCAAGGATTCGGAGAGTGCGCCGCACATAAAGCTACGCTTATTCTTGGGACCGCTGAACACGACTTCAGATAAGACTGGTTCATCGAATTGCACCAGCGCCGCTCCCGCATCCAAAAGGTCGATGAGCTCTTCACGCAGCACACGCACGATGTCGGCGGCGATCTGCTCCCTGGATGAGTAAACCTGTTCGGATATGCACTCCATCCACATGGTGCGCGTCAGCAGGTAGGGTCCAGGCAGCGCCACCTTCGCAGGCTTCGCCGTGGCCGTCTGCAAGAACTCCAGCTCATGCACCGCAATTGGGCGGCTCCGGCGTAGAGGCCCAAACACGCCGGGATGGCGCACATCCTTGGCTGGAATGTCAAGCGCCCGCAGCTCGGCCTCGAATTCGCTGGGGTCGTCCACCAGCGGCAGCAGGTCGATAAGCGGCACAAGCTGGCAATTGTCGAGCCGGGTTGCGACGAAACTTGCGTAACTGTCGCGCCTTTGTTCGCCGTCGGTTACGATGTCCACCCCCGCGCGCTCCTGGGCGCTTACGGCCAGGCGTACAGCATCGTTAGCCGTATCCTGAAACGATGGCTCATCGAGCCGGCCTTCGACGTAAGCATGCATGGCTTCCATCATCCAGCGTGGCCGCGGCCAGCTGCCAATGCCTGTCACGGCCAGGGCGGGAATAACGGGCGCCGGGATCGGGTTTGGCCGCCGCGCAAACGGGACGGCCCCTTCCGGCGCAGCAGCCTTGACCGCTACCACGCCGGCGGACGCCTTTTCCTTGTCCGTCCGTTCTTCAAGCTTGCCCTTGCATATCAGGAAGCTGCGCTGCTTGCCGGACCTGGTCCAGGAAACAAGCTCGTTTCCAGTAAGACGGCACCAGGCCGGCAAGTCTTCGTCCACCGAGATTTCCGTGGAGCGGATTTCGAGGAGTTCGCCGGGGCTCATTGGGTCGATGTGCTTGCGGATCAGCATGAGCAAGCCGTTGCCGCAATCGAGATCGCCACCATCGAAGCTGACATCCGGGGTGCGATTGTGCTTTTCAATGGGTTTCATTCAAAAAAACTCCCTCGGCGGGCGGCATGGCGCCATTCAACGCCGGATGGCCGCCGTCATCCCCACTGAGAACCTATGAGGTAATTGCCAAAAAGGGCGAGGTGGCCTGATCCGAGTCCGCGGCTTTGAAAGCGCGCTAATAGCTAATGCTGGGTGCCCCCTCGCCCAAGAATTCGACGAGCTTCGCTCCGCCGACGATCAGCGCCCCCGGGATCAGGTTGTTCTCATCGAGCTTGCGCTTCTTGAAGCAGGGCGAGCAGACGTATATTTGCCCGCCCGCGCCCGTGAAGCTGGAGATCAGATCCTTCAGCGGCGCGAATCCTTCTTCATGAATGTCATCGGCGTAGCCGGGCGTCGCCAGCCGCACGCCTTCAATAGAGAGAAAGACGAGAGCGTTCTTGCCGGAGGCAGCCGCGGCATTGGCCACGACGAATGCTACGGTTGCCTTATCTGCATTGTCTTTCGCATGGGTCAGGCTCACGAGGAATTTGCCGGACATAGGTTTCTTCTCCATCCTGTCTTGCTTTTCAGGTCCAATCGGTTTTTGAGCGTATCCAGTAGCTGTTGCCTTGGGCGTCGTAAGCGAGCAGCTCATTGCCACTAAGCCTGCACCAGGCAGGCAAATCCTCGGGCGAGCCAGGGTCGCGCGAGACTAACTTCAGGACTTCGCCCGGCATTTCGCGTAAGGTTCTCCGCAGTTCGATCAGCAAGTGCCCGCATGCGAGTTCGCCTGCATCCCATTCGCTGTCTGCGCTCAGCGCCGCGAAATCGCCCAGCGTGCTCACGCCGCCAGCATTCAAATCGCCGCGATGGGCTTGCGGTTTTGGGCGCATACAAACTCCTTGCCGCAACAGCCGCAATACGGCTCACGCCGCCAAGGCGGTGCGTACAGCGCTCAAAATTCAAGAGTTTTGTGCTGCAACGCTGTCGCTGGTCCGTCCGCTCGGGACGGGAGAAAGGCCCCAACTGGGCACTGTGGGCAACGAGCTTGCTGGGCCAGCTTATTTGCGGGTTCTGCAGGCGTCAAGGGTCATTCGAAGTGCGGTCATTCAAAGTGCGCTGCAACAACACGGCTTGCAGCTATGAAAACCCCGGCATCCTTGGCAGGAAGCTGGCGAATTGTGCTCCCCTGGAAGCCGCTCGCGCCTATGCGGCCGATGATTAGAAGCGCCTAAATGGCCGGCCGGTTCCCAGCTAGAGCGCATCCGGAAAAGCATGCCTTCGGGCTTGACCCAAGCGGTTTTCCGCTAAGACGCACGGCAAGACAACAAGCTATGGCCGCTTTCGGCCTATTGCGCGGGTTCAAGCCAAAACTCACAACGGCTATGTGGGGCGCTAGTACGCCCCCCGGGAAATCCTGACCCATTTGCGGCTGGCGCTGACGGGATTTCCCGCGGATCAGGCGTGCTAGCAGACTCTTGAATCTAGTACAGCTGATCGGCCGGAAGTTCGCTTGCGAGCGAGCGGCATGCGGATGCGAACGCGCCGCCGGCTGTAGTAGCAAGAACGGTGCAAAGCGTCGAAGTGTGGGGAGGCCGGAAAACCTTGCTTAGCCGTGCGGGAGCACCGCGAGTGGGCTCGAATAGGGCTCAACCCTCAAGGAATCGTGCGCCAGCAGGCCGATTGGATGCAGAGGGGCAACCTCGAGATTGCCATCGGTGCCATGGCGCACGGCGTATTGCCAAACGGTGAGCTCCTTTTTGCTCGCGAGCGCACTGGCGATGGCGCCGGCGGGGGCTTTCTCCGGGCCGCCCAGCGCCTTGATCTCGTGCGCGTTGAGCCCGATGATGACCTCGTCCTTCACGGTAACGACTTTAAACAGTGAAACAGGCATTTGCGCTTGCCCCCAGGCTGTGAGAGTTGCCGCGGCCGTCAGAAGCGCAAGCGTTCCAGCCAGGATCGCCGCGCGGATAGGACTTTTCATGAGACTCCCCCTCGTTGGCCCATTTATCTAACATATCGAGCCTATCCGCCGGAGGCAACGCTTCTTCCGCGGCGCGTCATCGCGATCCAGAGGCTCAACTGCCGTAAGGAAAATCTAAGCTTTGGCCATCATCATGCCTGGTATGCCCTCTTCTCTACCCCAAGATGCTGCAATCCTGCTTCCACTGCTGGTGTCGCTGATGACGACCCTAACGACGATTGTGATTCACGGACTTGCTTTCATAGTTGTGCTTTATATCGTTGGCCGGGAATACCGCCTCGGACAGGCGGGCATCCGGTTCTGGAGAGACCTCGCCATCATAGCCACGGTCACGCAGCTCGCACTCGTGGCCCATGTGGTGGAGATCGCGGTCTGGGCAGTAGTATTAAGCCTCTGCGGTGAATTTAATCGCTTTGCCGAAGCTCTCTATCACTCGGCAATGAACTATACCTCTTTGGGCTACGGCGATGTTGTCATGTCTGCTTCCTGGAAACTTTTGGGGCCACTTGAAGCAGCCAACGGGTTACTGCTGTTCGGTGTCTCCACTGCCATGATATTCGCAGTCATTCAGCGGCTAGGCCGGTCCCGGCTCCGCGCTGCAGGCCCACTTGACCGCTAGGTGTATGCCTTACTGGAGCCTTACCCCACGCGGTTTGCGGCCGCAAGGATGGTGCCCCAGGCCAAGCGTGCAAGCCGGGTAAGCAATAACCTTGACAATTGCCATGTCCGAATCCGGCCCAGGGCCGTCATTTGCGATTTGTAATCATATATTCAACGCGCCAAACCAGGTTGAACGGCGCTCAGAATGAAAGATGCAGCAAATCTTGTGTAACGGAATCGTTCTTTGGTTTTCATTCCTGCGCCCATTGCGCAAAAATGGACAGGAATCCGTTGAGAACACCAATATTTGGCATCCGGATGTCATAGTTTCGCCCATCTGCGAGTTTGATCCACAAGCCGAATTCATAGAGGTCCAGGTTGTCACTGGGAACTTCGGGCCGGCCCAGGATTTTGATGTCAAGGCCAGTTATTTGATCAAGCCAGAACTGCTGCCTTCCTTCCGCACCGTCCCAGACGAACCGTTTTGTAGTTAGCCAGCCCGCGCTGCTCTTGGGCGACGCGATCATGGACAGTACGGGATCTTCACTGGCGTCCAGATCGACGCCGAAGTGCTGGCGATTGTTTTGGGTATCAGGCTTCCAGAATGAAATATGCCCGTCCGGAATTCCGCGGTTGAAGCGCATGAAGAACCAAGCAAATTTGGGGGCAAAAGTCATTGTGATCTCCTTGTGAATACCAGCCGCCGCAAGTTTTGACCGTTCCGATGCACTCCCGTCATCGCGAGGCCGCCTTGGCGGACGCGGGCGTCCAGAAACAAGCACAGTGCCGCCGCAGGAAGAATGGCTACGGCAGCCTAATATAGAGCGGGTGTCTGCGTTAACCGGATCGGCACGGCTGCAACCTCTGACTTGATGACGCAGGCGGCTTGCGCCAATCGTCAAGAAAGACGACTTCAGGGCGAACGTTTCTAAGCATTCTGGGTGGAGGGCCGTGCGCCATGAGCGTCTCAACTCACTACTGGAGCGTGCCTCCAGCATCTGCACTTTTTCAACGCCTGCAGCACGACAAGGCGTTCGTTGCCCTGATGGCGGCGTTGTTCCCTTATGGGCGCGGCGTCTTCTTTTTCTTCGACGAAATCGAGGCCGGCGAGCGCGAGAGAATACTCGAACGCGCCATCCTGGAGCGCCGCAGCAGGCTCGGCCCGGAGCCCGAGGCGAGACGCACAATCGAAGAGTTTCGCGAGGAGCTGGAGCGGACGCGCCTAGCCTATCCCGGCGTCGAGCACCGGCGATGCTGCCTGGAATACACCTGTTTCCTCATCGAGAAGCGGCTCGCAGAGGCGCTGAAGCCGGCCGGGCGCGGCGCGGACAAGTTCGTGCGCGATCTCCTTTACGGCGATCTCGTGCTGGGCAAGAGCGGGGCGAGCGATATCGAGTCCATCATGCAGGATCGGGGGAACACGGTGAGCGTTGTCTCGCCTACCTTGGTGCAGGAGGGAGCGGAGGTCCTGTGCGGGCATGGCGCGGAGAGGGTTTTTGCCAGCGTTTGGCAGCTTGAGAGCTTCCACGCTTGGCGGCAGCTGTACCAGGAGGCCGCGGCGGAGGGTGAAGCGCTCTTGGTGGGCGTTGCCTGAGTGCTGCGGACGTTTCCGGCGCAGGTCCTAATCTATCGCTTGCCTGTTAAAAGCGGGCGGGGCTTTCTTTGCCGGCGGCAGTGCCGTGCTATATCTGGTGCATGGGAACGAGTCGCTCTATTGCCGAACAAATCGCCGCTTCGAAAGGCTTGGCCGCCGAGCCGCCTTATCTGAAGGGACTTAACGCCGAGCAGCGCCAGGCCGTCGAGCAGGTCGACGGGCCGGTGCTGGTGCTTGCGGGCGCCGGCACGGGCAAGACGCGGGTGCTCACCACGCGCATCGCGCATATCTTGTGGACCAGGCGGGCGCGGCCGAACGAAATCCTCGCCGTCACCTTCACCAACAAGGCGGCGCGCGAGATGAAGGATCGCGTCGGCCATCTGCTGGGCGGCACGGCCGAGGGGCTGCCCTGGCTCGGCACGTTCCATTCTATTGGCATGCGTATCCTGCGCCGGCACGCCGAGCTCGTGGGGCTTTCGAGCAATTTCACCATCCTCGATACCGACGACCAGATCCGCCTCATCAAGCAGCTCATCCAGGCGGAGAAGCTCGACGAGAAGCGCTGGCCCGCGCGCCACTTCGCCGGGCTGATCGACGGCTGGAAGAACAAGGGGCTCGTGCCGGAGAAGGTGCCGGCGAGCCAGGCGTTCAGCTTTGCGAATGGCCGCGCCATCGAGCTTTACGCGGCCTATCAGAAGCGGCTCAAGGAGCTGAACGCGGCCGATTTCGGCGATCTTTTGCTCGAAAACCTGCGGCTGTTCCAGGAAAACCCCGACATCCTCAAGCAATATCACCGCTGGTTCACCTATATCATGGTGGACGAGTACCAGGACACCAACGTCGCGCAATATCTCTGGCTGCGGCTGCTGGCGCAAGGGAGCCACAATATTTGCTGCGTCGGCGACGACGACCAATCCATCTATGGCTGGCGCGGCGCTGAGGTGGACAACATCCTGCGCTTCGACAAGGATTTCCCCGGCGCTGTTGTGATCCGGCTGGAGCATAATTACCGCTCGACCGCGCATATCCTGGGCGCTGCCTCGAAGCTGATCGCGAACAATGTGGGGCGGCTGGGCAAGACGCTCCGCACCGGCTCGGGTGCCGGCGATAAGCTCATGGTGCGCGGCGTTTACGACGGCGACGAAGAAGCGCGCCTCACCGCCGAGGACATCGACCGGCTGCGGCGCGACGGCACCGCACTGAACGATATGGCGATCCTGGTGCGCGCGAGCTTCCAGATGCGCGCCTTCGAAGACCGCTTCGTGACGATGGGCATGCCGTACCGCGTCATCGGCGGCCCGCGCTTCTACGAGCGGCAGGAGATCAAGGACGCCATCGCCTATCTCGAAGTGATGCAGAACCCCGCCGCCGACCTCAAATTCGAGCGGATCGTCAATGTGCCCAAGCGCGGGCTCGGCGACCAAACGGTGCAAACGGTGTTCCAGCTTGCGCGCGCGGAGGGGCTAAGCCTGTTCCAGGCGGCCCGGCATATCGCCGAGACCGAGGAGCTGAAGCCCGCCCCGCGCAAATCGCTGCGCGCGCTCACCGAGGATTTCGCCCGCTGGCGCAGCCTCTCCGCAACCATGCCGCACACCGAGCTTGCCGAACTGATCCTCGACGAAAGCGGCTACACGGCGATGTGGCAGAAGGATAAGTCGCCGCAAGCGCAGTCCCGCCTCGAAAACCTGAAAGAACTGATCCGCTTCATGGAGCAGTTCGACAGCCTCGGCGCCTTCCTGGAGCATGTCGCGCTGGTGATGGACGCCGACCAGGCCACCGATGGCGACCGCGTGAGCCTGATGACGCTGCACGGCGCCAAGGGGCTCGAATTCGACGTGGTGTTCCTGCCCGGCTGGGAGGAGGGGCTGTTCCCGCACAAGCGCGCGCTCGACGACAACGGCAATCAGGGCCTCGAAGAGGAGCGCCGCCTCGCCTATGTCGGCATCACGCGCGCCAAGCGGCGGCTCACCATCAGCTTCGCACAGAACCGGCGCGTGCATGGCTCGTGGCAATCGGCGGCGCCATCGCGCTTCCTCGACGAGCTTTCCGAGGAGCACGCCGAGCTGGTGATGAAGAACGCCGGCTATGGCGGGTACGGCGCGGCCAATGGCGGCTATGGCGCGAGCCGGTTCGACGAGGAGGCTTCGCCGTTCGATTACGATCAGCGGACCACGCCGGGCTGGCGGCGCGCACAGGCGAATTGGACGTCGCCGGGCGTGGTGCGGAACCGTGCGCGCGGCGCGCCGCCGGAGATCGAGGGCGAGCTGGTCGCGGCGAGTACGGCCATGCCGAACGCGGCCTTTCCGGTTGGCCAACGCGTGTTTCACCAGAAGTTCGGCTACGGCACCGTCAGCGAGATCGAGGGGAATAAGCTGACGGTGGAGTTCGAAAAGGCCGGGCAGAAGAAGGTGGTGGCGAGCTTTGTTGAGGCGGTTTCATAAGCTAAATCTTTGTTGAGGCTGTTAGCTCGTTTTCCAATGCATCGAAATCCATGTTGAGAGCATCATAGACATTCCTAACGCTTTTCTCGGCATAGAAGCCGTCTTTCGGATTTCCGACTACCGAGCCCTCGATGAATGCGGTTGCGTGCCCGAAAAATAGCTTGGAAGTTTTTTTATTTATGACGTTGAGATTATTGTAATTCGTGAACATGATCGCGCCATTATGCTTGCCATGCCGGAGCTTGTCTAAACCAATTCTTCTATTGTTGTTGTCGTCGAAGCCGTATCCCAGAATGTAAACGACCCCTGCCTCTGCAATCCATTTCTGAGCTGTCTGAAGCGAGGCTGCGTCTTCCTCCTTATCGTGTGGATCGATTGTCCGAATTTGTTGAGCGGATTCGTAACATCGATCTATTAGAAGCTTGCGATCATTGATGCTCGTCTGTCCTTCGACCACATTGTCCGTCGCGTCCCCAAGTTTGCTTGCTACAGCGAGATCAATTCCTAACCCATTCGGGGTGGCTCCAGAATGAACCGCACCGTAAACATGAATGAGCCTGTCGTTGGCTAGGAACTTGAGAACATCCTCTGCATCAAATAAGTCCATAGTGCTGATCGCTGTATATAGGATCCTCTCCAGTGAGATATCATAATTGAAAATAATGAATTTGATTTTATTGTTAAATAGATCTGAGCTTTTCTTGCAGTCGTATACAATTTTATGAACCAAGAATCTATACCAGTCGTCTCTTAATTTTTCTCCGATGGGGTGGTTGTGATTTCGAGAAGACTGAAGCCATTTTGCCTCACATTCAAGAATCACCGCTGCAATGATAAGTTTGCCGATCGGCCTTAGACTTTCATTCCATGCTAAAAAATGGTCCATTAGAATAGG
>JBKQNN010000332.1:0-5207 GCA_052145975.1 Rhodomicrobium sp. | reverse complement strand
GAACATCTTCGGCGGCATCATGCGCTGCGATATCATCGCCGAGGGCATCATCGCCGCCGCGCGCGAAACCCACCTCAGCGTGCCGCTGGTGGTCCGGCTCGAAGGGACCAATGTCGAGCTGGGCAAGCAAATCCTGAGCGGTTCGGGGCTCCCGATTATCCCCGCCGGCGATCTTGGCGAGGCCGCGCAAAAGATCGTCGCCGAGGTAAAGAAGGCCGCTTGACGCTCCACACAGTTACACATAAACTGTGTGGAAACTGCTGGAGGCAAGGCCATGAAGAATATAACGCTCGCCGTTGAGGATGAGGTTCTTGCGGAGGTCCGGAAATATGCGGCAGCGCACGATACGACGGTAAACGCGCTCGTTCGGGATTATCTTGGCCGCCTGGCAGGCTTTGAGTCCCGTTCGAAGAAAGCTCGTGAGGAGCTACTCAAACTTGCTGAAGCGTCCACGTTGGATTTGGGTACGTGGAAGTGGAACCGCGAGGAACTCTATGATCGTCACGAGCTTTCTCGACACCAACATCCTGCTTTATCTGGCGTCGCGGAACCCGGCGGACGTGCAAAAGAAGGCGATAGCCGCAAGGATCGTTAGCAGGGAAAAGATCGGAATTTCTGCCCAAGTGATGCAAGAATTTTACACTGTTGCTATCAGGAAGGCAGACTTCCGCCTTACACCGGCCGAGGGTCTGGAGTGGCTGGAAAAACTGGAAGAGTTCCCCTGTGTGCCCGTAACACCATCTTTGGTAAAAAACGCAGTGCTTCATTCCATCCGGCACCGTATTTCCTATTGGGATGGCGCAATCCTAGCGGCGGCGGAGGCGCTGGGTGCCCCCGTCCTGTACACCGAAGACCTCAATCACGGGCAGGCTTACGGCACGGTCGCCGCGATCAATCCATTTCTCGATCTCCCGGCGCAACCGGGCTTTCACGAAAACGTACAGACAGCGCTTGCAAAGGATTAGGGCATGGCCATCCTCGTCGACAGTAACACCAAAGTGATCTGCCAGGGCATAACCGGCGCTCAGGGCACCTTCCACACCGAGCAGGCCATCGCCTATGGCACGAAGATGGTTGGCGGCGTGACACCGGGCAAAGGCGGCAGCACCCATCTCGGCCTGCCGGTTTTCGACACGGTCCACGACGCCGTGAAGGCGACCGGCGCAAATGCCACCGCGATTTACGTGCCGCCGCCGTTTGCGGCCGACGCGATCCTCGAAGCCATCGACGCCGGAATCCCGCTGATCGTGACCATCACCGAGGGCATTCCGGTGCTGGATATGGTGAAGGTCAAGCGCGCGCTCGACGGCTCCAAATCGCGCCTCGTCGGGCCGAACTGCCCAGGCGTCATCACGCCCGGCGAATGCAAGATCGGCATCATGCCAGGGCACATCCACAAGCGCGGCAGCGTCGGTATTGTTTCCCGTTCGGGCACACTTACCTATGAAGCTGTACATCAGACGACGCTGGCGGGCCTTGGTCAAACCACCTGCATCGGCATCGGCGGCGATCCCGTGAAAGGGACCGAACACATTGAGGTTCTTGAAATGTTTCTGGCCGACGACGAGACCAAGTCGATTGTCATGATCGGCGAAATTGGCGGCTCGGCCGAGGAAGAGGCAGCGGCCTTTTACAAGTCGTCGCCGCGCAAGAAACCGATGGTAGGTTTCATTGCGGGGGTCACGGCACCTCCCGGCAGGAGGATGGGGCACGCGGGCGCGATTATTGCAGGCGGCAAAGGCTCCGCGGGAGACAAAATCGAAGCGATGAAGTCTGCTGGCATCGTCGTCTCTCCTTCGCCCGCAGCGCTTGGAAGCACTCTTGTCGAAGTGTTGAAGGGCTGATCCGCCGCCTTCAGGCGAAGGCGGGTTGGCTTTTGCGGTATAGTCCGTTTTTTGGCCTGGAAGGTGTGTTGAATTGAGACGCGAGAAATTAAACGAGGCATTCGCGATCACCTCGTTTCTTCACGGGGCGAATGCCGCTTACATCGAGGATCTGTACGAGCGCTTCGAGGAAAATCCGGGCTCGGTCGCGGCCGACTGGCGCGCGTTTTTCACGGATCTGAAGGAGCGCAAGGAAGCGGTCCTCGCCGAAACGCACGGCCCCTCCTGGAAGCATAAGGCTGAGGGCGTTTCCGGGGACGGCGATCTGCTCAACGCGCTGGGCGCGGACTGGGGACGCGAAGAGCACGAAATCCATCGGAAAATAAGCACAAAGGCCCAGGAGAAGGGCGTCGCGATCAGCCGCGAGGAGGCATTCCGGGCCACGCGCGAATCCGTCCGCGCCCTGATGCTGATCCGCGCCTACCGCGTGAACGGCCATCTGATCGGCAACCTCGATCCCCTCCACCTCTCGCCGGCGCGCCCGCATCCCGAGCTTGAGCCGGCGGCCTACGGCTTCACGCCCGGGGACCTCGATCACCAGATCTACATCGACAACGTCTTAGGGCTAGAAACGGCGACGCTGCGGCAGATCATAGACATCCTCCGCCGTACCTATTGCGGCACCATCGGCTACGAGTTCATGCACATCTCCTCCCCGGAGCAGAAGCAATGGATTCAGGAGCGCATCGAGGGGCTGAACAAAGAGGTCTCTTTCAGCGACCTCGGCAAGAAAGCGATCCTGGCCAAGCTCATTCACGCGGAGGGCTTGGAGAAATTCCTCGACAAGAAATACACCGGCACGAAGCGCTTCGGCCTGGAAGGCGCCGAGGCGACGATCCCGGCCCTGGAGCAGATCATCAAGCGCGGCGGCCAGCTCGGGCTCAAGGAGATCGTGCTGGGAATGCCGCATCGCGGCCGGCTGAACGTGCTGACCAATGTCCTGGTAAAACCCTTCCGCGCGCTCTTCCATGAGTTTAAGGGCGGTTCCGCTAACCCGGAGGACGTCGAAGGTTCCGGCGACGTGAAGTACCACCTTGGCGTTTCTGGCGACCGCGACTTCGACGGCAACCAGGTCCACCTTTCGCTGACGGCAAACCCTTCGCATTTGGAGATCGTCGATCCGGTTGTGCTCGGCAAGGTCCGCGCCAAGCAGGATCAGCACGGCGACAAAAGCCGGACGCAGGTGCTGCCGCTGCTGCTGCATGGCGACGCGGCTTTTGCGGGCCAGGGCGTCGTTGCCGAGTGCTTCGGGCTGTCCGGCCTCAAGGGGCACCGCACGGGCGGCGGTATCCACTTCATCGTCAATAACCAGATCGGCTTTACGACCGCGCCACGCTTCTCGCGCTCCTCGCCCTACCCGTCCGACATCGCGCGCATGATCGAGGCGCCGATCTTCCACGTCAACGGCGACGACCCCGAGGCAGTCGTCTATTGCGCGCGCGTCGCCATCGAGTTCCGGCAGCGCTTCCATAAGTCTGTCGTGATCGACATGATCTGCTACCGCCGGCATGGCCACAACGAAGGCGACGAGCCGTCGTTCACCCAGCCGCTGATGTACAAGAAGATTCGCGAACTTCCCGGAGTAACCGAGACCTACGCCAAGCGTCTCGCGGTGGAAGGGCTCGTCAAGCCCGCCGAGACCGAAAAGCTTCGGACGGACTTCTGGAACGAGCTCGAAAACGAATTCGAAGCATCCGAAGGCTTCCGCCCGAACAAGGCGGATTGGCTCGATGGCCGCTGGTCCGGTATCACCCAAGCCGAGGAAGGCCCGCGCCGCGGCGATACCGCCGTCAGTATGGACCGGCTGAAATCGGTTGGCGCGAAACTGACAGAGGTCCCGAAAGGCTTCACAGTCCACAAGACCATCGACCGCCTGCTCGCGAACCGCCGCAAGATGATCGAGAACGGCCGCGGCATCGATTGGTCGATGGCCGAGGCGCTCGCTTTCGGAACGCTGCTGCAGGAAGGCTTCCCCGTGCGGCTTTCGGGCCAGGACGTGGAACGCGGCACCTTCTCGCAACGCCATGCGGCGCTGACGGACCAGGTGAACGAGAACCAGTACATCCCGCTGAACCACGTCTCGCCCGGCCAGGCACGCTTCGAGGTCGTGAATTCGATGCTGTCCGAAGAGGCGGTGCTGGGCTTCGAATACGGCTACAGCCTTGCCGAGCCGAACGCGCTGGTGCTCTGGGAAGCGCAATTCGGCGACTTCGCGAACGGCGCGCAGGTCATCATCGACCAGTTCCTCGCCAGCGGCGAACGCAAATGGCTGCGCATGTCGGGCCTGACCCTGCTGTTGCCGCACGGCTATGAGGGCCAAGGCCCCGAGCACTCCTCGGCGCGCCTCGAACGCTACCTGCAACTGTCGGCGGAGGACAACTGGCAGGTCGCCAACTGCACGACGCCCGCCAACTACTTCCACGTCCTGCGGCGCCAGCTGCATCGCGGCTTCCGCAAACCGCTGATCCTGATGACGCCGAAGTCGCTGCTGCGCCATAAGCGCGTCGTGTCGCAGCTTGAGGATTTCGGCCCCGGCACATCGTTCCATCGCGTGCTGTGGGACCACGCGCAGATCGGCGCGAGCGAGCGGATCGAGCTCGTACCCGACGATCGAATCGCGCGCGTCGTGCTCTGCTCGGGCAAGGTCTACTACGACCTGTTCGAGGAGCGCGAGAACCGCGGCACGAACAATGTTTACCTGATGCGCCTTGAGCAGCTCTACCCGTTCCCGGCGCGTGCGCTCATCCAGGAGCTGAGCCGCTTCGCTCATGCCGAGTTTGTCTGGTGCCAGGAGGAGCCCAAAAACCAGGGCGCCTGGCCGTTCATCGAGGCGAACATCGAATGGGTGCTCGATTACATCGAAGCCAAGCATCGGCGTCCACACTATGCAGGCCGGCCGGCAAGCGCGTCCACCGCGGCGGGCCTTATGAGCAAGCACACCGCGGAACTCCACGCCTTCTTAGACGAGGCTCTAACCCTACAAAGCTAATCAGTGAACCAAACTGCCGTCACGCCCCTCACCCCAGCCCTCTCCCCATGGGAGAGGGAGTTCGCTCGCAGCCGTTGTTCGGGCGTCCCCTCTCCCATGGGGAGAGGGGCAGGGTGAGGGGAGAGTCGCCAGTTCGTTACGCCATCCGGCGTCTAAGTTAGCGCGCATGCGCCTTCGCGGGGGCGAAGCTGCGGCGGATTTGAAACCCGGAGACAAACGCATGTCCGCGCAGGCGAAGGTCAAAATCGGCGTCATTGGCGCCAGCGGTTACACGGGCGCCGATCTCATCCGTTTGGCTGCTTGCCATCCGCACATCGAGATCGGCGTGCTGGCGG
>JBKQNN010000331.1:0-2836 GCA_052145975.1 Rhodomicrobium sp. | reverse complement strand
CTGCGAGGCATCGACAAGAGCCGCACGCACTTCCGCTTCGCCGGCCAAGCCCTCCCTAATAAACGGCCAGAAGGTTTGTGCCATGCCGCGAGCTGCCCGGCTGCGCCCACCTGGCGCACGGTTGGCAAGCGTGCCCTCAACCCATTTCAGAAGTCCGCGCGCCATGGCCTCGTAGCGCTTGCGTTCGAGGCCGTTGAGGCTGCGGAGCGGCGCTTGCGCTGGCGCTGCGGGAGCGAGAGGCACCACTTCCGGCAAGAACGGTCGCAGTGCCGCGCCCAGCTCGGCGATATGGCTGGGCGTGATGATCGGCAAGTCATCGATGCGGCGATTTTCGAGGCTGCGTCGATGCCAATAGTACGGCTTGCGCGTATCTGGATGCACCGTCGGCGGCAGCACCGTCTCACGCCCAGCAGCAAGGATTTGCAGGAGCGTTTCCTGGCGGCGCTTTCCATCCGGACCAATGACCGGCGCGGCCCGGAAATCCGAGCTTCGTATCTCGCCGCTTGGATCGCGGAAAAACGCGGTGCATCCACGTTGGCCGATCTTTACCGGGGCGCCCATACCGGCCAAGATGGCTTTGACCGCAACATTCGCCTTCAGGCTGTCAACGTCGACCGCAATCAAGCCGTTGTAGCCCGTGCAGACAGCCAGGCCGCATGTCTTGTCCTGTGCCCAGGCAGCGAGTTGCCCCTTGTCCGCCGCTTCCGCGCAATACTGCGTCCAGCCCTCAAGCGAATGCCCAACCGCTCCGGGCGCCTTCGTCCCTGCGAGGACAGGAATCGGCGAGAAGCCGCGTGCCCAATACGACAGCGCCCAGCGAGAGAAAACGGCGGTCATGGCGCGAGCCCCCATAGCAAGCGCTGAATATGCTGCACGCTTGCAATAGTGAGCCTGAGAGGGGGGCAACGGCGACTGTCACCGATGTCACCGGTAGCGTCACCAGTGAAGCCGCCCCCATTGGTGACAGCCGAAGTCCTGCGCCGCAGCGCTTTTTCCGCCCTTTTTACTCCTGTCACCAATGTCACCAATAGAAATGCAAGGAAGATGGGAAAAAGGGAAAAGAAGAAATGACGCATGGCGCTTAACCCTCCTGCTCTCGGAGGACATAACCCCACACCTGCTTCCCTCCGGGTCCCCACCGCCCCTGCTTCCGCTTGTACCCCATGCCTTCCAGAATGGCTGCGGCGCGCTGTCCGTTGGCACCAGAGCGCCTTTCAAGCGGGATACCCAGCATTTCGTAGATATCGTTACTGAGGATGACGCCGCTGCGCCCATCGAGCAATTCGGAAAGCCGCTCTTGCCAGGGGTCAATTATCATTCGTTCCCGCTGGCCTTCCGCGGCGATTGCCCATAGGTGCTTCGGCAGCACCAAGCTTTCGCCGGCCGCCTCAGAATAAGCTGCCTCGGCCCATAGCCGGTCACGGTCCCGGCTGACGTTAGCCGCTATCTCATCGGGATCGAATTTGCCGCTTATCGACACAGGCCAGAAACGGCGGTTGCCAGTTGCATCGCGCAGATACTGGGCATCGTTAACGGTTCCAAAGAAGACGCATTGGCGCGGGCGTTCCGACTTCGCTCGCCCGTAGGACAAACGCGCGCCATCGACTTGGCGGGACAACTGCGCTTTGACGGTTCCTGCCTCGCGCTTACCCATACCGGTGAGCTCGGGCAGCTCAACAAGCCATTTTCCGGTTGTGATCTCGATGACCTCTTTTTGATCCGCGCCTACAGATAGGCTGTCGGTGAAATACTCCTCATCTGGGCATAGCGCCTTGATGGAGGAAGATTTTCCGGCGCCTTGCGGCCCCTGCAACACCAGCATCGCGTCGTGCTTGCATCCCGGCTGCCGCACGCGCCGCACGGCAGCAATCAAATGCTTGCGGCCATAGGCAGAGTTCAACGGCGTATTCTCTGTATCGAAGTAGGCATGAAGCCATTCATCAAGACGCGGCACGCCATCCCATTCAAGAGCGGCGAGGTAATCCCGGATAGGGTGAAAGCTGGCCTCGCGGGCTTTGTTTTCCAGAAAGCCAAAGAAATAGGCATCTTTGGACGGCAGGCCGAGACGATCAGCCTCATACCAGAGCCCTTTTGCCACCTCATCTGTGAGCGTTACCGGTTTCCCGGCCCGCATAACGATTGTGCGGTATGCCATGGCGTCGAACTTAAGCGTCACACCGGCATGATCGAGAAACGCCTCGATATTCTCCTGCGAGCGTCCCTTGACGCCTTTGTCTGTGATTTCCGGCCAATCGATTGCGCCAGGGCCTTGCGGCCGGCTCCGGCGCGGGCTTTTGCTGGCCCTCTCCTCCGCTGCGATCTCGCGGCGCCGCGCCTTCACATGCTCAATAAGCTCCGTTTCCGTGATTCCGAACGGCTTTGCATGCTCCTTCTTGTCCGTGGCCCACTCGGCGCGTTTGATGGCGGACATACGCGCGACCGCTTCGATCACCTCCGCGAGACATTTTGGCGAGATGCCCTCCGGTTGGCCGTTATCCTGCGAGGGCTGTTCTGTCCCCCTCTCAGGCTCACTAACCTTTGGTGGCGGCACAAGATGGTGTGCATTCGGCGGCCGGGCGTGCTTGTTGATGGCTACACCAGGCGCAGGTTCGCGGATTGCTTCCTTGCCGGAAGCTGCAAAGTGTGCGCCGGCCTCGCCGTTTAGATGGCCGTTTTCACGCGACGCGACATTGATATTGCTCGACATTATTGAACTTTCCTTTGGGGGAAAGCTCGAACGTCTCTTGAAAACTGCGATTCACCGTGCAATATGAATGGAGCCATCCATTTTCATATCGCACTCTGCGCCGTCGCAACTTTTGAGGAGGCTTTCGAA
>JBKQNN010000330.1:0-11669 GCA_052145975.1 Rhodomicrobium sp. | reverse complement strand
CGGGAATCTTGAGGATGGCGCGGTCGCCTGCGTAGGTTGTACGATAGACGCCGGCGAGCCGGTAGAACATGCGTCATATCCTCTCGATCGGTTCGCGCCCGAACAGGCCGTAGGGACGCACGATTGTCGTGAAGAGGATGGCAAGCGAAGCGACCACGTCGCGCGTGCCCCCGCCCACAAGCGGGTCGATATAGCCCGGAATGACGCTTTCCGCGACGCCCAGCGCCAAGCCTGCCACGAGCGCGCCCAAAATGCTGTCGAGGCCGCCCAGGATCGCAACCGCCAGCGCCTTGACCAGCAGCAGCGACAGCGTCCAGTCCACGCCCTGCACCGATCCCCAAAGCGCGCCCGCGAGCAGGGCCGTCATGCCTGAAAGCCCCCAAGAGAGCGCGATGGCGTTTTCGACCCGGATGCCAACCGCCCAGGAAGCCGGCTGATCGTCCGAGACCGCACGCAGGACTACGCCGCGCCGCGAGTGGAAGAACAGCGCGGATAGCGCGATGGCAATCAGCGCCACGGCGCCGCCGAACAGATAGGCGCGGTTGATGAACATATCCGCGACGATGAGCGGCTTCTGGGAGATGCCCAGATCGAGCCGCTGCAAGTCCGAGCCTCCAAGCGCTGGGACCAAGCCGCGAAGCAGGATTTCGAGGCCAAGCGTCAGCATGATGACCATGATAACCGGCTGGCCGATCATGCTGCGCAATGCCAGCCGCTCGATCAGGAAGCCCATGAGGAAGAGGCAAACGAGCCCGATCGGGATTGCCAGGAGCACGGGAAGGCCCAGGCCCATGGCGAGCCAGACCACGAGATACCCACCCGTCATGATAAGCGCGCCCTGGGCGAGGTTGGCCACGCCGGATGTCTTGTAGATCAAGACGAGGCCCAAGGCGCACAGCGCATACATCAGGCCGGTGAGCGCGCCGTTGATCGCAAGCTCGCCCAAGAACAGCCAATCCATCACTCGATTACCCCGGCATGGGCGGTGACATAACGAGGGAATCTCCCCTCACCCCAACCCTCTCCCCATGGGAGAGGGAGTTCGCTCGCAGCCGTTGAGAGGGCGTCCCCTCTCCCATGGGGAGAGGGACAGGGTGAGGGGCGATTCCCCCGTTCCTCGCGCCACCCCCTAATTCTAGCGCCATCCATCAAGCCCCCTCCACCGGCATGATCGCGAGCGTGCGCCGTAGCGTGCCCTTTTCGCCGGTCTCGTAGACGACGGGCACATCCACAACCACGCTGTCTTGGCCGCCGAACAGCGCCTCGATGGGCTTGCCGTAGTTGGCGCCGATCGCGTTGCGGCGCAGCTTGCGTGTGCGCGTAACCTCGCCGTCGTCGGGATCGAACTCCTTGCACAGGTTCACGAAACGCCGGATTTTGAGCGCTTCGGGCAGGACTTCGTTGGTATGCGCGATCACGCTGCCGATGAGCTTCAGCATTTGCGGCTTCTGCGAGAGGTCGGCGTAAGAGGTGTAGCCCACGCCTTCCACCTGCGCCCAATGGCCGGCCGCTTCGATGTCGATGCAAACGAGCGCCGCGAGGTAATCCCGGCCCGCGCCAACGATTGCCACGTCGCGCACATAGGGGCTGAACTTGATCCGGTTCTCGATATAGGTAGGGATGAAGCGCTCGCCGCCAGCCGTGTATTGCAGCTCGCTCACCCGGCCTAGCACGACAAGCTGGCCATCCTCCTCCAGATAGCCGGCGTCGCCCGTGTGCAGCCAGCCATCGGCCAGCGCGTTGGCGGCCGCCGCCGCATCGCCGCCTGTGTAGCCGTCGAATACGCTCGATGCCCGGATTAGGATCTCGCCCGCTTCGCCGATTCGGATTTCGACGCCCGCTAGCGGATGCCCCACCGTATGCAGCCGCACCGCGCCATCGCGCTGCGCCGCCGTTAGCGCGCAATTCTCGCTCTGCCCGTAGAACTGCTTTAAATTGAGCCCAAGCCCGCGAAAATAGAGGAAGGTTTCCTCGCCCACCGCTTCGCCCGCCGTGTAGCAGCGCTTCGCGCGGGTCAGGCCCAGATTGTCCTTGATGGGGCCATAGACCAAAACCTCGCCCACGGCTTTCCAGATGGCCCCGGCCACCCCTGCGCGCCCGCCTGCCAGACGCTTTCTTTCGAGCTCCATCGCGAATTGCATGAAATGGCGCACTAGCTGGCGCTTCAGCGGCGTGGACTCCGAGATCTGCACTTGCAGCCGCGTCAGGAGATTGTCCCAGCTCCGCGCCGAGGCGAAGAAAAAGGTGGGCGCGATCTCGCGGATGTCGTGCATCGCGGTTTCCTGCCGCTCCGGTATGCAGAGCGTGCCTTGCAGCGCAATGGTGGCCGCGACCGAGAAGGCGTAATCGCCAACCCACGCCATCGGCAGATAGCCCATAAGCGTATCGCGCTCGTGGAAGTAACCGGCTTCCGCCGCTTGTTGCACCGCCGCGATCAAATGCCGGTGCTTGAGCGGCACGCCTTTCGGCTTGCCCGTCGTGCCGGAGGAATGAAGCAAGACCGCCCAATCCTCTGCACTGGCGCGCTCCAGCAATTCACCAGCCAGCTCCGGCGCGCTCTTAAGCCGGGCTTCGCCTTCGGCCAAGACGCTTTCATAGGAGAGGAGATTATGGGCGGGGTACGCGGAAACGCCTCTGGGATCGTCATATATAATAATGTGAGGCGAGCCCTGCTGCGCCCGCAGTTCCAGGAGCTTATCGGCCTGCTCCTGATCCTCCACGATGGCGATGTGCACGTTCGCGCCGATGAACTGGGCAAGCTCCGCGGCTGGGGTTTCGGGATAAAGCGGCAGCGCATGCGCGCCGAGCATCGCCGCGGCGGCCATACCGAAATAGAGCCGCGCACGGTTGTCGCCGATGACCGCAACCGGTTCGTTCCGGCTCAGCCCCAAGGATTCGAGTCCCGCCGCAAGCGCCGTCACCTGGTGGAGATAGGCGGACCAGCTATATTCGCGCCAGATGCCGAATTCGCGCTCGCGGACGGCAATCCGCGACGGCGCTTCCTTCGCATTCCGGGCGAGCAGCGACAGCAGCGTCTCTCCGTAAGAATGCGGCGTCAGCGCGGATGCGGCCTCCACGTCTGCCGGGCGTTCTTGGACGTCATGCAGCATGGGCATGCCGCTTTCCGAGGTATGCTTCGACAACGCGGGGTTCGGCCAGCGCATCTTTGGGCGCGCCAGCCGCGATCGACTCGCCGTAGTTCAGCACCACCATCCGGTCGCACAGGCTCGCCACCACATCCATGTGATGCTCGATCATGAGAACCGTAGTGCCTCTCGCCTCCCGCACGTCGAGGATAAAGCGGGCCATATATTCCTTCTCCTCCTGGTTCATGCCCGCCATCGGCTCGTCGAGAATGAGCAGCTTCGGTTCGGCCGCGAGCGCGCGCGCCAGCTCGACGCGCTTTTGCAGGCCCAGCGGCACCACATCGATGGGCTCGTCGCGGATGGATTCGAGCTGCAGGAAGTCGACGATCTCCTCGGCCTTGCGCCGCTGCGCAACCTCATCGCGCTGCGCCCACCACCAATAGAAGGCCGCCGCCAGCGCGCGCGGACGCATGTGGATGTGCCGGCCCATGAGGATGTTGTCGAGGGTGGACATTCCGCGGAACAGCGCCAGGTTCTGAAAGGTGCGGGCGATGCCGAGGCGCGCCACCCGGTGCGGGCGCATGCCGGTGATGTCCTTGCCCTCGAAGAGGATCTTGCCGTCCTGCGGCGGGAAGAAGCCGGCAATAGCGTTGAGGAGCGTGGTCTTTCCGCTGCCGTTCGGGCCAACGAGGCCGAAGATTTCGCCGTGCCGCACTTCGAGCGACACGCCTTTGAGCGCTTTCAGGCCGCCGAAACTGCGTGAAATCCGGTCGCAAACCAGCAATGACCCGCCATCCCCGCGCGCGTCAGGAAAGGCGCTTCGCACACTCGCGTCCATGGCGTTTCCTTAAAGTGGCTCTCACGGCCGGCTTGGGCAGAAGGATAGTTGCTGGCGCCGGTGCTGGCAACCGCGCCTTCCGTAGAGGTTGCCATAAGACAGCGGGGGGACGCACTCATTAGGGCGGTCCGGCGTTACAGTTTGAACCGCATCCCACCAAAGCACGCTTCGCGACCGGAGCGTACCTTGGCCTCTAGCGCTACGAAAACGATCCGCCGTCGCGGGAATGGCACATTTCCGCCCGTGCATTGCCTAGAGCTGCGGGATTTGATTTCAGTTATTGCAGTTACACGCCTCATCCGCTATATTGGGCGTATCAGAGGAGATCGCCGTGACCGCACATTTGCTTCGTTTTGCCGGACTGTCCAGCCGCGACCGCGGGAAGGTCCGCGCTCTGCCCAAAGCGGCGGAGGGCGGCAGGCTCGAGCTTCGCGTCCTTCGTCCGGGAGCTGAACCGGAAGCCATCTCCCTGCCGCATGACGCGGCGGAATTGATTGGCGCGGTGCTCGAACATCTCGCACGCGGCGAGCGCATCGCCATTCTTGCCGAGGATGCCGAAGTCAGCCCGAACGATGCGGCAGCGATCCTTGGGTTATCGCGCCCGCTTGTGGTGCACCGCATGGAAGCCGGCGATCTTGCCTTCCGCTATGTTGGCAAGCACCGGCGTGCCAAGCTGAAGGACGTGCTCGCCTTGAAAGAGAAGCTCGACAGGCAGAGCGCGCTCTTCGATGCGCTGGCGGAGGAAACGGAAAGCTTGATGCACGATCATGGCTTATGAGCCGCCCATCTGCGGCCAATGTGCGCCGCAATTTGACAAAATCCGGCCCGCAGGCTCTTGAGTTCGTTCAGGCGCTCGACCGGCAAAGGCTGCACCGGTTCGCGGCGGTGCTGAATGGCCGCCTGCGCGATCTTTAGCGCTTTACCATCCACCGCTTGGTCCGCTCTATTCTCCAGCGGATGCTCTCGCAGCCTCCGCCAGCGGCTTGGCGCGCTCGATGCGCTCGCGCTCCTTCGGGCTGTTCATCGCCTCCCAAAGCTCGCTGCGGCGCTGCACGTTCAGCCAGAAATCCGGGCTGTTGCCGAACACGCGGGCGAGGATCAGCGCCGTTGCGGCCGTTACGCTGCGGCGGCCGTTGCAAAGCTCGTTCACATGCTTGCGCTGCACGCCCATGGCCGCGGCGAGTGCAGCCTGGGTAAGCCCCATCGGCTGCATGAATTCCTCAACCAGGATTTCGCCGATGCCGGCCGGCTTGCGCTTGGTTATGAGCATGTTCGTTTCACCTATAGCTGTGATCGTCCAGGTATATATCCGAGGCTTCGCCCCGGCTGCCGTTCCAACGGAAAATCAGCCGCCATTGCTTGCTGACGCGGATCGAATGAAACTCTGCCAGCTTGCCGCTCAGCTTCTCGAAGTGGTTGCTTGGCGGCACGCGCAAGTCTTTATCGGCTGTTGCGTCGTCGATCATTTGCAACTTGCGAAAAAGACGGCTTTCGAGATCAGCCGGGATGTTCCGCGACTGCTCATCCTCGATGAAGAAAGCGCGCAGCCATTCGTCCCGGAAGCTCACAATCATTCGATCCGCCCGTCCGTGACCTAATGTACCGCACTACGGTACATTTCGCAAGTCACGAGTTGCGGAATCCTTGGACACTTCAAGAAAGCGCCCCGCCGTGGAGAGCATCCCCGGCAAGCGTAGCCGCGCGTGGGTCTTCCGGTCGCGGGAACCAACGTTTTTGATACAGCAATTAAATTGCCTAGTTGTCTATAATCATCTTGATTTGTGAGCCAAATTGGAGCACATTTTGGTCATGCTGAAACTGACCGCCCAGAGAAAAGCCACCAAGACGCCGAAGCGCAATCGGATGCAGCAGCGCGCGACTGACGAACAGCGCGACCTCATTCAGCGCGGGGCCTACATCGAAGGACGTTCTGTGACTGACTTTATGCTCGCTGCGGCGCAGGAAAAAGCCGTTCGCATCATCGAGAGCATGGAGATCATCCGGCTGAACGCCGAAGAGAGCCGCCGCCTTGCCGAAGCGCTGACTTCGCCACCGCGCGAGCCGAACGAGCATCAACTCGCCGCGCTGCGCGAATACCATCGCCTTATTCAACAGTAATACATGAGCATTTTCCGCATCGAGCCGCTTGCCGGCCAAGACCGGGCAGCGTTTTCATGCGGTACGCCCGCGCTCGATCATTATCTGAAAAACGTCGCTAGCCAGGACATGCGGCGCGGCCTTGCAAAGTGTTTCGCCGGGATCGATAAAGGCAGGAATGCGATATCAGGTTTTTATACGCTATCAGCAAGCAGCGTTGAGGCCGAGGATTATCCCGAGAAAAAGCACGTTGGCCGCTACAGCCGTGTCCCCGCCGCGCTTTTGGGCCGTCTCGCGATCCACGAACCCTACAAAGGCAAAGGTTTAGGCAAGGCCCTGCATTATAACGCCATGCAAAAGATTATCGATAACCCATTAGCGGTTGCGTTGATTGTTGTGGACGCCAAAGACGAAGCGGCGGCAGCCTTCTATCAGCGCCATGCCTTCCTCAGCTTCGGTCCAGGACGAAGCAAGTTTTATTTACCGGTCAAGGACATGAAGCGGCTATTCTCTGCCGAGTAGCTTTCTAAGAAATTACGTTTAAACGCCTATTGCCATCCTTCCTATCGTGCATGGCAGCGGGAGGATCACCGGCAAGTTGCTTCGGGCGGCTAAAGCATCTAAGTAGTAGCGGCCCGCGTTCACTATCTTTCGCAATTGTAATCTCTTAGCCATTTTTTTGCCTTAAGCAGCCGCAATAGCCCTGTCACCTTCCCGGAGTGTGCCTCCAATCGAATCGCCATTAATGCCGACGCTGGAGCTGCGATGATCGCCGCAAAGAATCTTACTCGCAATTATGGACCCTTCACCGCCGTCGATAATGTGAGCTTCACAATCGGGGACGGCGAAATCGTGGGGCTGCTTGGCCATAACGGCGCCGGCAAGACCACGATCATGAAGATGCTCACCGGCTTTCTTGAGCCGTCCGGGGGCACCATCACCATCAACGGCTGCGATATCGAGACCGAACGCAGCCGCGCCCAGGCTTATGTGGGCTACCTGCCGGAGAACTGCCCGCTCTACACTGAGATGACGGTCGCGGCCTTTCTCGATTATGCCGCGGAGCTTAAGGGTATCGCCAACGGCGAGAAGGCGGCCGCGATCAAGGAAGCCATCGCCGCGACCGAGCTTGCCGACAAGATCATGGCGCCGATATCGAGCCTCTCGCGCGGATACCGCCAGCGGGTGGGCGTCGCGCAAGCCATCTTGCACGATCCGAAGATCGTCATCCTCGACGAGCCTACGAACGGCCTCGACCCGTCGCAGATCAAGCATATGCGCGCCCTCATCCAACGGCTCGCGCAGAACGCGACGGTGATGCTGTCCACGCATATCCTGCAGGAAGTGGCCGCGGTGTGCGGGCGCGTCATCATCATCAACCGCGGCAAGGTCGCCCTCGACAAAGCCTTAAGCGAGCTTGGCGGCGGCAGCCGGCTGCGGCTTGTCACTGACGGCAAGCCCGATGTTGTCGAAACGATCCTCTCGCCTCTGAATGTGGTGAGCGGCATCGAGACGCTTTCTTCCACGGGCAAGGCCAGCACTTACGGCCTCAGCCTCAACGGTTATGCCGCTGACGAAGCCGCCGCGCGCATCGCCCGCGCGATCAACAATAACGGGCTGGAGCTTTTCGCCCTCCACGCCGAGACCCGCGACCTCGAAACAATGTTCGCCGAGATAACCGCCGGTGCCGAAGCCCAAGAGGTGGCCCATGCTTGAGACCGTTATCAAAATCCTTCGCACCGCGCGGAAGGGCGTTGCCGCGTTCTTCTCGGACCTTCCGGCCGGGCCAGGGCGGGGCGTGTTCCGCATCGCCCGCAAGGAGCTCGCCGCCTATTTCTCCTCGCCCGCGGCCTTCATCTTCATCGGCGTGTTCTTGGCCGCGCTGCTCTTCATCTTCTTCTGGGTGGACCGTTTCTTCGCGCGCAACATCGCCGATGTACGCCCGCTGTTCGAGTGGATGCCCATTCTGTTGATCTTCCTCGTTTCCGCAATGACCATGCGCATGTGGAGCGAAGAGCGGCGCGCGGGCACGCTCGAATTCCTGCTGACCGCGCCGGTGCACACGGTGGACCTGGTGATCGGCAAGTTCCTGGCCTGCCTCGCCCTGGTCGCGATCACGCTGGCGCTGACGCTTCCGTTACCCATAACGGTCGCGATCTTGGGCCCGCTCGATTGGGGCCCGGTGGCGGGCGGCTATATCGCGACGCTCGCGCTCGCCTCGGCCTACATCTCCATCGGGCTTTTCGTCAGCTCGCGCACCGACAATCAGATCGTGAGCCTTATCGTCACGTCGCTCATCTGCGGGGCGTTTTACGTGGCGGGATCGGAGTCGCTGACCTCGCTCTTCGGCAATAGCGGCAGCGAGTTCCTGCGTCTTCTGGGCAGCGGCTCGCGCTTCGACTCCATCGCGCGCGGCGTCATCGATCTCCGCGACATCTATTACTATCTCAGCATTTTCGGCGTGTTCCTCGTCCTCAATCTCTACTCGCTGGAAAGCCTCCGGTGGTCCGCGCAAGGGCAGAGCAAGAAGCACTCGCAATGGCGGCTGGCTGTGGCGCTTGCCGCGGCCAATCTCATCGCGGGCAATTTCTGGCTGGGCCAGCTCACTTGGGCGCGCGCCGACCTCACCGAAGGCGCCGTTTATTCCATCTCCAGCGAGACGGAATCCTATCTGCGGCAGGTGCAGGAGCCGCTCCTAATCCGCGGCTATTTTAGCGCGCAAACCCATCCGCTGCTGGCGCCCCTGGTGCCGCGCCTTCGCGATCTGCTCAAGGAGTATGAAATCGCAGGCCATGGCCAGGTCAGGGTCGAGTTCATCGATCCCCAGAAGGAGCCGGCGCTCGAGTCCGAGGCGAACAGCCAATACAACATCAAGCCGGTGCCGTTCCAGACCGAGAACAAATATTCGGCCTCCGTCACCAACTCCTATTTCAATATCCTCGTGAAATATGGAGCTGAGTTCCAGACGCTCAGCTTCCGCGACCTCATCGAGGTCAAACAGGCCGGCGAAACTGGCCTCAGCGTCAACCTGCGCGATCCCGAGTTCGAGATCACGCGCGCCATCAAGAAGGTGCTCGACAGCTATCGCGGCTCCGGCGACGTGTTCAGCAGCATTCCCAGCCCCGTTGAGCTGCAAGCTTACATCTCCGCGGACGACAAGCTTCCGGACCCGCTGCCGCAGCTGCGGAAGGATCTGGGCGAGCTGATCGAGGGCTACAGAGCCTCAAGCGGCGGCAAGTTCAGCGCGAAGATCGTCAATCCCGACGAGGGCGGCGAGGGCCTTGCCAAGCAGCTCGACCGGGCCTATGGCCTGCGTCCGCTGCAGGCTGGGCTCCTCGATCCGAAGCAGTTCTGGTTTGGCCTCGTTCTCAAGAGTGGCAGCAAGGTCGAGAAGGTTGCGATCCCGCAATCGCTGGACAAGGCGGGCCTCAAACAGAACATCGAGGCCGAGCTGAAGCGCTTCCGGCCGGGCGCGCTGCGTAATGTTGCGCTTTACACACCGCCGGTTACGCCGCCCATGCCGCAATTCGGCATCGAGGGCGGCGGCGGCCCCAGCTTCCAGACGCTTGAAGCCAAGCTGAAAGAGAGCGCCGCCGTCCAGAAGGCGAACCTCAATACCGGCAGGGTTGCCGAGGACGCCGACATCCTTTTCCTAGCGGCGCCAAGCAAACTCGACGCTACGCAGCTATTTGCCGTCGACCAGTTCCTGATGAAGGGCGGGACAGTCGTCATCGCGGCATCGCCCTTAGAGGTGTCGATGCAGGGCGGCAATGTCAGCGTGAACAAATCGCCCTCCGGCCTTGAGGATTGGCTCAAGTCGCACGGGCTTAGCTTAAGCGATGGCATGGTACTCGACCCGCAAAACTCGCCGCTGGCGATCCCGGTCGAACGCGAAGTGGCGGGCATGCGCGTCCCGCAGATCACGCTTCTCGACTACCCGTATTTCCCGGATGTGCGCGAGGATGGGTTTGCAAAGGGCGACACGCCGATGGTTGGCGTTAGGCAGCTCACGCTTTCCTGGGCCGCACCGATTGCGGTCGACGACGACAAGACGAGAGAGTTCAAGGTTGCCCGCCTCCTGCAAAGCTCCCGCGGTTCCTGGGTTTCGGCCTCGACCAATGTCGTGCCCGATTTCGATGTGCATCCCGACACTGGCTTCGAGGAAGGCCACAAGCTGGGGCGGCAGACCCTGGGCGTCCTGATTGAAGGCCAGTTCAAGTCCTACTTCGCGGGCAAGCCTTCGCCTCTGGCGAAGGATGCCAAGCCCGCGGCCAAGCCTGGCGCCGTGAGCAAGCCCGGCGACGCACCCGGAAACAAGGACGCGGAAAAGCCATCCATCACCGGCGTGATCGAGCGCTCGCCGGAAAGCGCGCGCATTATCTTGATCGGATCGAGCACCTTCCTGTCGGACGATATTCTCTCGCTCCTCTCCCAGGTCGACCGCACGCAATATCTGACGCCACTGAGCTTCGCGCAGAACCTGGTCGATTGGTCCCTGGAGGATCGCGGGCTGTTGGCGCTCCGGGCGCGCGGCGGCCTCTTCTCGCGCACGCTTAACCCCGTGAAGGCGGGCGAGCAACCCGTGTGGGAATATCTGAACTATGCCTTGGCCTTGCTCGGCCTTGGCATCGTCTACTTCGTCCGCCGCCGCATGCGGCAGCTCTCGAACCGCAAATATGTCGAAATGCTTGGGACTAACGGAGCCTGACCCTCATGGATCGTCTCAGCTTTAAATTGGCCGTTGTACTGGGCCTTCAGGTTGTGCTGGCGCTTATCCTCTGGGCCGGGGGGCCGGATTACAACGCCTTCAAGGCCAAGGAGCCGCTGCTGGCGTTCGACCCCGCCAAGGTGGACCGCATCGAGATCGCCGAGGCCGGCGCTACCCCGATGGCGCTCGTGAAAGAGGATGGAAAATGGACCGTTCCCTCCTTCCTGGGCTTCCCTGCCGATGGAGCGAAGGTGAGCGGCCTGCTCACCAAGCTCGGGGACCTCAAAAAAGGCTGGCCGGTCGCCTCGTCGGCGGAGGCAGCGAAGCGCTTTAAAGTGACCGATGCCGATTATGAGCGCCGCATCGTGCTCAAGAGCGGCGGCAGCGCGGTTGGCGAAATCCTGCTCGGAACCTCCCCAGCCTTCAAGCAAGTCAGTGCCCGCGCCAGCTCTGACAGCCATGTCTACAGCGTCGCCTTCGCAACTTACGAAGCGGGCACGCGCGGCGAGGACTGGCTGGACCGCAGCTCCCTGAATATCCCGCAAGACCAGATCGCAAGCATCGACGTGGCCGGCGCCATCCTTGAGCGCAAAGACGGAAAGTTCGTCTTGAGCGGCCTGGAGAAGGACCAAAAACAGGATGAAACCGCGACCTATAGGCTCATCGGTGCGCTAACCTTTCCTGCTTTCGACGCGGTCGTAGGCAAGGGCGCCGAAGCGCTCGCGAAGGTGAACGACCCGAGCATCGTGGTCACTGTCAAGCGGACCGCGGGCGAGCCCATCGTCTTGAAGTTCAAGAAGGAGGCTTCCGGCGGCGCTTACCTGTTCACGAGCTCGGCCAATGGCTTCCTGTTCCGGGCCTCCGAAGCTGCGATGGAGCCGATCGCAAAGGCGAAGCGGGAGACGCTGATCGAAGCGCCCAAGAAAGCGGCGGCTGAAGC
>JBKQNN010000329.1:0-22733 GCA_052145975.1 Rhodomicrobium sp. | reverse complement strand
GAACGCGATGGTCATGCCCGGCCCGCGCCCGATGGCGTAGCCGATGGCCATGAACAGCGCGGTCAGCGCCGCGAGCAGAAGCATGGTGCGGAAGAAATTCATGCGTGGCCTGCCTTTTGGTCCGGTGCGATGGCTTTGCAAATCTCCTAATATTTCGGCGCTGGCGCTCGGCGGCGCAAGGCCAGAGGCGGTTCTACAACGTAAGGCCAGCGGCGGGCAATGGACGCCAGCGGGCAGCAAAAAAGCCCGGGACGGAGTCCCGGGCTTCAGAGCCTGCCGCGAGGAATGGGCTGCTCAGGAGGAGAAAACAGCCCGCGCGGCCAGGCCAAGGTGGCGCGAGCGCCACTCGCGTGAACTTACATGTTGTAGGCGCGCTCGCCATGCTCGGCGATGTCGAGGCCCTCGCGCTCCGTTTCCGGGGAGACGCGCAAGCCGACCAGCGCTGAGATGATGAGGTACACGATCAGGCTGCCAACCGCGGACCAGCCGATGGTGATCGCCGCGTTCTTGAACTGGATCCACACCTGAGCCATCATGTCGTAGTCGGCGATGGGGCAGTCGCTGGTGACTAAGCCGTCCTTGACCACGCACTTGGTGTAGTCGACAACGCCCGCGCCGCCATAGATCGGGGCCGCTACGATGCCCGTGCCGATGGCGCCGATGAAGCCGCCGATGGCATGGACGCCGAACACGTCGAGCGTGTCGTCATAGCCGAGCGCGCTCTTCACCGAGGTTACGAAGAAGAAGCACACCACACCGGCCACTGCGCCAAGGATCAGCGCGCCCATCGGGCCCGCGTAACCGGAGGCAGGCGTGACCGCGACCAGGCCTGCGACGACGCCAGAGGCGAGGCCCAGCAGGCTCGGCTTGCCCTTGAACAGCCACTCGACGAGGAGCCAGGCAACGCCCGCAGCCGCGGTTGCAACGAAGGTGTTCGCCATGGCAAGCACCGCGCCCGCATTGGCTTCGAGGTTCGAACCCGCGTTGAAGCCGAACCAGCCGACCCACAGCAGCGAGGCGCCGACCATGGTGAGCGTCAGCGAATGGGGAGGCATGGCCTCTTTGCCGAAGCCGATGCGGCGGCCGAGCAGGAGAGCGCCAACCATGCCCGCGACGCCGGCGTTGATATGGACGACGGTGCCGCCGGCGAAGTCGAGCGCGCCCATCTGGAAGCCGAAGCCGGAGCGGGCCAGGGCTGCGTCGTTAGCCGTGGCGAGGTCGTTCGGGCCAGGGTTGAACCAAACCGAGTGGGCGATCGGGATGTAGACGATCGTGAGCCAAAGGATCGCGAACAGCACGACGGCCGAGAACTTCATCCGCTCGGCGAAGCCCCCAATCGCGAGCGCGGTGGTGATCGCGGCGAAGGTCATCTGGAAGCAAACATAAACGAGCTCGTCGAGGCCAACTCCAACCGAGAAGGTCGCGGCGGGCGACTTGGGGTCGATGCCGTGCATGAACAGCCGGTCGAAACCGCCCATAAAGCCGGACAGGAAGCCATGGCCCTCGGTAAAGGCAAGGCTGTAGCCATAGACGAACCAGGCAACGCAAACGATGCATTGGATCATCAGTACCTGCGTGAGCATCGAGAGCATGTTCTTCGTCCGCACCATGCCGCCGTAGAACAGCGCCAGGCCCGGAACAGTCATTAGGAGCACGAGCAGCGAGGAAGTCATCATCCAGCCGTCGTCGGCCTTGTTCACAACAAGGTCGGGGGCCTTCACTGCTACCTTAGCCGCGGCAGCCGCGGCCTCTTCCGCGAACGCCGGGTCCATGATCGCGGCAGCGCCGAGCGCGGCAACCGCGACGAGGGCCAAATTACGCCAAACCGTCTTCATTCTGTTTTTTCCCTTCTTGACTCGATTAAAGTGCATCCGCGTCTGTTTCGCCGGTGCGGATGCGCACCGTTTGCTCGACTGGCGTGACGAAGATCTTGCCATCCCCGATCTGCCCGGTTTTCGCCACCGTGGCGATTGCCTCGATAACTTTGGCAACCGACTCCGTGGGAACCACGGCCTCGATTTTGAGCTTCGGTACGAAGCTCACTTCGTATTCGGCGCCGCGATAGACCTCTTTGTGCCCCTTCTGGCGCCCATATCCCTTGACCTCGCTAACCGTCATCCCCTCGATGCCAGCGTCGTCGAGGGCCTGGCGCACCTCGTCCAGCTTGAACGGCTTAATGATCGCCACCACCATCTTCATTATTGTGTCCTCCATTAAAGTCCTTGGCTTCGAACCCTGCCCGTTGCTCCCGTTGCGCGAATCGAGAAGTCCTTGCGAGGCCCGGCGAAAGGTAATCAAAAGCTGTGCCAAACTCCGGTGTCCTCCTGCCCCACTCACCCAGCGCATAAAAAACCGTAATTTCGCAATTGGACTGTCAAAGCCGCCCCATGCGGCCTGCAACATGAATTCGCAGGCGGGAAAATTGCCCAATATGTGGGCGGCATGCCCGATTGAGGGGCATAGCGGACGTGACCGGGAAATAGGCGGAGAGGCCGGCGAAAGAAAATGGTTGACATGAACCGTGGCCTTAGGCTTCGGCACTAACGCATGTCATTGCGTTCACAGGTGGCCCGCCCTTTCGCACGCCGCCGTTTTCATGATTCGGAGGCGATCCTTGCGGCTGTTCCTCGTTTGCCTGACCTCACTGCCCCTTGTGCTGTCCGGCCAGGCGGCGGCTCAAAAGGCGTCAATCCTGATCGAGACGGCGCAGGCGGCAGCGCAGGCGATTCCTTCGGAGGCTCTAGGCGCTGGATTGGACGGCCACCAGCAAGGAGACGTGGACAAAACCTATAAGCCGGAGGCATTGGCAGAGATCTCTTCCATCCCCTTTTACCGGCTTTCCTACCGGCTGCGAACCGAGCTTGGAGCGGAGGTCTGGCACTGGAACGGGGAGGGCGCCTGGAGCGACCCCGCCCACGCGCAAGGCTATTGGACTTCAAGCGATAAGGCCGATAAACCGATCCAGTCGACAAACGGCTACCGTCTGCCGCGCCGGGGCAACACCCACGATCAAGCCAACCATGACGGCTATTCCCGGCTCGACGACGGTGACGAGACGAGCTTCTGGAAGAGCAATCCCTATCTCGATGAGCATTTCACGGGCGAGGAGAATGCGCGCAACCCGCAATGGGTGCTGATCAATTTCGAGCGGGACGTTGGCGTCGATGGCTTGCGCATCCTCTGGGGCGAGCCGTTCGCGACCGAATACGAGGTGCAATATTGGGAAGGCGCGCCGGCCGAGTTCTATAAGGACATGCTGCGGGGCCGCTGGCGGCCGTTCCCGAAAGGGAAAATCGGCACGGGGACGGGCGGTGATGTTCTGTTGCGGCTGAGCGATGCGCCGGTGCGCACGCGTTACCTCCGCATCCTTCTGAAAAAGGGTTCGGGAACCGCTCCCGCCGGTTCGGCAGATATCCGCGACCGCTTAGGCTTTGCCATCCGCGAGCTTTACGCCGGCAGCCTCGATGCCAGCGGCGGCCTCAAGGACCGTGTTGCGCATGGGGCCAATGGCAAAACCCAAACCAAGATTGTGACCTCATCCACCGATCCCTGGCATCGCGCCATCGACCGCGACGAAAAGATCGAGCAGCCTGGCATCGACCGCTTCATGCAATCGGGTCTGACGCATGGCCGCCCGGTGCTCATGCCAACGGGCCTGCTTTACGACACGCCCGAAAACGCCGCCGCCGAAATCCGCTTCCTTAAGACTAGAGGCTACGATATCCGCCAAATCGAGCTCGGCGAAGAGCCCGATGGCCAATACATCTCGCCCGAACACTACGCCGCTCTTTTCATTCAGTTCGCCGATGCCATCCACCGTGAAAACCCTGCGCTGGCCGTGGGCGGGCCGGGGTTCCAGTCGGAAGTCGATGGCTGGAATGCCATTCCGGACGATGCCGGGCGCACCTCCTGGATGAAACGGTTCCTTGGCACGATGAACGAAAAGAAGCGCGGCAGCGATTTCGGCTTTTTCTCGTTCGAATGGTATCCCTTCGACGATCTGTGCGAGGACTCGCCCTCAGAGCAGCTCATGGAGCATCCCAAGCTCATCGGCCAAACGCTGCGGCGCCTCGATGCGGACGGCGTCCCGAGGAACATCCCCTGGATTATCACCGAATTCGGCTATTCCTCCTTTGCGGGGCAGAGAGAGGTTGAAATGCCAGCGGCGCTGCTTAACGCCGAGATCGCCGCGCAATATTTGATGGCCGGCGTCAAGACCGTTTATCTCTACGGCGTCGAGCCCAACAGCCCCATCCGCGAAGGTGCCGCTTGCGATACGTGGGGCAATCTCATGGCTTTCCAAGAAGGAGAAGACCACAGGATCAAATGGCGGCTTCCTACTTACTATGGCGCGAAACTCGCCGGGCAAGAGTGGCTGGGCGCGCCGGATGGCCTGCACAGCCTCTACCGCACGCGCATTAGCGGCTCAGGGAGCGATGGAAGCCTCGCCGCCTATGCGGTTCATAGGCCTGATGGCCAGTGGGCGCTCATGGTCCTCAATAAAGACCCCCTGCGGGCGCGGCTTGCCGATGTCCGCTTCGAGGGCGAGGGTGTTGGCGCCGGCGGCTGGCGCGGACCGCACGAGGTGTTTCAATATTCGCCCCGGCAATATGCCTGGCAGCCCAACCGGGACAATGGGCATCCCAAGTTTTCCAAACCCCCAGAGCAGTACAGGACGCAAAGCGGCGAGCCGCTCTCGCTCCGGCTGCCGCCGATGTCCTTGACGGTGGTGCGCGGAGCCGGCCCTGAAAAGCCATCGGCCGGTTTGGATGCCGTCCGCACCCGGAAAAACCGCGCCGTTGCCGGTGCTGAGTAGGCTTCGGCCTTCTTCAGGTGAAGGCTTGTAAGAATGGGTTTTGGGTTCGATTATGTGGCATCTTTGAACTGTGCAACAGTTTGTTACACAATTGCTGCTCGTGCTGTTCCCTGGCTGTACTCGTTCTTAACCGATTGTTAACCCCCATGGATCCATCGTAGGTTGTATTGTTTCGCCTAAACAAGCAAGGAGATTGAATATGGCCACCACAGCGATAACGAGTGCCACGAGCGCCCAAGCGTCCGTCGCAGCCACGCAGAGTCAAGCTACGGCGAACGCCAGCAAGACTTCTGGGCACCACCACCACGGAAAGCCTAAGGGTGCCGAAGGCGGCAAACCGGCCTCTGGCGCGGGAGCTGCGCCTGCCAGCGCACAAGCTACAACCTCTAGCCCTGCCGGACTCGCGGTCTCTCTCCTGGGCAGCGGCTCCAACAAGAGCGCCTAAAGCCGGACCCGCCTTGACCGGACACGCTTAACGTCATCCCGGAAGCGGCCTTGCCGACATCCGGGATGACGCGCATTCATCGAATCCGATCAAATCCGATCCCGCTCTAATGCCGCTGGAGGTCGGCGAAATACCCGTCGACCGGGTCGCCGTTCAGCGCGGCGGTAAGCGCGTCGAGCGCTTCGTTGATCTGCGAGGCTTCCTCCTCCTCAAGCAGGCGCACGGCATTCCCAACATGGGTGAGCACCCACGCGCCGGGCTCCGCCCCTTCGATCAGCATGACGTTGATACGCCGCTGTCCGGCGCGGCCTTCGCACAGAGCCGTGAACCCGTCGGTTTCGATGACGCGCATGGGAATGCCGATGCACATAAGCGAGGGTCTCCTAAGCCGCGCCCGCGGCGCGTGGCACGAGGTTCAACCCAGCCGCCCTCAACTCCACCGCCAGCGCTTCGACAAGCGCCGGCAGCTTTGCTGCAAGCTCAGGCGTTGGCTCGAGGCCCAGGGCGAAGGATTTCGGCTCCGCGCCGACGAGAACCGTGCGCGCCGGCGCCATATCGTGCAAGGTCAAAGTTGCCAGCACGTCCGAGAGGCCCACCTGGTGCGGCGAAATCTTGGTGCGGAAAAACGCGTTGAGCTCGCCATCGCCAAGCCGGACCAGCGTGCCGGGCTCATGGCCGCCGCGCACGCAGTCCGCGATCAGCAGAAGATCGGCGCTGGCGATCTGGTCGAGGCAATCCATCGCCGAAGTGCCGCCATCGATTACCTCGACTCCGGGCGGCAGCTCGTAGTGTGCGGCGAGCGCCCTCACGGCATGCACACCGATCCCTTCGTCGGAGAGCAAAATATTGCCCACCCCAAGCACAACCGCGCGCATGCTGTCGCTCATTCCAAGCTTTCTTTGCGCAGGTCCAAGACCCCCTCACCCCAACCCTCTCCCCAAGGGGGAGAGCGCGTTGGCTGCGGCCCTTCTCACCGAGGCGAGAGGATAATTCTGGCGTTCCTTCTCCCCTCGGGGAGAAGGACAGGATGAGGGGGGACTTTGCCCGCTTTATACCGCGGTCACCTTGACGGCCTGACCGGTCTCCTGGTCGTGTACATGGACGGCGCAGGCGAGGCAAGGGTCGAACGAATGGATCGTGCGCAGAACTTCCAGCGGCTTCTCCGGATCGGCGACCGGATTGTCTACAAGCGACGCCTCGTACGGTCCCGGTGCGCCGTCTTCCGAGCGCGGGCCGGCGTTCCAGGTGGAGGGCACCACGCACTGATAATTGGCGATCTTGCCGTCGCGGATCACGGTCCAGTGCGAGAGCAGGCCGCGCGGCGCCTCGTGGAAACCGAAGCCCATTATCTCGCCCTTGGGGAACACCGGCTTGTTGTAAGTCGCGACGTCGCCCTTGCCGATGTTGGCGATGAGCTTCTCCCAGTTGGACTCAAGCAGGTCAAGCATCACCGCGCAACGGACGGCGCGGGCGGCGTGGCGGCCGATGGTCGAATGCAGCGCATCCACGCCAACCTTGGCGCCAACCAGAGCCGACACCGTATCGAGCACCTTGGTGACGTAGCCAATGGTCGGCTGATGGCCGGCGGCCACCGCGTTTAGCACCGCCGCCAGCGGTCCAACCTGCGCGCGCTTGCCGTAGAAGGTCGGCGCCTTGAGCCAGGAATATTTGCCGTCGTCCTGGAAGTCGGTGTAATGCGGCGTGGTTTCGCCCTTGTAAGGATGCAGCGGGCCTTCCTTGCTGTAGGTGTACCAGGAGTGTTTGACGGACTCCTCAACGCCCTTGCCGAAGTAGTCGTCGCCGAAGCTTTTGATCGGCTGATACTTGGCCAGGTCGCCGCCAGGGATGTACCCGCCGGGATACATGAACTCGGTGCCCTTCGTGTCGATGGGGAAGTCTGGCGCCGAGAGATAGTTCATCACGCCCGCGCCGTATTTCGTCCAATCCGCGTATTGCGAGCCTATCGCCGCGACGTCGATCAGGTACACCTTCTTCACGAAGTCGGCGAGCTTGTCGATCTGCGTCTTGATCGCATAAAGCCGGTCCACCGTCAGCACCGACTGGCTGTCGACCGCGATCGGGTTCGATACGCCGCCCACCGCCATGTTCTGGATGTGCGGCGTCTTCGAGCCGAGAATAGTGACGATTTTGTTGGCCTGGCGCTGCACGTCGAGCGCCTGCAGGTAATGCGCCACCGCGACGAGGTTGATCTCCGGCGAAAGCTTCATCGCTGGATGGCCCCAATAGCCGTTGGTGAACGGCCCAAGCTGGCCCGTGCCCACGAACGCCTTGAGTTTCTCCTGCGTCGCGATCATGACCTCCTTACCGTTCATCGGCCAGTCGGTATATTGCTGGATCCAGTTCGCGGCCTTGACGGGATCGGCCTTGAGCGCCGAAACCACGTCGACGAAGTCGAGCGCCGACAAATGATAGAAGTGGACGATATGGTCGTGGATCGCGTGCGCCGAGATGATCATATTGCGGATGAACTGGGCGTTCAGCGGCACTTCGAGCTGCAGTGCGTTCTCGACGGCGCGAACCGAGGTAATCGCATGCACCGTCGTGCACACGCCGCAGATGCGCTGGGTGATAGCCCAGGCGTCGCGGGGGTCGCGGCCGAGCAGGATCAGCTCGACGCCGCGCCACATCTGCCCGGACGACCACGCCTTCGTGACCTTGCCATCGTTGATCTCGGCATCCACCCGCAGATGGCCTTCGATACGGGTGATGGGGTCGATGGTGATTCTTTGCGACACGGGACGGTCTCCTTAAACTTGGGTGCCCATCAGCGATATTCTTGGCCGGGCAGAATGGGGAACATCTTCACGAAGACGATCAAGGCCAGCATCTCCATGGCGATCACACCGAGTGTCACCAGGATTTCAGGCGCTGACGGGAAGTAGTGCCAGTGCGTGGGGCTGTTGTAAGCCACGAGGAAAGCGTCGATGCGGTAGAGCACCGCGCCGGCCAGCATGCTTGCCGCCGCCGGGAACATCCGCGACATCCGGGGGCGCGCCCCGCTGGAAGCGAATGCCGCTATCGGGAAGGCGAACAGGGCCGTCTCTATCCAGAACATCGTGGTTTGCAGGTTGCTCTCGATGAGCCGGTTAGCCACGCCGCGGTCGAGGATGTCGGCGAAGCGCAAGACCATGAACATTAGCAGCACAGACGCGACGATCTTGCCGAGTTTCGCAAGCAGCGGCAGTTCTCCGCGCACGTCGCGGGCGAAGCCCACCGCCGACAGCGTCGCCTCGAAGATGACAACGGCGTACCCCATGCAGAGAGCCGTCATCAAGAACAGCAACGGCAGGTACGGCGTCTGCCAGAGAGGATGAACCTGATAGCCCATCGCGATCAGGAGCGAGCCGAGCGAGCTTTGGTGCATGCTTGGCAGCAGCACGCCAAGGCCGATGAAGACAAACAGCATCCGTTCGAATGCCTTCTGGATGCCGCGGGTGCCCAGCCATTCGAGGAAGGTCGGGAACCACTCGATCCACAGCACCAGGATGTAGAGCGTAATACAGGCGGCGACCTCGAACATGACCGAGCCGGGGTTGAAATAGGACGGCGACAGGATATGCCAGAAGTTCCAATAGCGCCCGAGGTCGATGAGCACCGAGAGGCCGCCGAGCGAGTACCCGAACACGGAGGCGGTCAGCGCCGCGCGTATCATCGGATGAAATTCGCCCCGGTTGAGGATGTAGACCAGAAGCGCCATGGCGTAGCCGCCGCAGGCAAAGCCGGTGGCGATGATCACATCCCACACGACCCAGATGCCCCAGGGGTAGCCATTGTTGATGTTGGTGACGGCGCCGAGGCCGTACACGAAGCGCTGGTAAAGGAAGAAGAGCGCGATGCCGATGAGCAGCGCGAGCGCGATTGTCAGCCGGCTTACCAGCTTTCCGCCAATCGCTTCGTGCCTTTTGCGGATACTCGGCCTGATGGGGATGTCTGTCATGTTAGGCCTCCTCATCGTCGTGCAGGTTCTTCGTGCCGAAATACGCCGCCAGCACGAGGCCGGCGAGTGCCGCGGCGGGAACGGTCAGGCCGCTGTAGAGCGCCTCCTGCATGGTTTCCGATTGAGCGGCGTAGGAGCGCTCGGGCAGGCCCACCGGAAGCCCGAATTTGTCGAACGGTATTCCGGCGAGGTAGCGCACTTGCGTGCCGCCCAGCGCCTTGGCTCCGTAAACCTGCTCCGTATAGTGCGCCGCCGCACGCTCATGCGTGTCGCCGGAGTCCACCGTGCGCCGGGGGAAGACGTTCGGCTCGCCCGGTTTCATGGCCTTGCGCCGCTCGATCTCGGCGGTCAACGCCTTGTAGCTTCCGAACAGCGTCGCACCGGTCGGGCATACCTTGGCGCAGGCCGGTATATCGCCCTTGGCAAGTTCCTCCTTGCAGAACTGGCACTTCGCGATGCGCGGGAAGGGCGTGTCGTACTGGAATTGCGGCACATGGTATGGGCAGGCCGCGACGCAGTAGCGGCAGCCGATGCAGGCGTCCGCATTATAGGAGACAACCCCAGTTTCCGGGTTCTTAGTCATGGCCTTCACGGGGCAGACCGAGACGCAAGACGGATCGATGCAATGCAGGCATTGCCGCTTGATGTGGGCGAAGCCGTCCTTGACCTGGTCCTTATTAACGGAAGTGCCGTCCTGGTACACCTTGATAACGGTGTAGGTCTTGCCGGACAGCTCGTATGGCGTATCCCAAAGCCGGCCGCCAACATTGTCTTCGAGCGGCAGCTCGTTGGCGGTCTTGCACCCCGACATGCACGCCTTGCAGCCGATGCAAAGTGTGGAATCGTAGAGCAGGCCGATGGCGTTCTCGGCCACGGTCTTGTTTTCCCGCGCCTCGGCGGGACTTGCGCCTAAGGTTGCACAGGCTGCCGCAGCCGCGGCTCCGCCCAACCCCCCGCGCATGAAATCACGGCGATTGATGCTCATTTTCGCTACTCCTGACGGTTCTCGCCAGACTTCTGGCCGCCTTCGAGTGCGCTGAGCTTCTTGGTGAGCATCGCGCCCGCGCCCACTGCAGCGCCCACGACGCCAGAAATCACCGCGACGCCCGCGGTATTCAGGCCGGTGCCCTGCTCCTCGTTGACCCGCGCATATCCGACGGGCGGACGCTGGTTCTTGAGGTCGGCTAGCGCGTGGATTGGCTTGGTAAAGCCGATGCCCTTCTCACTGCAGCCGATGCAGGGGTGGCCCGTGCCCACCGGCCAGGATTGCATACCCACATCGCCGAATAGAACGGCGGGGCAGTTGGCGTAGGTTTCTGGCCCTTTGCAGCCGAGCTTGTACAGGCAGAAGCCCTTGCGGTGGTTTTCGTCACCGAACTGCAGCGCAAAGCGGCCGGCGTCGAAATGGGCGCGGCGCTCGCAGTTCTCGTGGATGAGGCGGCTGTAGGCGAACAGCGGCCGGCCCTGCTTATCGATGGGCGGAAGCTTGTTGAAGGTCAGGAAGTGGACGACGCTAGCCAGGAAGTTATAGGGGTTCGAGGGGCAGCCCGGGATGGTGAGAATGTCGTTGCGGCCGAGCGCTTCGGCGACACCGACGGAGCCGGTCGGGTTCGGCGGCGTGGAAGGCATCCCGCCCCACGAGGCGCAGGAGCCGATCGCGATCACCGCCGCGGCGTTAGCCGCCGCCTCGCGCGTCAGCTCAAGCGAGGTCTTGCCGCCGATCTTGCAGTAGATGCCCCCGTCCTTCATCGGGATGGCGCCTTCGACCACGAGCAGATACTTGCCCTTGTTCTTCTCCATCGCGGCATTCTTGGCGGCCTCGATCTGATGGCCGGCGGCGGCGAACAACGTCTCGTGGTAGTCGAGCGAGACGATTTCGAGGATCAGCTTTTCGAGCGTGGGATGCTCGGCGCGAAGCAGCGATTCCGTGCAGCCCGTGCATTCCTGGTGATGCAGCCAGATTACGGACGGACGCTCTTTCTTGGTGATGGCTTCGGCGACTTCCGCCTCGGCGCCCTGGGGCAGGCCCATGGTCGCGGCGACGCCGGCGCAAAATGTCAGGAACTCGCGCCGGCCTATCCCGAAGCGCTGCTCGATTTGGTCAAAGTCTTGCTGTGCTGCGAGCATTTTCCTCCCCCGTTGCGCCGTTTATTCTTGTTGGCTGCCTGTCTTCCGCAGAATAACGCCCGCTCGCCCCCGAATATTGCTACCGGGGGTTCGTGTGCCTTCGCCGCGAGAAAGCTAAGGACATACCTATAGAATAGGATATAGTTACAGCAAGAGGCAAGAAACGGCAAGCATATATTTGACACATGCAATATGTGAATACAAACGATGTCTGGTTATACTTTAGCTTCCAAAATGGAAGCGGTCTGGTCAATCCGCCGCCGCTGGGAGGTGGTTCTGGATTATCGGCGCTTCCACATTGGAAACTGGTCTGCCAATCGTCCACCGATGTTCCGCTCCTTGGGCGGAATTAGTGCATTGGCGATCCCAGTTGCGCTTCGCCTAAAGGCTAAGATTGCAGGCGCGCTTATGCACAGTGGTGCGCTAAACCCTCACCCCCGCAACAAAAATGTTGCGCCCATTTACGAATTTGGAAGCTTTATCTACCTATAACTGGTCCATAAGTTTTTATGGCGCATCCTATGGCCTTATGCTGAAAGGGGTTCTGCCAGCGGCAGGCGCTCCTTGAAGAGGAAGGCAGCTTCCAGCTTAGGATAAAACAATGGTAATGCGTATTCGCCTAAGGCCACTCGCCCTTGCGGCACTGCTGACGCCGCTCGCGGCGGGCGGCAGCCAAGCGGCAGCGTCTCAGCAGCTTGAACCGGTAATCGCGGCGGAGCCCACACCAGCGGGCATCGACGTTACCGTGGAGACCGGCGGCTGCACGGACAAGGCCGATTTCGACGTGACGGCAAGCCCGGTCAAGGATGGGAAATCCTCTGTCGAGTTACGCCGCAAGGCGCCCGACACCTGCAAGGGCAACTTCCCGGACGGCCTCAAGTTGCAATACACCTGGGCGGAGCTGAAGCTTCCGCAGGGCACGCAGGTCTCGGTCAAGAACCCGCTCGAGCCGGTGTTTGCCGTTGAGCCGGTCAAAGCGGCGCCTGCGATAGAGAGCAGGAAAACCGGCCGCCATCACTGCGGGAAAGCCGGACGGCACCACTGGGCTTCCCGGCACCGGCACGGCTGGCGCAGGCACCACCGGCACCGGCATTTCCACAAGCATCGCGGCCATTGCCATTGCGTATGCTAAAGTAGCGCGCATCGACCCGTCCCGGAAGCCGCTCACGGCTATCCGGGATCTTTGCGAACGCTGGCGCCCATTGCGATCCCGTGTCTGCGCAGCGGCATTGCATGCTGCGGCGCGCGCGGGATGACGGCAATATTGCCTACTTGATGTGCACCTGGCTGATCCGGCTGACGGTCTCACCCGAGCAGCCGTCCTCCGGGCACAGAGTGAGGAGTTTGCAGCCCCTGGGGTCATCCTTATAATCGAACTCGCCCTGGACCAAGATGCCGAGCAGCTTCCTGGTCTGCTGGTCGTACACGCCTGAGCCGGAGTTACCGCCAAATGTATCGAGATTGGCAACGAACCACGCCTCGTTCGTAGCGTCCCGCACGGTTGCGTTGGGCGCGTATTTGAGGGGCATCCCCGCGGGGAATCCCATCACGAAGACGGACGTACCCCTGGTTACTGGCGCGGTTTCCCAGTCCGTGACGGGCACCGCGACGGAAGCCGGCACCGGCCTGTCGAGGCGCACCAGCGCCCAATCGTGGCGATTGATATTGAGTTTCTCCGGTTTCTCGCCGCCAATAACCTCTTTCCCGGTGAAGACGTTGCCGGCCGGTATTACGGTCGCATCCGCGTCCGCGCTTTTCATGAGGTAGCCGAACACGAATTTGACCGCGGTGACGTCCTGCGGGAGGGCTGCATTGCCCGAGATCTCGCGGATGCAGTGGCCGGCGGTCAGCACCGCGTCGGGCCGCACAAGCGTGCCTGAACAGAAAGCAGCCGAGGGCTGAGTGGGGAACTTTACCGGCGGCGGCGGCGGGCAGAGGTGCTTGGACTCCTGGAAGGACTTGGCCTTGATGTGGACCGTGCCGTTAACCGGCGCATCGAGCTTGGTGGCCTCGAAAAGAGCAACCGATGCACGCGCGAGCGGCTCAAGTTTGGCGGCGAGGCTGGCGGAGTGCGCTATTTGATACCAGTCCGTGCGGTCGTCGGGGCCATAAATCGCGCGGGTGTGCGCCGCGGTCAAGAACTGCGCATCGGTGAGCGAGGCCAGGCCGGCGGCTGCCCCGGTGGTTATCCCGCGGGCTGCCGATGCGGGGGACCTTGCCGCGCTCTTGTGGAAGCGTCGTTCCTCCTCCTTGCGCAAATCTTCGTCGCTGGCGGCTTTTACGGCTGCGTTCGCCTTATCGGTATCGTCCGCGCGCGCCAGATCCAGGACAGGAAAGGCTGCGAAGCAAAGGGAAAAGGCGCAGGCAAAGGCGCGGTATCGCTCCCATCTAGTCATTGTAGCAATCTCCCCAGTTATGCGTTCACGCGTTCAGCGGGGGCTAACCGCTGCCGCACAATTTCAATGAGGGCAGCGTAACTGCTGGATAGCCCCAAACTGGCAAAATAGCGGCGATGCACAAGCTATCAACTAAATTTAAATTCGCGCAGCATTCTCCGGGGCTTAGCCACCGCCCCCGGCGCCACACTAGGACTTTGACTCTGCTAGTACAGCCGGAGGCAGGTTCGCACCCTATTTGCCGCAGGCTCTCACTGCGAACTCGCGTTCGCAAGACGCGGCCTGAACGCGATCGGCCGCATTTGGCTCTCACGGAGAGACGTTCGACTGGAAGATGTGAAAGGTAGCGTCGGTGCCGGCCGTTGTGGTCGCAAAATCGACCCTGCCGATCAAGAGCCCCTTGTTTGCGGCGGCGGGCAAGTAGGTGCAGGCGCCGTTGAAGCTGTTCTTGTCGAGGCTGATGGAGGTTGCCGGTACTGGAAGCCCATTAACGTTGCGCACAACCTGACCGCCGTCGAGCTTCTCGAAGCGGAACGCCACACAACCTTTGTAAGCGCCGGCAACAGGAGTATTGCCTACCGGGGAAACGGTGAGGTAGGTCTGGCCGCTGTAGGAAGAAAGGTCGGAGGCTGAGAATTCATTTAGGCCCATGGCTTGGGCATCGTTCGGCGTGAGCGCCGTTCCGGCATACGACCATGCGCCCGGCGCCGCAGCGCTGCAGGGCTGCGCGCATTTCAGCAAGACCACGTAGTTGACGGCGCCTGTCTGCCCAGCCGGAGCGGGCTTGAAGCAGACCTGCGACATATAGAGGGCGCTTGGGCTCGACAACAGGCCCGGCTCGCTTACCGCGATGCAGTCTGCAAGCGCTGGGGCGAGCTGTTGCACCTTGTTCTTGGCTGGGCCGGCTATGGGCGAGCGCGTCCAGCCGTTTGGGTCGTCGTTGACCGAATCGTATGCGGCGGCGGTAAACAGCTTCACCGGGGTTGCGGCGGCAAGACCCTCGGGAGTGGCGGCTTCCTTGTATGCGATCCAACCGTGCTGAAATTCGCGTTGGCCCGCGATGTTAAGATATTGATGCCAGACAAGCTTCCAGCGCGCATTCGCCGGAGCGTGCGCGTCGAAGTCGAGGGCGGAGACCTCGCTCTGCCAGCGTCCGCTGTAAGGCGCGGCCCCGAGCTGCACCGCTATGTCCGGATTGATAACGCCCGAAAGCTGCCAGCTTTTCCCTTGATTGCTGGATACGGCGAGGTAGGTGCGCACTGCGTGCAGCGGAAAGCTTTCGCCGGCAACGTTGGCCGCGACGCCAGACAGGGACATATAGAACTTGCCGGCGCCGCCGGTGGCGACGGATGGATCGAAAATACCGTGATCGGGCGCTCCTGGGATCGAAATCTCAGTGAAAGTCGCGGCGCTTGCGCATGGCGCGAATGGATAAGCCAGAAGCGCGCCCAAAAATGTTGCCGCAGCCATTCGCATTTTGACTGTTTCGCGTAGCCGCCGCGATAGCTTCCTCATACTGTCTTTCCCCTGCAAGCCCGAGTTTGTACCCTTAGCAACTGGCTGGATTTGAGGTTATGGATCGCCGGAACCGCCCGCCTGTCCGCGCTCCCGTCCGTCCGTAAACGGAATATCCATGTGAAACCGGATTACGCCCGTTTTATGCCGCAACCGCCGCGGGCCGCCGGACGCCTACGCCTATCCAAAGGTGGGGAAAGGCTTGCCGGCCGCCGCATAGAATGCTTTGAGCCGCGTTTCCGCCTTGCTTGGACGGTCCAGCCCGAGAAAGCGCAGCGCGTTCTTATAGAACAAATTGTCGAGTTGCCGCTCGTTCAGGCCCATGCCGCGGAAAAAGGCTTCCACATTGTCCAGATATTGCGCCGCCCCCAGCACTCTCCCTGTCATGTTCCAGTCGGTGCCGAACAGGAGGCGCTCGCACTGCGGATCGGTCTCGAAATACTTCGCGAACAGCGTCTTGACCGCGGCGATACGGTCCTTTTCGGCGCTGCCCTCCAGCACCCAGTAGAAGTAGCTGATATCGGCGTAGACGTTCGGGAACCGGCCGCCCCTGATGTAGGTGCCGATCTCGTATTCCCAGGTTTTCTCGTACGGCTTCGAAGCGCCCTTCGCGCCCAAGGCTTGGCTGAAGTTCCCGAAATGAGCGAGGTTCAACCTGAGCTTTGGGTATTTCGTCAGCACCTTCTCCCAGAATTTGGGCTCGGCCCTGGCTGCGTATTCCGGCCCCGCGGACTGGCTATCGGTAGTGTGCGCGAGGATCGGAACCTCGCTCGCTTCGCACCAAGCGTAAAGCGCATCGAGCGCCCTATCGAGGGCGGCGCCGAAGCCCGGCTCGCTCATCGAAGCGTAGGCGGGGAAGCTAAGGCCCCCCTCGGCATTGCCGGTGGGCTTGAAACCCATCGGCGAATAGAGTTTCGCGCCCAAAAAGCCGCGCTTCGTTACCGCCTCCTGCACGATGGCGAGCGGCTCGCCCGGCTTGCCGGACCTGACCGCCCGCAGCGGATCGAAGGCCACGAAGCCGTGCATGGGCCGGGGCTGGCGCAAGGACAACTGGCTCATGAGTTCCACTTGATCCTGCAAGGGCGACGGCGATTGGTCTTGGAGCCAGTAATTGTAATCGACAATAGCAGGGGCCGTGAGGATGATGCGGCTGTTCTGCGGGCCGTAGAGCGAATAATAGGTCTCGACAATAGTCTCGCGGTATCCCGCCAGGAGCCGTCCCTACGCGAAATAGCGCGAGAACGTGCTGCGGCCGCTGGCGAGATAGTCCGCTATGGCCCCGGCGGCGTTGCTGAGCGAGGAGCCCAAACTTTTCATGCTGCCGCTGGACGCGCCCGGCACGCCAGCGCCCTCCCGCTCCATCTCGTTCAGCACGAAATCGGCGAAGGCATCGGTGTCCGCGGGCTCGCCTGCCGGTTGCGCAGCCGGTATGCCGCTCTTGTGCTGCGAACCTCTCGCCGTGTAATCCGCCACCAGCACATCCGCGATGGCTTTCGCGGCGTCAGGGCGGGGCTCGCCGCTCTTCAATACTCTTGAAGTGCTTAGGCCAAATCCGGCGCATGCACTGGCGGCATTGAGGCAAGCCAGCTCCTGCTGGGGCGTAGGCGCCTCATACTTAAAGACCAGATCCGTGAGTTTCGCCGCCATGCCTTTCCATACGCTCAGCGAAATCTCGCCGGCCAGCGTACTCGCCTGGCCCGCATTGTAGTCGGATAGGACGACACGCTGCAGGAAGCCGCGGACGGGAAGATCGGCGGCGTTGAAGAAATGGCAGTGCACGTCGATGAAGCGGCGCGGCGGCGTAGCGTATGCTGGGAGCTTGAGAGCGGGGACCGCTGCGGCAGCGAGGGCCGCTTTCAGGATGTCGCGCCGGTGAAACATGAGCGTAAGCCTTGCCTCGATCTGACGTTGATGTCCGAATGTGCGGCCGCAATGGTTTGCCGGGCAGCTATCTTTTTTCTCCGGCAACCGGTCCCGCGTCAAGGCAAGTCTCCCGGAAGCTGCGCAGCTCTACGATGCCTTGAGATAGTGCCAGGAGTCGCAGTAAGGTTTGAAGCCGATCTTGGCGTAGCACCGGTTCGAATAGGGATTGCGCAGATCGGTGTAGAGGCAGACTGCCGCTTTGCCCTGCGCAAAGATGCGTTCGCAGAGGGCGGCCGTGACGGAACCGGCGTAACCCCGGCCCCGTTGGCCGGGCGGCGTAAACACGGACCCGATTGCCGCGAGCGTTTTCAGGCCGCGGGCAAGCCCCGCGAGGGCTACGGGCTCGCCCCCAACCGTCCAGAACAGATATTTCCCGCTGGCAGCCCCTTTCTCGACCTTTTCCCGCTGTGGCGGCAGATCGTGCGGAACGGCTTCGCGTTGAAAGTCAGTTATCCACTCGAAAAGGAGCGGCACATCCGCTTCTGTGGCGGCGCGCGGCGTGCCGTCTGCCCCGGGATAGCGGGGCGGCTCCGTCAGCACGTGAATCCGTTGCGGTTCGGGTTCCTGAAAACCGATGCCTAATGCGCTCGCTTCCTCCACGAGCCAGCCCGGAGCCTCTCCGCTTCCCAGCACGCCGGGATAAGGCAGGTCCTTGGTCTGGCGCGCCAGCCGCCGGCACTCATCGCGATCGAGAGCGCCAAGCAGGATCGAACGGTCTGGAGACTTGATAGCGCAGTGGCCAGGGGCACCCAGCGTCCAGTACTGGAAGCCGGCGGGGAAGTCCTCTGCCGCCGCTGCCATCACCGCGATCTGCACATTGAAGCGCAGCTCGTCCACCTCAAGCGCCGGTAAATGAAACGCCGCGAATTCCTGAAAAGTCATATTTGCACCAAAGCAAGCAGTTCACCGCGCCAGCCTTACTCATCTGGCGCGTAAATGCAATGCCGCCGCTGCTTCGATCCGGCCGATTGGTTCACCCGGCGTCATCCCGGAAATGCGAGTGCACATCATCCTGCTACGGGGTGGTCCTTTGGCGATGGCGCCTGGCACCGGCGCCTCAAAGCTTAACAGACCGTTCGCTTCGCGTAGGGCCCTACTATGGTAAATGCGGCCAAGGTTAATGCGCACCCGGCATATTTTCCGCCGCCGTCTTTCTGCGAATTTTTTCCCGCTTTAGGCCGTTTTCTGCGACTCCAAAACCCTATAAAATATGTTTGCAGATTTAATATTAACCGTAAAAATAGTTCCGATGAGCTTCCCGCGACGTGATTATTGCTATAAAATTCAATGACATGGTATTTTTCGCCATCCCGCAACGCTTCCTTAAGGAGCATCTGCTAAATTAGTTCAATATCGAAAACCGGCGCGAGCATAGGCAAAATGCCGGCAAAATAGGTTAATATTCGGGATAGAACCATTTGGAGCAGGAGCCGTCATGATCGACCATACCGGCGTTGGCGTCAGCGATTTCGAGCGGAGCAGGGCGTTCTACACCAAGGCGCTCGCGCCGCTGGGTTACGTGCCGATTATGGAGGTCGCAGCGCCTGACACGGGTGCGATTGTGGCCACGGGATTCGGCGTGCCGCCCAAGCCGGACTTCTGGATCGGCGCCGGCGGCTCGCAGGTTCCGGGCGTCCATGTCGCGTTCCACGCCGATAGCCGCGCCGAGGTCGACGCCTTCTACCAAGCGGCCATCGCTGCGGGCGGCCGCGACAACGGCGCGCCGGGTTTGCGCCCGCATTATCATCCAACTTACTACGGCGCCTTCGTGCTCGACCCCGATGGGCACAATATCGAGGCGGTGTGCCATGACAAGGAATGATCGTTGCGGCGGCGTTAGGCGTATGCGTGCTTTGCCAAGACAGTCAGTGCTGCGGGAGCTGCGGGCCGCCGGCCGGAGGCGGCGGAGCGGCTGGCTGCTCCTGGGCCTTCTCCCTCTTTTCCGCCGCGGCGTGGTCCAAAAGAACGATCGCCGCGTTGACGCAATCCTCGGTCGAGTCGTCCACCGCGCATTCCAGCACGATTTCCGCATTGCCACGGACAAGCTTGACGCGCGGTCCGCCTTCGGGCTCGCCGGCGGTTTCCTCGTGCCCGGCCATGCCGTGCATCTTCTTCATATGTTCCATCCTTTTCATATGGTCCATCGTTCCGCCTCCCCCGCCACGCTCCCGCACCATGGCATCCACATGCGCCATGGCGGCGCGCAATCCATCCTGGAAGCCGGCGTCGTAGGCGCTGGAGGCGGGCGCTGGAGCCGGCGCAGCTCCCGGTGTTTCTGGCATTTGAGCGGCGGCAGGGCAGGCGAGCAACAAAAGGGCCGGCAGCACACTGGCTGCGGCGTAAGAGATCAACTTCATGGAGGATACCTCAGTTGCGTTTCTGCTGTAGGTAATGTTCTGAAAAATGCCGTGTTCCAAATGGGAAGGCGAAATGCAGAGTTCAGCCAATCTGTTTTCGGAGCTTAAGGGCCGCTGGGGGATTGCGGAAAAGCCCGCCATCGAGACCCCGGGCGGGGCGTGCTATCGCTTTGGCGATGTGGATGAGATATCGGCGCGGCTTGCGAATGCGCTTGCGGCCCTTGGCGTCAACCCGGGCGATAGGGTTGCCGTCCAGGCCGATAAGTCCCCCGAGGCGCTGTTTCTCTATTTGGCCTGCGTGCGCGCGGGCGCGGCCTATTTGCCGCTCAACACCGCCTACACCCAAGCCGAGCTGGACTATTTTCTGAGGGATGCAGAGCCCGCACTTTTCGTTTGCCGCCCGCAGGACGAAGCTGCTGCTGCGGCTCTTTGTGCGGGCGCGGGCGTTCCCAACTGCCGCACGCTGGGGGCGTCAAGCGAGGGCAGTCTGATGGCGCTTGCCGCAGCACGAGCGAGCGCCTTCGAGGATGTGACCCGCGAGCCGGACGATCTCGCCGCCATCCTCTACACCTCTGGCACTACGGGCCGCTCGAAGGGCGCGATGCTCACGCATGGTAACCTTTCCTCAAACGCACATGCGCTGATCGAAACTTGGGCGTTTACCGCCGCCGATGTGCTCTTGCATGCGTTGCCGATTTTCCATACGCACGGGCTTTTCGTTGCGTGTAACGTGGCGCTGATGTCCGGCGCTTCGATGCTGTTTCTGCCAAGGTTCGACCCGGACGAGGTTTTCCGGCTCATGCCGCGCGCCACCGTCATGATGGGGGTGCCAACGTTCTATGTCCGGCTGCTGGCCGATCCGAGGCTCGCGCGCGAGGCGGCCCAGCGCATGCGGCTGTTCATTTCAGGTTCCGCGCCGCTCCTGACGGAGACGTTCCGCCAGTTCGGCGAGCGTACCGGCCACGCCATTCTCGAACGGTACGGCATGACCGAAACCGGCATGAATACCTCGAACCCCTATGGGGGCGAGCGCGTCCCCGGGACTGTGGGTTTTCCGCTGCCGGGCGTCGAGCTGCGCGTGGCGAACCCCGAGACGGGCGCGATCCTGGGGCCAGAGGAAACCGGCATGATCGAGGTGCGCGGCCCCAATGTTTTCAAGGGCTATTGGCGCATGCCGGAGAAGACGAAGGCCGAGTTCCGCGAGGACGGGTTTTTCATCACCGGCGATCTCGGCAAGATCGATGCGCGGGGCTACGTCCATATCGCCGGGCGCGGAAAAGACCTCGTGATTTCAGGTGGTTATAATGTGTATCCCAAGGAGGTCGAAAGCGAGATCGATTTGCTCGATGGCATCGCCGAAAGCGCCGTAATCGGCGTTCCCCACCCCGATTTCGGCGAAGGCGTGGTCGCGGTTGCGGTAAAGACCGAGAACGGGCTTACCGAGGCCGATGTCCTGGAGGCGCTCAAAAGCCGGCTGGCCAACTATAAACTGCCAAAGCGCGTGGTGTTTGTGGAAAGCTTGCCGCGCAATACTATGGGCAAGGTGCAGAAGAACTTGCTCCGCGAGCGCTACTGCAACCTCTTCCAGAACGGCCTATGAAACCTGCCAGAACAATATGCACTCGCAGATCAGGAAGCAACTCAGAAAGTACATAAACAACTCGAACATGCGCATCTTCCGGACGGCAATAGACGATAGGGCCTGTATTTCCATGATGCCGCTGAGTTGATAGGAAGGGCTTAGGCCGGATTTTGGAAATGTCTTTTCAATCGTGTTTTTCAGCGTTTTTGTGTCCGTTTCGGCAATATCTTTGAAGTAAAACACATTTGGGTCTCTGTTCCAACGCCGCCTGGAAAGATACGGCGCAATAAAGCGAGGGAAAATGCCGAAGAAGCCGCAGGCCAGTGCCAAGAATGCAAAAATCAGGGCCAGTTGAACCAAATGCTTTCCGAAGCTGGCAGTCTGGTCGATCTTCTTGAAAAGAAATTCATTCGACGCAAACATAAGGCTTGTGACAAAAGTCATGCCCACAGCATGTTTTGCGTCGGCATATTTCACGGTTTCCTGCAACTGACCGATCATGAAATGGATGTACTGAATGTGATGGTTCTGATCGTTATCGCCGTCCGGCATCGCCTATTTTCCAGCGTCGTATTCGTAAACCGCCAATTTTAGTCCATGCTTGAATTCATGCACACCAAGGGACTTAAACTTTTCTTTGTTTACTGGGTTGGAATCGACGATGCGCCTATAGGCTTGATCCGATAAGAGGCATTTCCCGTTACTAGACTTGTCGAGCACCCGGCTTACTACGTTAATTCCCTCTCCGGCAACATTCATACCGTCGTTGAGATCGGTGAACGTGAAGACCGCCCCAAAATGAACCGCAATCCGGAACTCTATTTTACGAAGCTCGCCCTGGGCGTTGTTCTTATCGACGCCGGCCTTAATCCTCCGCATTATGCCATCTATATTAGGCCAATCGGAAGGCAGGACCACAATTGCTCCGTCGCCAATAGAGAGCATTATAGGCCGCTTGCGGGCGCCGGCCGCTACGCTGTCCTTGATGATTTTGTGAAAGCGCTGCACAACTTGTTTTTGCTTCCAAGATTCAACTTGGGAGTAGGAAACCAGATCGACGCCAAGGAAAAAATACTCCTCAAACTGATCGGAACTGCAAAACTCCCTAAAACGCTGGTATTTGGAGATCGGCTGCATATCGACATCCAGCATACATTCCATAATTTCTATAACCCGGGTCAAAACCGGATCTGGCTTTTTGTTATCTGTGCAATCTATCTCAACCTCAACAAACGTCTCGCTATACTTATCCGAGACCAGGTCATGGAAATAGAACTTATCTACCGAGACAGTGTATGGGTCGCCCTCCGTCGTAAAAGTTATCGTCGATCTCCTCATGAAGGTATCGCCCTTCGGCAGGAGAATATCGTCGTCTCCCAAATCTAGCTCGATGCCCGGAAAATGATACGTCAAATCGGAATGCCGGATGCCAACGTCCGTATATTTTTTGACCTCCTCTTCAGACAATTCGGTCTTGTATTGGGTGCGGCCGAGATAGGTTATGGAGCCAATGTGCTCCTTGCCCTCTCCCAATTTTACAATCAAAGTGGGTTTTGGGCCCGGTGCGGCGTAATTCCTGATGGAAACAGACTGCATTCTTCCGGCCAACAGCCA
>JBKQNN010000328.1:0-22801 GCA_052145975.1 Rhodomicrobium sp. | reverse complement strand
GGCCGGTATAAGGCGAAGTAGAAAAACTTACGAAAATCCTATAAATCTGGATGAAAGCGCCAAGAGAGGGGGGGAATGCTCAAGTTTAGCCGATAAGATTAAGGTTAAGCGGCGGTAAAGCGGGAAGCACCCGTATAACGTGTGTACTATGCTATGGACTGAGTTCTGGTAGAGGTCGTACAGCCGTGATGGGTAGCAAAGTTTCTGGTTCCGCCGCCGCCAGCGTTTCGTGCAGCCTGACCAACGGTAAGGTTGCCGGACTTTACGCAGTGCCGAAACGCCCCTTAGCGGCAGTGCACCCTAAGGGCAAGACCTTCAATCGCCCCGCGCCAGAGGTCCGGCCGGGCGTGCGCCCGGAGCTGCTCGCGGAAACCCAGGCGATTGTCTTCCCAGCCGGCATCGCACTGAGCGCGCTCGTGGCGCAGGTTTTCTACTTCGACGTCATTCTTCATTCCCCGGCGCCCGGCTCCTTTTACCTCGGCGCCGGTGCGCTGGCGGCGATCGTACTCATGGTAACCGGCAGGCTGTCGGACCTTTATTCGGTTCCGGCCATTATTGCGGGCGAGACGAAGACGCGCGTCATCATGCTGGCCGCCAGTATCAGTTTCGCGCTGCTGTTCTGCCTGTTCAATCTCTTGAAGATTTCGGGCAGCTTCCCGTGGGGCTGGTTCGCGCTCTGGTACGCGTTCAGCGTTGCGTTTCTGCTGGCCGCGCGCGTTGGCATCCTCTTGTGGGCGCGGCTCTTAAGGGCTGAGACCCGGCTCTCGCAGCGCGTTGCGGTTTACGGCAGCATGGACCTTGCCGCCCGGGTGACCGAAGAGCTTTTCGCGGAGGATCGCACCCTTGTCCTTGCGGGTATCTACAGCGACGATCCGGCATCGCTTTCGTATGACACCCCCGCCGGCGGGATGGCCGGCCTTATCGCCGCTGCGCAAAGCGGCGCCTGCGACCGGATCGTTCTGGCGATGCCGTCAGCGGCAAAAGACGAGATCCTCGACGCGATAGCCGACCTTGAGGTGCTGCCGATCGACGTCCAGCTTTGCCCCGATGCGCTGACGGTTCCCCGCGGTATTGGCGGAGCAGGCGGCTTGGTGTTGCTCGACCTGCAGCGTCCGCCGCTGAGCGTGCGTGGTTTGCTCCTGAAGGCGGCGATCGATTACGTGCTCGGCTCAATCGCGCTGGTTGCCTTGTCGCCGCTGATGCTTGCCATTGCCGCCGCCGTCAAATTAGACAGCCAGGGACCAGTCTTCTTCGTGCAGTCGCGCCACGGCTACAATCACCGCATCGTCAGGGTGATGAAATTCAGGACCATGACCGTCGCGGAGGATGGCCCCGTCGTGACGCAGGCCGTGCGGGACGACAAGCGCGTAACCCGCGTAGGCCGCTTCCTGCGCCGGACGAGCCTCGACGAGCTGCCGCAGCTCTTCAACGTGCTGCAGGGAGAACTATCGCTCGTAGGCCCGCGTCCCCACGCGGTCGCGCACAACGAGTCTTACGCCCGCGTCCTGAACAGCTACGCCAACCGTCATAAGGTCAAGCCAGGCATAACCGGCTGGGCGCAAGTTAACGGCTGCCGCGGCGAAACGAAAACGCCCGAAGATATGCGCCAGCGTGTCGAGCTAGACCTTTATTACATCAAGAACTGGTCGCTATGGCGGGATATCCAAATCCTGGCCCGGACCGCGCTCGTGCCGTTCTTCAGCTCCAACGCGTACTGATAGCAAGATGAGTAGAGCCCTGGTGTGCATTCCCCGCGGTCAGGATTGGGAGACCGAAGTAACGGTCGCCCGCCTGCGCAATAGCGGGCATAAGCCGGGCGGCTGGCCCGTCTGCCGCCCGGCCGCACCGGCCGCTGTGGAGGCGGTGCAACCGGCGCCGGGCGAAAGGCCGGTCAATAGAGTTTCAGTCGGCGTACTGGGCACACTCGTGGATGAAAACTACCGTCTCGGCGGCGGCGACCGTTTACGCATTCTCTTTTACGACCGCTACGACCGCGACGATCTCAACGGCGAGTACGTTATCGGCGAGAGCGGACAGCTGCGCCTGCCCAGAATTGGCGAGTTCGACGCGCGCGATAAAACGCGGCTGGAGCTTGAGCGTGAAATCCGCGCCGTTGCCGGAAACAGGCGCGAGAGGCTTGGATATTTCTCCATCGATATCGTGCAATGCCGTCCGTTCTACGTTGCCGGGCTCGTCAACCGTCCGGGCGCCTACCCCTATGCTCCGGGCTATACCGTTTTGCACGCCCTTACCGTCGCGGGCGGTTTCTACCGCTCAGGCGCCGAGCCATTCGGCGGCTCGATACCTGGGAGGGGCGGGTCCGGCCAGGTGGTCTCTTACAGGATCATGCGGCGCAGCCAATCCGGAGAGCCAGTCTTCGAGCAAGCCAGCGAAACGGCTCCGGTCATGCCGGGGGATGTGATCCAGATCGAATGCCTGGAGCGTGACCGGCCTTGACCGGATCGCTTCGGGGCTTCCGGATAGACGATGCGCCAGCGATTGAAATCTAACGTCTGGCGCGGATCCAAGGCGCCGCCCGGCATCACGGCATTGCGAGAACGGCCGCAGCAGTGTCGGTATATTCCTGAAAGAACACTGCCTTTCCTTGGTCGAATCTAAAGACGTGCACCCAGTCGCTGTTTACGGTCTTGCCCGTTTTCTTTGCCCGAGCGGATGACATTCCGATAACTACTACAGTATCGCCTTGTTCAATCATGTCGCGCGGTGCAAACTCGGTGAAATCGAGATTTTGGGCTACTTGCATGAAAAAATTTGCAATCTCCTGCTTCCCTTTGAATTCGCCGGCCCAGGGCAAGATGTCCTTGGGACCGGGGGCTACCCAGGTGCAGTTGTCATCAATATAGTCTTTTATAAGCGTGGGAATGTCCCCCCGCTTAAAAAGCTCATAGGCGTTCTTGGTTGCCTCAATATTCGATGCCATTGGCATGCATCCTTGCTGCATGGCTGGCCCCGCACTCCACCATAGCCACGCGTGATCACCTGACACCCGTGCAGACCGTAAATATGCGTCATGCCAACGGCGTTAACTTATCACATGTATGTGAGATCGAGTTCTCCTGAATTGGGGCTGCGAGCGTACAGCTTGCGCCACCAAACAGATAATCCCGGCGGAGGGTGGGCAGGGAGAGGAGCGGCGCGACTATAGTCTCGTACCGCGCGTAATATTCAACCATATCTATAGGTATCTTCGCCCCTTCGGATGCATTCATGATCGAAAAGCTGGAATTTCTGATCGCTCTTGCGCAGGAGAAGCATTTCGGGCGCGCGGCGGAAGCCTGCGGCGTTACGCAACCGACACTTTCGGCGGGGCTGAAGCAGCTTGAGGATACGCTGGGCGTGATTCTGGTCCGGCGCGGCTCGCGTTTCCTGGGGCTAACGGAGGAGGGCGAGCGCGTCCTGGGGTGGGCGAGGCGGATTGCGCACGATGCGCGCGCGCTGAAGCAGGACGTCGATCTGCACAAGCGCGGGCTCACCGGCCATCTACGCATTGGTGCGATCCCGGCGGCGCTGTCCGTGGCCGCCGCGCTGACAACGCCCTTTCATGCACGCTACCCCAAGGTGCGTTATACGATTCTTGCGCGCACCTCGGAGGAGATCCTGGAACTGCTCGCCAACCTCAATATCGACGTGGGGATTACCTATATCGATAACGAGCCGCTGGGCAAGGTCAGCGCTATCCCCCTTTACCGGGAAAAATATTGTCTCCTGACCAAGCGGGACAGCCCGTTTGCGGGCGCCAAGTCCGTGACCTGGGCCCAGGCGGCAAGCATTCCCTTGTGCCTGCTTACGCGCGATATGCAAAACCGCCGCATCATGGAACGGCATTTGCTAGAGGCCGGCGCGAGCGCATCGGTCAAGCTCGAAAGCGACTCGATGATCGTGCTGTTCGCGCATATCCAGACCGGGGAATGGGCAGGGATCATGCCGGAGAAGCTGACCGGCATTTTCCGGCTTGCACCCGAGATCGAAGCCATCCCGATCGTGGGGCCGGACACCGCCTACACCATCGGCCTGATCGCGGGTCCGCGCGAGCCGATCACGCCGCTAACGTCAGCCTTCCTGCGAGAGGCGAAGCTTATCGCAGGACAATTATAAAAATAAATTGAACGGAATTGAAATATGCAACAAATGTTTGTGTAATATCTGGTTGCCTGGCGCCACTGCGAGCAGGCGGCGCGTATATAACGATACGAAAGTTCAATGTGTCTCAACTCTGGTGCAGAATTGGTATCGCGGGCTCCGATAGAAAAAGTCTATCGAACCATGCGAAGGCAGTATTGATCCTTGTGCAGCTTTTCTGTTCTAATTGGCTTAACTAAAGTGCGTCCGGAAAAGCATGCCTTCGGGCTTGACCCGGAGGTGGGAAGCGGTTTTCCGGTAAGACGCACAAGGAGGAGTTGTGACAGCGGCCACCGAGGCAACTGCGCGCGCCATCATCTCACGCCATCTAGCGCTTGAGGGTGCGGCTTTGCCGATCCTGCATGCCCTTCAAGCTGAGTTCGGATACCTGCCGGAGGAGACGCTGCCCCTGGTCGCGGACGCGCTGAATATCACGCGCGCCGAGATTTACGGCGTCGCGACGTTCTACCACGATTTCCACCTTGAGCCGCGGGGCAAGCATACGGTGACGCTGTGCCGGGCCGAGGCGTGCCAATCCGTGGGCGCGGTGGCGCTGGCCGGGCGGGCGAAGGTGCTGCTCGGCGTCGATTTTGGCGAGACCACGGCAAGCGGGCGGGTAACGCTGGAGCAAACCTTCTGCCTAGGGCTTTGCGCCTGTGCCCCGTCCGCTATGGTCGATGGCAAGCCGGTTGGCAGGCTCACGCCGCAGAAGCTCGATGCGATTATCGCCGGGGTGGACGCATGAGGATCTTCGTGCCAGGCGATGCCGCGGCTGTCGCGGTTGGCGCGGATGCCGCCGCCGGAGCGATCCAGGAAGTGGCGCGGGTACGCGGAATAGACGTGGAGATCGTCCGCAACGGCTCTCGCGGCATGTACTGGCTGGAACCGCTGGTGGAGGTTGAAACGCGCGCGGGGCGCATCGCTTATGGGCGGGTGGATCGCGAAGATGTTACTGGATTGTTCGAAGCCGGGTTTCTCGACGGCGCAGCTCATCGCTTGCGCATCGGCAGGCCGGAGGAGCATCCGTTCCTGAAGCGGCAAACGCGGCTCGCCTTCGCGCGCTGCGGCATCACCGATCCGCTGTCGGTTGAGGATTATCGCGCTCACGGCGGCTTCAAAGGGCTGGAGCGCGCGATTGCCATAGGCCCGGCGGCAACCGTCGAGGAAACCGTCGCGTCCGGCCTTCGCGGCCGCGGCGGCGCGGGCTTTCCAACGGGCATCAAATGGCGCACGGTTGCTGGAACCAAGCCTCAACAAAAGTACATCGTCTGCAACGCCGACGAAGGCGATAGCGGCACGTTTTCCGACCGCATGATGATGGAGGGCGACCCGTTTTGCCTGATTGAGGGAATGGCAATCGCCGGCATCGCGACGGGCGCCACCAAAGGCTACGTCTATATCCGCTCCGAATATCCGCACGCCACCGCGGCCATGCGGGAGGTCGTGGTCCGGGCGCGCCGGCACGGGCTCTTGGGCGAGCGGCTGCTTGGCTCTGCTTTTGCCTTCGATATGGAGATCCGCGTTGGCGCCGGCGCGTATGTCTGCGGCGAGGAGACGGCGCTCCTCGACAGCCTTGAAGGCAAGCGCGGACAGGTGAGGGCGAAGCCGCCACTGCCGGCTCATGCCGGGCTGTTCGGCAAACCGACCGTGATAAACAACGTGATTTCCTTGGCGTCGGTGCCCTTCATCCTCGCGGAAGGCAGTGCGGCCTATCGCGATTTCGGCATGGGCCGGTCGCGCGGCACGTTGCCTATCCAGCTCGCGGGGAACGTCAAGCATGGCGGGCTGTTCGAGACGGCCTTCGGCATTACGCTTGGCGAGCTTGTGGACGATATCGGCGGCGGCACCGCGACCGGCCGGCCCGTGCGCGCGGTTCAGGTGGGCGGCCCGCTCGGCGCTTATTTCCCGCGCGCGTTGTTCGATACGCCCTTCGACTACGAAGCGTTCGCGGCCCAGGACGGCTTGATCGGACATGGCGGCATCGTGGTCTTCGACGATAGCGTCGATATGCTCGCACAAGCGCGGTTTGCGTTCGAGTTCTGCGCGTTCGAAAGCTGCGGCAAGTGCACGCCCTGCCGGATCGGCTCGAAGCGCGGCGCCGAGACTATCGATAAAATTCGCGCGAGGAATGACGCGGCGGCGAACCTCGCGCTCATCCAGGAGTTATGTGAGACATTGAGGCTCGGCTCGCTTTGCGCGCTCGGCGGCTTCACTCCCTATCCCGTCATGAGCGCGATCAGACATTTTCCCGAAGATTTCGGGATCCGCCCGCAGCTTGCCGCGGCGGAATAGGAGGACACCATGTGTCTCGTTCATGAGCCCGATTACGGAACGCCCGCCTCGAAGGCAGCGGAAACGGTTGCGCTCACCATCGATGGCACGAAAGTAGCGGTTCCGTCCGGCACTTCGATCATGCGGGCGGCGGCGCTCGCCGGCATCGAGATCCCGAAGCTTTGCGCCACCGATATGATGAAGGAGTTCGGCTCCTGCCGGCTATGCCTCGTCGAAATCGATGGGCGCAACGGAACGCCCGCCTCCTGCACCACGCCCGTCGCCGAAGGCATCGCGGTTCACACGCAAACCGAACGGCTGAAGCGCATCCGCCGCGGCGTGATGGAGCTTTATATCTCCGATCACCCGCTCGATTGCCTGACCTGTGCTGCGAACGGCGATTGCGAGCTGCAGGACATGGCCGGAGCCGTGGGCTTGCGCGAAGTGCGATACGGCTTCGAGGGCGAGAACCACCTCAAGGACCAGAAGGACCAGTCCAACCCCTATTTCACCTACGATCCGGCAAAGTGCATCGTCTGCTCGCGCTGCGTGCGCGCTTGCGAGGAAGTGCAGGGGACATTCGCGCTGACGATCTCGGGCCGGGGCTTCGAAGCCCGCGTCTCCGCCGGCATGGCCGAGCCCTTCATGCAATCGGAATGCGTTTCCTGCGGCGCTTGCGTGCAGGCCTGCCCGACCGCGACGCTGATCGAAAAATCGGTCTACGAGATTGGCACGCCAGAGCACTCCATCGTCACCACCTGCGCCTATTGCGGGGTGGGGTGCGCGTTCAAGGCGGAGATGCGCGGCGACGAGCTGGTGCGCATGGTGCCCTACAAGGACGGCAAGGCCAATCGCGGGCATTCCTGCGTGAAGGGCCGCTTCGCCTTCGGTTATGCCACCCATAAGGACCGCGTTCTAAAGCCGATGATCCGCAGCTCCATCGAGGAGCCCTGGCGCGAGGTGAACTGGGAGGAGGCCATCGGCTATGCGGCCTCTGCGTTCACGCGCATTCAGCAGAAGTACGGGCGCGGTGCGGTTGGCGGCATCACTTCGTCGCGCTGCACGAATGAGGAAACCTTCCTCGTTCAAAAGCTGGTCCGCGCCGCCTTCGGCAACAACAATGTCGATACCTGCGCCCGCGTTTGCCATTCGCCCACGGGCTACGGGTTAAGTACAGCATTCGGCACCTCGGCCGGCACGCAGGATTTCGACTCCGTCGAGCATGCCGATGTGGTCGTGATCATCGGCGCGAACCCGACGGACGGCCATCCCGTGTTTGCGTCGCGCCTCAAGAAGCGGCTGCGCGAGGGGGCGAAGCTGATCGTGATCGATCCGCGCCGCACCGATATCGTGCGCAGCCCCCACGTCGAGGCGGCGTATCACCTGCCGCTGCAGCCCGGCACCAATGTCGCGGTGCTGACCGCGCTTGCGCATGTCATCGTCACGGAGGGTTTGGCGGACGAGGCGTTCATCCGCGAGCGCTGCGACTGGGGCGAGTATCGGCACTGGGCGGCTTTCGTTTCCGAAGCCCGAAACAGCCCAGAAGCGATGGAGAAGTTCACCGGCGTTCCCGCCGCTGACATGAGAGGCGCGGCCCGCCTGTACGCCACGGGTGGCAACGGCGCGATCTATTACGGCCTTGGCGTCACCGAGCACAGCCAGGGCTCGACCACGGTCATGGCCATTGCGAACCTCGCCATGGCAACCGGCAATATCGGCCGCCCCGGCGTTGGCGTGAACCCCTTGCGCGGCCAGAACAACGTGCAAGGCTCCTGCGACATGGGCTCCTTCCCGCACGAGCTTTCCGGCTACCGGCACATCTCCGGCGATGCCACGCGCCAGATGTTCGAAGCGCTTTGGGGTGTCGCGCTCGACAGGGAGCCGGGCCTGCGCATTCCGAACATGTTCGACGCGGCCATCGAAGGCTCCTTCAAGGGGCTCTACGTGCAGGGCGAGGACATCCTTCAGTCCGATCCCGATACGAGGCACGTCTCCCATGCGCTTGCGGCGATGGAATGCGTCGTCGTGCAGGACCTGTTCCTGAACGAGACGGCCAATTACGCGCATGTTTTCCTGCCGGGCTCGACGTTCCTTGAGAAGAACGGGACCTTCACCAACGCCGAGCGCCGCATTCAGCGCGTGCGCAAGGTTATGGCGCCGAGGAACGGCAAGGAGGATTGGGAGATCACCGTCGAGCTCTCGGAGGCGCTGGGCTATCCCATGCATTACGACCATCCGTCCCAGATCATGGACGAGATCGCGCGGCTCACGCCAACCTTCGCGGGCGTATCTTACGAGAAGCTCGACGCCCTGGGCTCGGTGCAGTGGCCCTGCAACGAAAAGGCGCCCGAGGGAACGCCGGTCATGCACATGGGCGGCTTTGTGCGCGGCAAGGGCCAGTTCATGATAACGGAATATCTGCCGACGGACGAGCGGACTGGCCCGCGCTTCCCGCTCTTGCTGACCACCGGCCGCATCCTGAGCCAGTACAATGTCGGCGCGCAGACGCGGCGCACCGCCAATCAGGTATGGCATCCGGAGGACCTGCTCGAAATCCATCCGCACGACGCCGAGCAGCGTGGCGTCCGCGAGGGGAGCTGGGTGAAGCTCACGAGCCGGGCTGGAGAGACGAGCTTGCGCGCCACCATTACGGACCGGGTGGCGCCCGGCGTGGTCTACACCACCTTCCATCATCCGGGGACGCAAGCCAACGTCGTCACGACGGAGTATTCGGACTGGGCGACCAACTGCCCCGAATACAAAGTCACGGCGGTGCAGGTTAGCCCCTCGAACGGGCCCACGGAGTGGCAGGAAAGCTATGACCGGCAGGCGGAACATAGCCGCCGGATCGCCGCGATGGGGGCGGCCGAGTGATGGCGGATACGGTTGATTGGTTCAGCAAAAGACCCCCTCACTCTGTCTCTCTCCCCAAGGGGAGAGAGAACCCTATAACTTGCGCTGCGGCTAGTTCTAGCGTCCCTTCTCCCCGTCCGCATCCGCTTGCGGATGCAGCAGCAAAAGATGCCAGCTCGCCAAGGCGCGCTGGCGCGGAGAAGGACAGGATGAGGGGGGACTCCGTGAAGCACTCAACCGGATTTGGTATAATAGGATTTTCGACGCCGCCATTCATCGAGGTGACGCCCCTTGCCTGGCGCGGAGGGGAGCCTCAGCGCACGCGCCGGGCCATCCCTGAGGAGACCCCCATCGCGTTGACCTTCGACGGCTCGTCTTACGCGGTCATGATGGCGACGCCGGCCGATCTCGAGGACTTCGCCATCGGTTTCGCGCTGACTGAGGATGTCATCGATGCGCCCGGGGATATCGAAAGCCTGGAGATCGTGGAGGCCGGCGGCGGAATCGAGGCGCGCATGTGGTTGAAGCCGGAGGTGTCGCTGCGTCAGCGGGCCAGGCGGCGCAGCATCGTCGGGCCTACAGGCTGCGGCCTTTGCGGGACCGAGAGCATTGAGCAAGCCCTGAAGCCGGTCCGCACGGTTGCAAGCGCATTCAAAGTGCGGCCGGGCGATCTTGTGAAAGGGATGGCAGCGCTTCACGCGCAGCAAAGCCTTAATGCGAGGACGCGCGCGGTTCACGCCGCCGGGCTTTATACGGACGGCGGCATTATCGTCCGGGAGGACGTTGGGCGGCACAACGCGCTCGATAAGGTGGTGGGCGCGGCCATGCGAGCCGGCGCCGCTGCTGGAAACAGCGTGGTTCTGCTGACAAGCCGCGTATCCATCGAACTCGTGCAAAAGACGGCAAAGCTCGGTGCGCCCATAATCGCCGCGATCTCCGCGCCGACGGCGCTGGCGGTCCGGGTGGCTGAGAGTGCGGGTATCACGCTGGCGGCGATCCTCAGGGGCGAGGATTTCGAGGTTTTCACTTATCCAGAACGCATCGCTGAGGAGGTGCCAGGCGATGGCTGACAACTTGCGCTCAAGCAGCCCGGAGGGCGGTAGCGCGGACAAAATGCGCTCAAGCAGCCCGGAGGGCGGTAGCGCGAATAAGCTGGTGACGATGGCAAATCAGATCGGCGCGTTCTTCGCGAGCCAAGGGCCGGACCAAGCCATCGCCGGCACCGCCAGCCATTTGAAGAAATTTTGGGACCCCCGGATGCGGGCGGCCATCGTCGCGCATCTGCGGGCAGGTGGGGAGGGACTTAGGCCGGAGGTGCGTCTTGCAGTCGAGCAACTGGCGCGGGAAAAGCCGGAGTAGCCGGCAGCCGCGGCAGGTAAGTTAATTACAAGAGTAACTAGCGGAGAGGAAACATGGCTGCGATTAGCGGGTACGCCGGTTCGGGACCGGTGAGAATACTAAGCCGCGAGCGGACCCTTGCGAGGCCCGGCTTCAGCAGATGGATGGTGCCGCCCGCTGCGCTGTGCGTCCATTTGTGCATCGGGCAAGTGTATGCGTTCAGCGTGTTCAACCTGCCGATGACCAAGCTGATCGGCATTACGCATTCGGCGCCGGGCGATTGGAAACTCACCGAGCTTGGCTGGATTTTCTCGATCGCAATCTTTGTACTCGGCACGTCTGCGGCTATTTTCGGCCGGTGGGTCGAGGAGGGCGGGCCGCGCCGCGCCATGTTCACGGCAGGGCTGTGCTGGGCGGGAGGATTTCTCGTTTCCGCCCTTGGCATCTATCTGCACGAGCTTTGGATCGTCTATCTGGGCTACGGCGTACTTGGCGGATGCGGCCTTGGCATCGGCTATATTTCGCCGGTATCGACGCTGATCAAGTGGTTCCCCGACCGTCCGGGAATGGCGACCGGCATGGCGATCATGGGCTTTGGCGGCGGCGCCTTCATCGCTTCCCCGCTGTCGGTGTGGCTGATGAACAGGTTCTCGACCCCCACCCATATCGGCGTCTGGGAGACCTTCGTTGTGCTCGGCCTTGGCTATCTCGCTTTCATGTGGGCGGGTGCGGCGATCGTGCGCGTTCCGCCCGCGAATTGGAAGCCGGAGGGCTATGTGGAGCCGGCCCAGCCGCGCAAGCTCGTCACCAAGAACGACGTTTACGTCTACGACGCGCTCAAGACCCCGCAATTCTGGCTGATCTGGTTGGTGCTGTGCCTTAACGTCACCGCCGGCATCGGCGTGCTTGGGCAAGCATCCGCGATGAGCCAGGAGATGTTCCCGGGCCAGATAACGGCAATGGCAGCTGCGGGGTTTGTGGGGCTTCTCAGCCTGTTCAACATGGCTGGGCGGTTCTTCTGGGCCTCCATATCGGACCTCATCGGCCGCAAATATACTTATTTCTGCTTCTTCGCGCTGGGAACGGTGCTCTATGCCACGGTGCCGTGGACGGGCGAGATCCACAGTATCGTGGCATTCGTGCTGTGCTTCGTGGTGATCATAAGCATGTATGGCGGCGGCTTCGCCACGGTGCCTGCCTATCTCAAGGACATGTTCGGGACCCGCTATGTGGGCGCGATCCATGGCCTTTTGATCACCGCGTGGTCGGCGGCCGGCGTGTTCGGCCCGGTGCTGGTGAATTACATCCGGCAGTATCAAATCGATAGCGGTGTGCCAAAAGCGCAAGCCTACAACACCACCATGTACATCATGGCGGGGCTGTTGGTGGTGGGCTTCATCTGCAATGCCTTGATCGGCGCGGTGCATCGCCGTTTCCACATGGCCGCGGATGAAAAGGCCAATCTGGCAGAGGCCGAAGTAGATGCGGCGGGCGAACCCGCGGGTGCATAAGGGAGAAAGAAGATGAAAAGCAATCGAAAAGCCAATACGGCACTTCAACTGATACTTGCGTGGGGCCTCGTTGGCATTCCGCTTGGATGGGGGGTGTCCGAGACGGTCCTGAACGCGATGAGGCTATTCCATTAATCGTTGGCACGCGGTAAGGGTAGGAAAAAGCGGGCTGTAGCGTCGTCTGGAACAGCGCTCACGGGAATGTTGCATCACACCAGATCCGGTTGATCGCTTGCGCTACGTCATTGCGAGCGAAGCGAAGCAATCCAAGGCCAAGTCACGGATGTTGCTTATGGATTGCCACGGCGGCTTTGCCGCCTCGCGATGACGATGGCGGAAGTGTTCAGCCGGATGTTGGATCAGTCGCCGCCGGCCTCTCCGCGGAACCCGGTTGCCAACACGTAAAGCTCGGGCGATTCCGCGCGGCTGGCCTTGGGCTTGACATGGCGCACCACGGAGAAGTCGCGTTTGAGCACGTCGAGCAGGCTCTTCTCGCTGCCGCCTTGAAAGACCTTGGCGAGGAAGGCGCCGCCCGGCGCCAGGACTTTCAGCGCAAAATCGAGCGCCTCTTCCGCGAGACCCATGATGCGGATGTGATCCGTCGCCCTGTGCCCAGTTGTGGGCGCGGCCATGTCGGACAGGACTGCATCCGCCCTGCGCCCGCCCAAGGCTTCGAGCAGACGGATTTCAGCCTCCGGTTCGCTGAAATCCTGCTGAAAGATAGCGACGCCAGGTATCGCGTCGAAGGGGAGAATATCCAGGGCGACCACAGCGCCCCGGCCGTCCTCCGCTTTCACACGCTTGGCCGCGACCTGGCTCCAGCCTCCGGGTGCGGCGCCAAGGTCTACGATTACGCCGCCCGGTTTCAGGATGCCGTATTTATCCGCGATCTCCTCAAGCTTGTAGGCCGCGCGGCTGCGATAGCCTTCGCGCTTCGCCGCCGCGACATAGGGGTCGTTGAGCTGGCGCTCCAGCCACAGCTTGGACGACTGCGTGCGCCCCCGCGTCTTCTTGAGCTTGATCTTGAGGGCTCGCGCTTGATTTGGGTCGCGGTTGGTCATGGATGATAGGTAATCCGGTTGAGTGCTTGGGGGAGTCCCCCCCTCACCCTGTCCCTCTCCCCGTTGGGGCGAGGGGACGCTTGCGCAACGGTCGCGCACTCCCTCTCCCCTCGGGGAGAGGGTTGGGGGGAGGGGGTCTTTTGCAACGTTCAAGAGAGGCAACGAGGATTGCCGCCTAACACTTTCTGTGCGTGTGCGTTCCAGCGTTAGGCCCTCCGTTGGAGGCGGCGATTTTTGCGTTGTGGTTGCGCTCGCCGATCAGATCCTCCGCGATCAGCGTAGCCAGTATGCCTTCCCGCAAGCCCCGGTCCGCGACCCGCAAGGATTTGACGGGCCACACCCTAAGCATGGCCTCCATAATGGCACAGCCGGCGAGGATAAGATCGGCCCGCTCCCTGCCGATGCAAGGCTCGGCGGCGCGCTGCTCGTAGTTCATGCCGGCGATACGCTTGGACACCTGGCGGATGCTTTGGGCGGAAAGCCAGCAGCCATCGACCTTGGCGCGATGATATTCGGCAAGGCCGAGATAGACGCCCGCAATCGTGGTGACGGTTCCCGAGGTGCCGAGCAGATGCGCGCCGCTTGCCGCTATCTTGGCAGCGATGCTGTTGCGGTCGCTAAACGGTTTCAACTCGTTCTGGACGAAAGTCACCATTTCTTCGAACTGGTGGCCCTCCACGAAGGACTTACCGAAGCGCTCGGCAAGGGTGACGACCCCGAAGGGCAAGGAAGTCCATGCCTCGATGCTGTCCTGGGCCTTGAGCCGGTCCTCGATGGAGATGCGCCGCGATGGGCGTCCCATGGCGAGGTTGAGCCAAACGAATTCCGACGAGCCGCCGCCGATATCGAAGACCAGGACGTAATCGCTTTGCTTGTCGATAAGGGAGGCGCAGCCCGAGACGGCAAGCCGGGCTTCGGTCTCGCGCCCGATAATCTCAAGGGAGAGTCCGGTCTCGCGTTCGACCCGCGCGATGAAGTCGGTGCCATTCTTGGCGATACGGCACGCTTCGGTCGCTACCAGCCGCGAGCGCGTAACTCCCCGGCGCGCCATCTTGGCCGAGCACACCTTCAGGGCATCGATGGTGCGCGCCATCGCCTCTTCCGACAAGACGCCGGTGCGGCTGACACCTTCGCCAAGCTTGATGATCCGCGAAAAGGCGTCGATCACGAAAAAGCCGCGCCGCGAAGGCCGGGCTACCAGCAGGCGGCAATTGTTTGTGCCAAGATCGAGCGCGCCGTAAATCGCGCTGCCCCCTGCAAAGGGAGACCTTTGCACAATGGCCGGCGGCCTCGTAGCGGGAGTTGCGGTGACGGCGGATAGGATCGGCGCAAGGGGAACGGGGGCAACCGGTGCGAGCATGGAATTGTCCCCGGCGGTTTGGCCATCGGGGGGAGCGAAAACGGGGGCGCTGCCGTCAATCGCAGCAATTCCCGTCTCTCCGTTGTTCACCGCCGCCCCTCCGTATCGACTAACCTTGCAGGAACTGCCCGCCTGAGGAGGGAGAGTAACAGTTTTTTCATGTTGCGCAAATCAGTTCACAAATTTGCGATCCCCCAAGAGTACTTGCAGCCCGGCCGTCACCCCGGATAAGCGCTGAGGCGCTTTCCGGGATGACGGCGCGGGAAGCATTCAGCCGGGTGCCTACGGTTGTACTAGTACCCGGAATCACTGACCCGCACTCCGCGCATTACCCCTCATCCTGTCCTTCTCCCCATGGGAGAAGGGACGCCCTTACAACGGCTGCGAGCGAACTCCCTCTCCCCCGTCCGCATTCGCTTGCTAATGCGGACGCTTTAAGTTGCAAGCTCGCCAAGGCGAGCTTGCCGAGAGGGCTGGGGTGAGGGGTTGTGCGCTATGGCTGTGACTCATCCTTCTGCGACAGTGGGTATTAGTTCACGATATCCGTGCCGCGCGTTTCCCGGAGGAACAGCACGCCCAGCACAAAGGTCATCGCCGCCACTATAATCGGATACATAAGCCCAGCATAGATATTGCCGGTTCCAGCGACGATTGCGAAGGCCGTGACGGGCAGGAAGCCGCCAAACCAGCCATTGCCGATGTGATAGGGCAGCGACATGGCGGTGTAGCGGATTCGCGTCGGGAACAGCTCGACAAGCATGGCGGCGATGGGGCCGTAGACCATCGTCACGTAGAGAACGAGGATCGTGAGAAGCCCCACGACAGCCCAGTCCACGCCATCGATGTGCGACTTGGAAGGATAGCCGTCCGTCTTCAGGGCGTCGCCGAGTTCCTGCTTGAAGCGGGCGGCTTGCGCGGCAGCATCGGGGGCAGCGGCATCGTAGGACTGGATGACTTGGTTCCCGATCTTGATCTGGGCTGCGCCCGCTGGGCCTGCTTGGTTGCTATAAGGCACGCCGGACTTGACCAGCGCGGCCTTGGCCACGTCGCAAGGTGCCGTGAACTTCGATTTGCCGACCGGATCGAATTGCAAGCGGCACTGAGACGGATCGGCGACGACCGTGACGGGCGCGCGCTCGATGGCCGCGGCCAGCTCCGGATTCGCGGAGCGGGTCAGAAGCTCGAAGATGCCAGGGTAATTAAATTGCATCCCGCCCGGAATGTATTGCAGGACCCCTGCGGGGTAGTACGTGAATACCGCCAGCAGGCAGCCCAGCATGACGATCGGCTTGCGGCCGATCTTGTCGGAGAGCCAGCCGAAGACGATGAAGAAGGGCGTGCCGATCACAAGCGAGAGCGCGATCATGATCTGCGCCCAGTAAGGATCGACCTTGAGCGTTTGCGTGAGGAAGAACAAGGCATAGAATTGCCCCGTGTACCACACCACGGCTTGGCCCGCGGTCAGCCCAAGCAGCGCAAGAATGACGAGCCTTAAGTGCGGCCAGTTGGTAAACGCCTCCGCGAGCGGTGCCTTGGATGCCCGGCCTTCTTCCTTCATTTGCCTGAACAGCGGCGATTCGTTGAGGCTCAGCCGGATCCACACCGAGATCGCCAGCAGGAAAATGGAAAGCAAGAACGGCAGGCGCCACAATCCATACTCGGCATTGAACGACGCGGCTTTCTCAGCCGCGGTCGAACCGGGGGCGAAATGCCTGCACAGAAGGATAACGATCAGCGAAAGGAACAGGCCAAGCGTGGCTGTGGTCTGAATCCAGCTTGTGCGGTAGCCGCGCCGGTTGGGCTCGGCATGCTCGGCCACATAGATCGCCGCCCCGCCGTACTCGCCGCCAAGGGCCAGCCCCTGCAACAGGCGAAGCGCGATCAGGATAACGGGCGCCGCAAGGCCGATACTGCCATAGCTTGGCAGCACGCCGACCAGGAAGGTGGACAGGCCCATGATCACGATGGTGATGAGGAAGGTGTATTTGCGGCCGACCATATCGCCCATGCGCCCGAAGAAGATGGCGCCGAACGGCCGGACGAAGAATCCCGCGGCGAAGGCGAGCAGGGCGAAAATGAACTGCCCCGATTGATTGAGGCCCGAGAAAAAGTGGGAGCCAATGACTGCCGCGAGTGAACCGTATAGGTAGAAATCGTACCATTCGAAAACGGTACCCAGCGAAGACGCCACGACGACCTTGCGTTGTTCGGCTTCGCTTATTTCGCTAGAGGCGTTGTAGGGGCTATCCGCTGTAACTGCCATCGAATCCTCCTGACCCGCGTTAACGTTCGCCCCCAATGATAGGGCAAGCCTTATTGTTGGTTTCGCTTGCCAAAAGCCCGTAAAGTTTTATCACAGCCAGGGGGGCGCGCTGGCTAAGACATTGGAGCTAAGACCATCGGGCTACGACCTTCGCATGAAACTGGCGCGACGTTTTTGCCACAAATGCGGAATACCCAGAAGAACAAATTATCTCGCTCGCCGGCCCGTCTGCAGCTAACTCGCGCGGATGTGCAGGAAGAGCCGGACAAAAGCGTGCACGAGGGGCTATGGGGAAACAAGTACGCCAGGCGGCCAGGCTAAGTCCGGAGGCGGAATAGATGGCCCAGCCCTTTCTCGTATCCCGCGCCGAAACGCGAAAGGTGATCGCTGCGTCGTCGGCGGGCACCGTTTTCGAGTGGTACGATTTTTATCTCTACGCCGTGCTCGCACCTTTCTTCGCCAAGCTGTTTTTCCCGCCGGGAAATGAAACTGCAGCACTCCTCGCCGCTTTCGCCACCTATGCGGCAGGCTTTGTGGTCCGCCCCCTGGGCGGCGTGATTTTGGGCCGGCTCGGGGACCTGACTGGGCGTAAATATACCTTCCTGATTTCCATCGTCATCATGGGCTTTGCGACCTTTACGGTAGGGCTTTTGCCAACCTTCGAGGAGCTCGGATGGATTGCGCCTATTTTGCTTGTCACCCTCAGGCTGATACAGGGGCTTGCGCTGGGCGGCGAATATGGGGGTGCGGCAACCTATGTCGCGGAATACACCGAGGGTTCCCGCCGCGGTTACGCAACTGGCTGGGTTCAAACGACCGCGACCTTAGGACTGCTGCTCGCATTGGGCGCAATCGGCGCCTGCCGGGTGTTCCTCGACGCCGGGGATTTCGAGGCCTGGGGATGGCGGCTGCCATTCCTCGCGTCGATAATCCTTCTTGTGGTCTCGGTTTATATCCGCGTTGCCTTGCGCGAGACGCCCGTATTCCTGACCATGAAGGCGGAAGGCCGCGGCTCGAAAATCCCGGTATGGGAGAGCTTTTTCCACTGGCCGAACAACAAATATATGTTTTTGGCGCTTCTGGGAGCCACGGCCGGGCAGGGCGTCGTCTGGTACACGGGACAATTCTACACCCTGTTCTTCCTAAGCATTACACTGCACGTCGATTACCTGCTCACCTATATTTTGGTGGGAGCGGCGCTTGTGGCGGGCATGCCGTTTTTCGTGTTTTTCGGCTGGCTCTCCGACAAGATAGGGCGCCTTAAAATTATTCTCGCCGGCTGCCTTCTGGCTGCTGCTACTTACGTTCCGCTGTTTCACGTGCTTTCGCTGGCCGTCAATCCCGAGCTGGCCGAATTCCAGGTGAGCAATCCCATTTGGCTGCGCGTGGACGAAAGGACTTGTAACCTCCACGTTTTCGCCGGTCCCTGGTCGGTGTTCAGCCCGTGCGACCAAGTAACGGATTATCTGACGAAGCTGGGCCTCTCCTTTACCAAGGTGAATGCCCCCGGCATGGAAACCGCAGACGTTACGATTGGAGCGCAAACCGTTGCGATCGCCGGCAGCGAACAGGCGGAGATACAGCACTCTTTGCAAAACGCTCTGTTCGGCGCGGGCTATCCTGGATTGACTTGGAAATACGTGGACGGCGATCCTCAGGTGGACCGGCTGGGCGGGCCGATCCTTGAGTACAAATCCGCGAACCAGGAGCTTATCAATTACCCTGTCGCATTCCTGGCCCTGTTCGTGCTGATGCTTTACGCCACCATGGTCTATGGGCCGATGGCGGCGTTCCTTGTCGAGCTTTTTCCGCCGCAGGTGCGCTATACTTCGATTTCCTTCCCCTATCATATCGGCAACGGGATCTTTGGAGGCATGCTGCCGCTGCTCACGACCGCGATCGTTGCGGACACCGGCAATGTCTACGCGGGGTTGTGGTATCCGATCGTTGTGGCAGGCACCACTTTCGTAATCGGCGCACTGTTTCTGCGCAAACGGCGCCAGGAACAGGTGTAGGATCGCAGCTAGCTCAACTATCATGGCCGGGCTAGCCTAACATCGGACTTGCCTAACATCGCGAGGGAATCGCCCCTCACCCCCGCCCTCTCCCCATGGGAGAGGGAGTTCGCTCGCAATCGTTGAGGGGACGTCCCCTCTCCCATGGGGAGAGGGACAGGGTGAGGGGAGATTCCCTCCGTTCGTTACACCATTGCCGGGCCATTTTCCTTTCCCGGGGCGGTTGCGCATTTGCTCTAGTCTCGGCCGCGGGAGTCGGGTTTTATAGCTTGAGGGTTGGAGGGGGCACGTGGCGGCCGTCCATGGATTATCCGGCTTGGCGGTATTGCTGGCGCTGGCCTGGTGCCTGAGCGCGGAACGCTGGCATATTCCCTACCGGATCGTCCTGGGCGGCATCGCGCTCCAGATTGCGCTGGCCGTTCTGCTGATCGAATTCCCGCCGGCAACCAAGTTTTTCTTCCTGCTCAACGATGGCGTGACTGCCTTGCAGAAGGCGACCGATGCCGGCACAAGCCTTGTCTTCGGCTATCTCGGCGGCGCGGCGCTGCCCTTCGCCGAGGTCAAGCCGGGTGCCAGTTTCATTCTGGCGTTCAAGGCTTTTCCGCTGGTTCTCGTCATTAGCGCGCTGGCATCGCTCCTGCTTTATTGGGGCATACTCCAGCGCATCGTCGCCGGTTTTGCCTTCGTGCTGCGGAACACGCTCGGGATCGGCGGCGCGCTGGGCCTCGGCGCCGCAGTGCACATCTTCGTGGGCATGGTGGAAGCGCCGCTGCTCATCCGGCCCTATCTCCTGAAAATGTCTCGCGGCGAGCTGTTCGCGCTCATGAGCTGCGGCATGGCGGGGATCGCTGGAACCGTCATGGTGATTTACGCCTCGCTGCTTGGCCCTGTCATACCGGACGCACTCGGACATATCCTCATCGCGTCGGTGATTTCGACGCCCGGCGCGCTCGCCTTCGCTGCCATCATGGTGCCCTTCGATGCCCGCGCCCGGGCCAGCGCCACGCTCGTGCAGACGGACCCGCCATCGAGCTTCCTGGAGGCGATTACGCGCGGCACCAACGACGGCATCTATATGGTCGCAAGCATTGTGGCGATGCTGATTGTGACGGTAGCGCTGGTTCAGCTTTGCAACGCTGTCCTGGCACTTGTCCCGCATGGGGGCTTCGGGCCTTTCACGCTGCAGCAGATTTTCGCCACGGGTTTCAAACCGCTTTTGTGGCTGGCGGGGATCGAGGCGCGCGACCTCGATGCCGCGTCCCGCCTTATGGCGACGAAGACCGTCGTCAACGAGTTCGCCGCCTATCTCGATTTCGCGCGGCTTGAGCCCGATGCCTTGAGCCAGCGCTCGAAGTTCATCATGACCTACGCTTTGTGCGGTTTTGCCAATTTTGGCAGCGTGGGCATCATGATCGGCGGCATGACGGCGATGGCGCCAGAGCGGCGAGGGGAGATCGTTGCGCTGGCTCCACGCTCGATTATCCCCGGAACTTTAGCAACCTTGGCGAGCGGCGCTATTGCCGGCATGCTGGTTTAGTGGTGAAAATCCGACTCGCGGGACCTTAGGTTGTAGTGGACCGGAGCTTTGCCATAATGTCTGCGTAGCAGCGAGAGCCTACAGAATTTTTTATTAGAGCCTATCCGCTTTTGATGGAATCAAAAGCGGGGCTCTCAGTCTTTGTTTAACCGTGCGTCTCATCGGAAAAACCGCTCACACCTCCGGGTCAAGCCCGAAGGCATGCTTTTTCCGGACGCACTCTTGGGAGGCGGCCATGTGGTTCGGGCCGGAGCACATTGCTGTCGCTGGGAGCCTGGCACAGGTTTTGGGCACGTTCCTGACAGCCGCCGGTATTTTCTATGCCGTAGCGCAGCTGAGGCATAGCGTGCGCGTAAGCCGTGCGACCTTTCTTTTGGAACTCGAAAGACTGTCTCGCGTGCACGACGCCGTTCACGCGCACCTCCGCCCAGGAGGGCTTTGGGCAGAGGAGGGAGCTGGCCCTCAAACAGCCGGCGACTGGATCCAAGTCGAAGACTACATGGGGTTTTTTGAGCATTGCGAGGTCCTTATCCGTCAAGGGTCCCTCGATGCCAAAGTATTCGAGTCGCTATTTGCATACCGGTTGAGAAATTTGTTGGCCAATGAGTTTATCGTACACGCAAAACTACACGCAGAGCGCGAGCATTGGCAGCTGTTTTGGGCTCTGCTCAAACGGTTCGGGTTGGAGAAGGCTGCTGAAATAAAACCTTTTGAGTATTATGCAAGCATGAAGCCGCCCATAGATTCCGCCGATACCGCTGAAGCAGCCGATAGCTCCGAAGCAGAGGATGCCGAAGCAGCAGATAGCTACGAAGCAGCGGATACCTCCGAAGTGGCGGATAGCTCCGAAGCAGTGGATACCTGCGAAGCAGCCGGCAGCTCCGCAGCAGCGGATACCTCTGAAGCAGCGGTTACCTCCGAGGTAACTGTGATAGATAGTTTGCCTGCGCGCGCAGCCGCGCCTGCAACATCGAATAAGGACTCCAAATCCGTTGCGCGCGCTGTGGCTATAAAATTCGGTCCGGATATTTCCCGGCAAGTTGAAGAACTCTTAGAGGGAAAGCCTAGGCACGAAGTTAGAGAAGCCTTGGCAAGCAACGAAAATATATTTGAAGTAATTGGATTTTTGTCCAGTGGATATTTGGGGCATAATGAAAGCATAAAGAGCCGTTCATTCGGGCATAGCAATCAATCGGCGCGCGTCATCGTTCTTGCCTCGGAACAGGCAGTTCGACTGGCATCGACAGGGGCTACACAAACTGAGATCGTTAGAGAACTAGAAAACAACGGCGCTATCGGCAAGGAGCTTGCCTCCCGCGTTGCCGGCGAAGTATTCGCCGGTTAAGCATGTGGGATAGAGGACGGCGGGTTGAATAGTGCCCGGCGTCGTCCCCGCGAAGGCGCATAGGCGCTAAGATAGCCGGCAGCTGATTGATTATCCGGCGGAATCTCCCCTCACCCTGTCCCTCTCCCCATGGGAGAGGGGACGGTGTTGTACGCTCCAGGCGCTATTCAGGCGTCCCTTCTCCGCCATCCGCATTCGCTTGCGAATGCGGACGCTCTAAGCTGCAAGCTCGCCTTGGCGAGCTTGCCGAGAGGGACAGGATGAGGGGTGGAACCCTACGTATAATCAATGACCTATCGCCTATCTTCGCGCCTATGCGCGGAGGCGGGGACCCATCCGAGGTCTTGTTCTAGCGGCGGAAATGGATTCGCGTCTGCGTGGCGCCGTGCGCCGGATAACGCCTGCGCAGACTAGAGCCCGCTTTTGATGGAATCAAAAGCGGGCTCTAGTTTGATGTGTTGCCGTGCGCCTTATCGGAAAACCGCTTCGCGCTTTTCCGGACGCACTCTAGCGCTCCGGAAGAATTAGTATGGGTATCTGGGAAATAAAAAAGCCCCCAGCGGCGCGGGGTTGCTGCCGGGGGTTGCCATTGCGTGTGGCACAACCCAAGTTATTTTCCAATAGAGGTTGAGTCAACCGATTGTTACGGCCGTGTGGATATTCTGGGGGTAAGGTGCTCCAGCCCCCCGCAAAGCCGGAGCGACTCCTCAACTAAACGTTGTGCTTGATTGTGTCAAGCTTCGGGCAGTTATACGGCGGTTTTTCCACCGCCATGGCGGTGCGGTGTCCGGGCCTGTGAATTACGCGCTGTGGAAAGCGCTTGGGAAGGAAGCCGGCCGATTTATTTCCCAGCGACTCGCGCAGAAGTGGCATCCGCATTGCATGCGCCGCCGCGCGGGGGGACGTGCCGGAACCGGTTGTACGCCTCCCGCCCGTCCTTGTGAATCTAATGCAAATCTCCGTGAGCCCCGGTATTTCCATCATCCTAAATCCGGCAGTTGCGGCAGCGAAACGCCTTCCATTGTCATGGCCGGGCTTGACCCACGGCTGTCCGGTTTAATTTTATGGACGGAGCGCATGACATTGATTCTACTCCTATCCGGACGT
>JBKQNN010000327.1:0-5869 GCA_052145975.1 Rhodomicrobium sp. | reverse complement strand
AGTGAGGTTGCCAAGACCTCAATCCTCAAGACGGAGCTCCCCGCCCCGGTACTGCTTTCCTCTCAACTGGTTACCGCCCTTGCAGCAGGGCGCTATCGCGGCAGCGATTTAGTGCTAGGGTCATGTCAAGAAACTTTTCAGACGCTCGGAATGGCCGCTCCTAGATCCATAAGATGCCGTTAGGGCTACGCCACGCTTGACGTTCTCGCGCTATCGATCACCATCAATTCCGGCCGTGCGCCGCGGACTGCGATGCCTTCGTAACGCATCGAGCCACCAACCTTCTTGCGCTTGAAGTTCAGAGCCGTCATCCGGCGGCCGAACGTCGTCGCGTTGACCGGCGTTCGCGTGATGATTCCGGAGTGATTGCGCCCACCGATTCCGGGATTATCTCGCCCACCTGTTCCGAGGTTATGCCGCCCATCGATTCCGGAGTTATTCCGCCCACCTGTTGAGGCGGTGTAACCCTGTTTGGAAGGGGGGTGCCGGAAGCCTCTGCTGGCTCGTCTAGGGTCCGCTCTTTGATCCGTTCAAGGAGGGAACCGATGCCAGCGGAGAGGATTGCGATGCGCCTGGTGCGCGAGATTTTACGATTGATAGCGGTAGAGCGGCTGGCGGTCCGGGAGGTCGCGCGGCGGACCGGCAAGGCGCCGTCGACGGTGCGGGCGACACTCGGGCGGTGCCGCGCCGCAGGCGTGAGCTGGCCGCTGCCCGAAGGGCTCGGCGACAGCGAGCTTGAGGAGCGGCTATACGGCAAAGGCGGCGCCAAGCCCGGCCCGGCGCGGCGGACGGAGCCCGATTGGGCTTCCATCCATCGCGAACTGAAGCGCAAGCACGTGACGCTCTCCATTCTCTGGGAGGAGTACATCGCCCAGCAGCCGGACGGCCTGCGCTATCAGCCGTTTCTGCGAGTTGTACAGGAACTTCGCTTCCAAGCGGCCAGTGGTCATGCGCCAGACCCATGCTGCCGGGGAGAAGCTGTTCGTGGATTATGCGGGCGACACGGTGCCGGTCATCCACGTCCTGGTTGCTCAGGAGCCGATCGACCTGCTTGATTGCATGCTTGGCTGCCTTGCCGCGCGCCTGCGCCAGAGCCTGACCGATGATCGAGACTGCCAGTGAAGCACTGGTCATCACGCCGAGTACACCGCAAGCCAGGGAGGCAACACGTTTGGCGTGCAAATCACCTCCGAATACGCCATCGAGATATTTCTCAATAAATTCAGCCCGCTGCGCAACCGCCCTCATCATCCCCCGCCGCGAATCGTTTCGTTAACGAAACCTTTTCGCCAAATGGGAGCGGCAGAATTGAGTCGCGCAAAAATGAGGGGATCCCTGAGGCTGCAAGGAGGAAGTGTCGAGGAGGTTAGAATTGTTTTCCAGCGCTACCTCACTCATGGGAGGCATTGCCCGGAGTGTCATCGCACAGGGCTTCGATGTAAGCTGCCCATGCGTTAAACGCCCGCTTGCGCTTTTCGCGGTACTCCTGCCGCTGATAGACTGCCCTCAATCCTCCAGTGGTGTGATTCAGTAATCGTTCGATAACCCCTTCATCTACGTCAAGCGTCTCGCCCATATAGGTGGCCATGGTCCGGCGAAGATCGTGGTTGCGCCATTTTCGCATCCGAACGCCGCAACGTTCAGCAATAAGCGCGTCAATCCGCGCCTTCACCTTTCCAAAACCCGAGACTGGCGTTGTGCCGGTCGTCGTAAACAGCAAGCCTTGCTGGGAACGGGAAGGCAGGCCGGTCAGGATATTGAGCGCCAACGGGGGCAGGTCTACGATGTGTTCCAAGCCATTCTTGGTGCGTTGCGGTTGAAATTCCGCCTTCGGAGGCAGGCGCCAAATCGCCTCCGAAAGATTGATCTCTTCCCACCGCATCCCGGCAACTTCCTCGCGTCGCTGGCCGGTCAGAATGAGGAGCCTGTACAGTGGACCAAAAGGGTAGGGAAGATCACCTGCAACCAGCCAAAGGGCCTTCAACTCATCCTTGTTGAGAACGTGCTTTCGCTTCTCGGCTGGGGCCGGGGCGCTGATACCAGCCATCGGATTTATAGCGGGGGTGTCCCGCTCGGCAGCCCATTTGAATAGCGGACTGAGCGCCGCGTAAAGTTTGCGCTTCGCGGAAGGGGCGCGCCTGCCAACGAGGTCAAGCTGGGCACGAATTTCTTGCTTCGTAATCGAGGAAATTGGCCGGGAACCGAACGCTGGATACGCATCGCGGGTGAGCACACGGCGTGTCTCCCGCCAGTGCCGGCCGGGCTTACCTTCCATCGCCATGTATTTTTCAGCGATTTCTTGGAACGTTCCGGCTGCGAGGCGCAAAGCCTGGTCTTTCTTCGCCTGGGCGACATCGATGCCGTTATTGACGGCCCCAAGTTTCGCCTTGGCGAGTTCGCGAGCCTCGCTCGGTGTGAGGACGCCAAGCTTGCCTATCGTGAGGCGCTTGTTTGGCGCTTCCCGTCCTCCCATCCGGAATTCGATGAAAAACGAGGTAGCACCGGTTTTCGTGGCGTAGACGCCGAAACCGGTCATCTCGCGGTCATAGCAATAGATCGTTCGCGCCTCAGCGATTGCAGTCTTCTTCAACGCATCGACCGTTGTCTTGGTGATCTTGTCGCGCATCGTTCTTGGTACCTATACGAGCTCCGTGGAGGCACCGTATAGGCACGGTGTGGGCAACGCAAGCCATCGGAAGCCAACTGCAGGAAACAATCAAACGATTATTGTTGTGTTGTTGCCGATTGTTAGGCAACGGTAGGCAACAACCGCCAATGCAGGGAAATGAAATCGAAGCGCAGAAACACGTAATCATAATCCGCGTGTCTGGGGTTCGAGTCCCTCCTCCGCTACCAATAATCTCAATAGGTTAGACGAGAATTCGGCGAAAAGCGGCGTTGCAACCGCTTTCGAGGGTTTTCGCTTTTTTTCAATGCTTTACCATTCGTTGCGAATCATTCTATGCAACATGCTTGCAACACGGCGTTTGCAAAAGGTTCTTACCGCTTGGGAGCGCCCTAGTGCCTGTGGTCCGGCCGCCAGAGTCGTCGCGGCGCACCGGCGGGACTGGCTCCCCTTCGGTTCAGCCCCGCGCGTGCGCATATGCGCTTAAGGCTTGCCGTGAGGACTCGAGTCAGATTCTAGCATGGCATGACTCACAAATCGCTTCTGAATGAGCTTTGCAGACAACGCTGACCCGGCTTGGCGGGACGGCGGCTATCGAAGCTTCCGCCCTCCGAAAAAACTGTTTGCGCAAACTCCCAGCTTTGCGCTCGTATAGCCCAGCGATCCCGGCGGCAAGGCTTGGCATTTCAAAAAAAAAGCATTATCAATGTGCCGCACACAGCGTCAGCTCGGGCGGAGGCGGTTTTGAGTCAAGTAGATAGACCTAAATACTCGATCCTGATCCCGACAAGGAACGGTTTGCGCTATCTTCCCTACGCCATCGAAAGCGTTTTATCGCAATCGTCGGACGAGTTTGAGCTCATCGTAAGCGACAATCATTCGAGCGACGGCACCGCAGAATATCTGAGCCAGCAGTTTTTTTTAGCCCCGTACGAGTTCCGCACCGGCCGGCCAGGCAGACCCTGGTGATTGAAACTGGCGGCCCGGTGCCAATTGTGGCTATTTTGGGGCACTTTTTCTTCTTAGAGCTCTCCGTATCGTTTTGAAGCTCCAACGACTGAATCCCACTCTTGGATGTTTGAATGCACCCAAACCGACATACAATAAAAACAGGGCCGCATTTCCCTCTGTTCTGCGCCTGATTTTTCTTATATACCTGGACCATCTAAGAGCTTCGCTACGTTGCTTAGCGCTATCTCTCAAACTTTGCGAAAGGGCTGCAACTTGTATCAAGTTCAGACCTCTTAGCCTCTCCAAATTGAATTGAGAGCGATGGGCGACCGTTTTTGATGAAGGATGCAAACGGAACCTTACTAGCGGTTTCTTCAAATAAATAACTGAAGGCCATCGCTCGAGGTAAAGTATAGTGTAAATCAAATCAAAGGTGTAATGCAAATTTTCAGGTAAACATCCAAGTTCTCTTATTTTCGAGCTTGCCATCCACACGCCTGGCTGATGATAAGCGCAAGTGCCGCCATTTACAAAAGTGAAGGGCGAGTGTCCATGATTACTTACTACTGTTTCTTTGGTTTCATCGAAGTTAATAACTGACCCAGCAACAACGGAATTGCCATCGAACGCCTCCGCTATTGACGCCAGAACTCCCTCCAATAGCAAATCATCGCTATTGATCCATTGCAATATTGTACCACTTGATCGCGCATACCCTTTATTAATGGCATGACTCTGGCCACGATCTTTCTCGCTCGCCCAAAAAGTCAGCCAGCGCTCATACTTTTTGATAATGCCTGCGGATTCGTCGGTACTTTCGCCATCCATGATTATGTATTCCAGATCAGGATAACCCTGGAGGAGTACCGAGCGAATAGTTTCTTCTATAAACTGACTTTGGTTATAGCTCGGTGTCACAATTGAGATGCGTGGCCATGACCGGCCGTCAGGCATGACGTCGGGTAGTTGCGGGCTTTCGATGGTCCATGGCCAGCCAGTCTGGCCCGGCGGAGGCGCTGGCAGCTCAGAAAGTTTTGGGCAGCGCATGAGATAAAAACTCAGTTGAAGTGTAACCACTTGAGGTTAGCGCAAGTATTGCGGGAAGTGATAAAGAGCCCATTCCCGGCGTCTTGTCAAAGGCGGAGCAAAATGGAACCACCCTGGCGCCGTAGGTGAAGCAAAAATCGGCCTCATCCCGGATAAACCCTGCCACTCGCTTCAGACGACCGCCCGTCATGGAGTTTTCGCCAGTATCGACGACGGTAACACGCCACGGTTCAGCGTAGGGTTGATGCACCTCCATGGAGTTGGTCTTCACGTCGAATGAAACGTCGGCCATATGAAGAAAGTAATTGGCGAAATACTCTTTAATAATGTAGCCCTTATACCCGCAGCAGATGATAAAGTCATTCACTCCATGCGCTGAGTAGGTTTTCATGATGTGCCACAAGAGAGGCCGTCCGCCGATCTCAATCACGGGCTTTGGCCTAAGATGCGTTTCCTCGGAAATGCGCGTTCCTTTCCCGCCCGCGAGGATCACGGCCTTCATGAATATGCTCCAGGTTGAGGCTTTGTGCTTCGGGAAGTGTCATAGCCAAGTCCCAGGAAAATCGCAAGGCTTTGGGATACGGAGAGTGGTACACACCATCGGTGAGCCGCTGTAAAGCCATGAGGATGTGGTGACGAGCGCGGCCTTTAGCCCGGACGGGCGGCGTATTGTCACCGCAAGGCTCCTTCTGCGGGCCACGCCAGAAAGGGCTCCGGACTGGCGGTTGGCGCCACTTTAAGTGGCCCTGGCACGCGCGTGGAGGGGCCGCCTTCCACGCGAATTCAGGGACGAGTGGCGTAGTTGGCCGCTCTTGGATATGGCGCAACTTCAGGCTGCAACGAGGCTCTTCAATCCTTTAGGCGGTTCACCAAATCAGGTTGCATTTGGACCGCGCATGCCGCTGGAACTTCGCCAGAGCAACAGGCTGCGGATGGCTGTTAAGGGGCTCTCATGCCTGTGAGCCAGGAGGTTACTGCTCCCCGCTGGCGCGGGGCAAACGCCGCTTTATCACTCGATCAACGGTCTATCCCCTCGAAGAGGGGCAAGTAATGCTCCAACGCAATACCTCCCATACCTGGAATTGTCAAATCGTGCAGGGTTATCCGTATGCGTCTAATACGCGCCGGGGCAGCATCGAGGCGCTTGTGCGCATCACCGGCCGTTTGCCGGAAGGGATGATCTTCTATCCGTTCCACTTTCCAGAGCAACCGGCCAGCCGTCTTGTCAGTGCCGCGTTCGACGAA
>JBKQNN010000326.1:0-2736 GCA_052145975.1 Rhodomicrobium sp. | reverse complement strand
GTGAAATCCCGCACCACCTGCCCAAACCTCGGCCCTTCGGCCGCCGAAACCCATTCCAATTTAAAGCGGTCTTCCTCGATGCCGAAATCGGCGAGCATCAACTTTGTAAGAAACGCCGACTTCTTGTGCAGTTTGCATCATTCTTCCCCCGTAGTGTGTACTCATCTGTACTTATCCACGTTACGCATTATGGCAGTTTCTACTACGCATGTACCACACGTGTGGTTAACAGAGTTTATTAAAGTTTTTACGAAACTGTCAAGTGTGTTGTCGGCGCTCATTTTTCAACACAACTTGGATGCCAGCGCCTAACGTATTCGACCACCTTCGGTTATGCCTAACAGTGCCTGAATCGAATACTTCAACGTGCATCAACAACCGCGCGTTGAATTGGTTCCGGAAATTCCCATCCATATTTTTTGAAGGCCTTAAGCTGGGTTTCTTCGAGCGGCGCTCAAGCTGTGCGCGCAATACTCTTCCGCAGGAAAGGCGGACCACGCACTATACCAACAGCCAAGGCTCTGTACCGTTGCGAGGCGGCGAAATTTACGGCGTTTGGCTTGCAAAGAGCTCCGTGCACCGTTGCCGGCTTTTGCACTATTCCGTATCGCTGCTTTTGCGCTAATCATAAGTTCGAGTTGCCGCAAATGAGGAACGCACATGCCTAGTTACAAAGCGCCGCTTGACGAGTATCGCTTCATTATGAATGAGGTTTTCGACGCGGGAGAGCTATCGGCCCTGCCCGGTTTCGAGGATGCGACCCCGGATCTGATCGCCAGCGTCCTCGAAGAGGCGGCGAAGTTCTGCGAGACAGTTCTGCAGCCGCTCAATCAGAAGGGCGATGCCGAAGGCTGCACCTACGAAAACGGCGTTGTCCGCACGCCCGCCGGCTTCAAGGAGGCCTACGATCTCTACGTCCAGGGCGGCTGGACGGGCCTCTCCTGCTCGCCGCAATATGGCGGCCAGGGCTTGCCGGACACGCTGGGCTTCGCGGTAGAGGAGCTGATGTGCTCCGCTAACGTGTCCTTCGGCACCTATCCCGGCCTAACCGTTGGCGCCTACAACGCCATCGACGCCCACGCCAGCGAAGAGCTCAAGAGCCTTTACCTGCCCAATATGGCGGCCGGCGAATGGTCGGGGACCATGTGCTTGACCGAGGCCCATTGCGGCACCGATCTCGGGCTCATCAAGACGCGCGCCGTCCCAGCGGGCGATGGCTCTTACAAGATCACGGGCTCGAAAATCTTTATAACCGCCGGCGAGCACGACCTTACGAAGAACATCGTCCATCTCGTGCTTGCCAAACTTCCGGACGCCCCGGCTGGCACAAGAGGCATCTCGCTGTTCCTTGTTCCGAAGTTTTTGCCGGACGCGAATGGCGAGCCCGGCCAGCGCAACGCGGCACGCTGCGGCTCGATCGAGCACAAGATGGGCATCAAGGCTTCCGCCACTTGCGTCATGAATTTCGACGATGCCACGGGCTGGCTTATGGGGGAGGCGAACCAGGGCATGCGGGCCATGTTCACGATGATGAACGCGGCACGGCTCGGCGTCGGCATGCAGGGGCTGGGCGTCGCCGAGGTTGCCCGGCAGAACGCGCTTATCTACGCCAAGGACCGGCTGCAAGGCCGTTCGCTGACCGGCACGAAGGCTCCCGATAAGCCGGCCGATCCGATCATCGTACACCCCGACGTGCGCAAGAACCTGCTCGAAGCCAAGGCGTTCACCGAGGCATCGCGCATGCTGGCGGTACTCACCGGGCTCGAGATCGACACCTCGCGCCATCATCCCGATGCGGCGGTACGCGAGCAGGCCAACGACTTCGTCGCGCTGCTAACACCCGTGATCAAGGCTTACTACACCGATATGGGCGTCGAGATCACGGTCAAGATGCAGCAGATGTACGGCGGCCATGGATACATCCGCGAATGGGGCATGGAGCAGTTCGTCCGCGATGCGCGTATTTTTATGCTGTACGAGGGCGCAAATGCCATCCAGGCGCTCGATCTGGTCGGGCGCAAGCTGCCGCAGAACGGCGGGCGTGCGGTTCGCACCTTCTTCGCGATGGTTCAGGCCGATCTCGATAGCGCGAAGTCCGAACCCGCCCTTGAGAGCATCGCCAAGCCGCTTGCGGATGCCGCTAACAAGCTGCAGCAGGCTACCATGTGGCTCGCCCAGAACGGTCTTGCGAATCCGGACGAAGCAGGCGGCGCGGCAACGGATTACTTGCGGATTTTCGCCCTCGTAAGCTTCGGCTGGATGTGGCTCAAGGCCGCCCGCGCCGCGCACCCGAAAGCCGGTTCGGCAGACGGCACGGCGCAATACTACGACGCCAAGCTCAAGACGGCCGTCTTCTTCGCGCAAAAGATGCTGCCCGAAGTGGATAGCCGCTTCAAGAGCCTCACCGCCGGCAGCAAAACCATGATGGAAATGGACGTAGAGCAGTTTTAGACGCTACGAATCCCGTGATAAGCTAGTATCCAGAATCAGGTATCCGTGCAACGTTCGCGCCCCTCACCCCCGCCCTCTCCCCATGGGAGAGGGGGCAGGTCGCAGCCGCTGAGAGGACGTTCCCTCTCCCCCATCCGCATTCGCAAGCGAATGCGGACGCTCTAAGTTGCAAGCTCGCCAAGGCGAGCTTGCCGAGAAGGACAGGATGAGGGGTGGAACCCTTCGTATAATCAATGACCTACCGTCTATTTTAGCGCCTATGGGGCTTGACCCGGAGGTGCAAAG
>JBKQNN010000325.1:0-8807 GCA_052145975.1 Rhodomicrobium sp. | reverse complement strand
AGAAGCCACCCAGTTAGCTGGCTTAATGCCATTTGCTTGAGTCTGGCCGGTAGCCGGAAGCCAGTCAATTTGAACAGCACGCTCAACAGCCGAGGCAGCCAATGCTTGGGCAAATGACCAACCTCGGACGTACCTAATTGACCGGCCGGCCCTCGCTTGCCTCGGCGCAATTCCTGACCTAGTGATAAGTCCGGTTTCGGAGGTTCAGCCGCCCAGATTTGCTCAGAACGAGTATTACCGCAAGCGACCCACAACAGGCTCCTGGGCGTTCGTTGGGCAAGCTAGGAATGTTTGCTTAAGCGATGGCGCGAATAAGGACGGCAAGGCCGGGGTCAGCGCCCGCGTAGGGCGTCACCGGCCTGAAGCCGCAGGACTCGTAGAATTTCACGGCGCGGGACGATGCGCCGGTGACAACGTGGACGCCGGACGAGCCGCCGCCCGCGCACATCTGCGCGAACCGGGCAACGAGCAGGTGGCCGATTCCTTTGCCTTGCTGGCCGGGCTTCACGTTGATGTGAAAGTGGGACGGATAGTTTATCAGCGCGGCGCAAAAGGATGCAGTGAAGTAATCGATGCCGGCGAGGATGGTCTTCGAGGCGGGCGAGAAGCTATCGGGGCAGCCGGCCAGATATCCGGTCACGTCCCCGTTTTCATCCAAGGCAAACAGAAAGGCGCCAGGGTGCGTGCCGGCGTAATTGCCGAACCACCGCTGTAAAAAGGCCTGCTTGGCAGCCGGTGATCCAAAAGACGTGGTATAAGCGGTTTCAAAGAATATTTGCGTCGCCTGCGCAAGCCGACGCGCGCCCTCTTCCGGCGAGCTTTCGCTTAGCGTTACGCAATCCACCATGGCGTACCCAGAACGTCATCGCGAAGGCGCTTTGGCGCCGCGGCGATCCGGAGCAACTTGCCACCGGGCTTGCATACCGCGCCTGAACCGGTTCGGGGCTTCGCCCCTCGCACTGGCGGCGGAAGCAAAGACTATTCTGCGGCCCTCGGCTCGCCGCGGGCATCGTGCGCGCGTTGACCGTTTCCGGACTCGATCGCCATCCCCTCGCCGCTCTCGTTGATCGTTTCGGGGCGCGGCATGGCGACGATGTTGTAACCAGAATCCACATAATGGATTTCGCCGGTGACCGCGGTGGAAAGGTCCGAAAGGAGATAGAGAGCTGCGCCTCCGACCTCATCGAGCGAGGGCGTGCGGCCAAGCGGGGAATGCATTTTTTGATAATTGAACAGCACGCGTGCGTCTGAGATGCCCGCGCCTGCAAGCGTGCGCATCGGCCCGGGCGACAGGCCGTTGACCCGGATGCCCTGCGGCCCGAAGTCCATCGCCAGATAGCGCACGGACGCTTCGAGCGCCGCCTTGGCGACGCCCATGACGTTATAGCGCGGCACTACGCGGGTAGAGCCGCCATAGGTCAGGGTGATCATAGAGCCGCCGTGCGTCATGAGCGCGGCCGCGCGCTTGGCAATCTCCGTGAAGGAGAAGCACGAAATCACCATGGTGTTGGTGAAGTTTTCGCGTGTCGTGTCGGCGTAACGGCCCTTCAGCTCATTCCGGTCCGAAAAAGCGAGCGCATGCACGACAAAATCGAGCGAACCCCATTTCGCGGCAATTTCGGAAAACACCGCGTCGACGGATGCGAGATCGGTGACGTCGCAGGGAAGAATAATTTTGCCGCCGAGGTTTTGCGCCAAGGGAACCGCGCGGCGTCCGAATGCATCCCCCTGGTAGGTGTAGGCGATCTCAGCACCCTGGCCCGCGAGCACCCGGGCTATGCCATAGGCGATGGACCGATCGTTGGCGACGCCCATTATAAGCCCGCGCTTGCCCGCCATCAGGGCTGCGGGTTTTGCAATGTCCACCCCAGTCATGCGATTCTAGGCCTTTCCATCCCTGCGCCGTTAGGCTTCGTAACGCCTAAAAATTAGTGTAGCGTTTGTGCCGCCAAATCCAAAGCTGTTTGACATGACACAATTAAGGCGAACGTTATCGAGGCGCTTCCTGACTATAGGCATATCGGCAAAAGCTGGGTCTAGCTCCTCAATATTTGCGGATTCACACACAAATCCGTTATTCAACATAAGTAGCGAGTAGATTGCTTCCTGCGCCCCTGTTGCCCCAAGCGAGTGCCCCGTCAGCGACTTGGTTGCCGAAATCAGCGGGACATCCGGGCCGAACACTTCCCGTATGGCCTCGATCTCCCTCAGATCGCCTATAGGTGTAGAAGTTGCGTGCGGGTTAATATAGTCAATTTTTGTGTCAATTCCTTGCATGGCAAGCTTCATGCAGCGGACAGCGCCTTCGCCGGAAGGCGCAACCATGTCGAAGCCATCCGAAGTCGCGCCATATCCGCAAAGCTCGCCATAAATTTTGGCGCCCCGGGCTTTCGCGCGCTCCAGCTCCTCCAGAACCAGCACGCCGGCGCCGCCCGCGATGACAAAACCGTCGCGCTTGGCGTCATAAGCGCGGCTTGCTTTTGCTGGCGTGCTGTTGAAATTCGAGGACATCGCGTTCATCGCGTCGAAAAGAACCGAGAGCGTCCAGTCGAGTTCCTCGCCGCCGCCGGCAAACATGATATCCTGCTTGCCCCATTGGATCAGTTCCGCGGCATTGCCAATGCAGTGAGCCGAGGTGGAGCACGCCGATGAGATCGAATAATTGACGCCTTTGATGTGGAACGGTGTGGCAAGCGTCGCCGAGTTGGTGCTCGACATCGCTTTGGGCACCTCGAAAGGACCCACCTTGCGCGGTCCCTTCTCGCGGGTCGTATCCGCCGCCTGCACAATCGCGCGGGTTGAGGGGCCGCCGGAGCCCATGATGAGCCCCGTCCGCTCGTGGCTGATCTCCGTTTCCTTGAGGCCCGCATCCACAATCGCCTGCTGCATGGCGATGTAGTTCCACCCGGCGCCAGCGCCCATGAAACGGCGCACCCTGCGGTCGATCAGTTCTTCCCAGTTCAGGGTTGGCTCGCCATGCACCTGACAGCGGAAGCCCCTTTCGGCGTAGTCCTTCGCTGCGACGATGCCCGATCTTGCTTCGCGTAAGGAAGAAAGCACCTCTTGGGTGTTGTTCCCAATGGACGAGACGATGCCCATTCCGGTTACAGCAACACGTCTCATGACTTTAACCCCACGATTCGCATAGTTTCTTAGGCTGTAATGCCAAGCCGCTCAGGCTGATTGCATGCCCGTATTTGTGTCTCCAAACAAACCCACCCGCAGGTCCTTTGCAGAATAAACCAGCATGCCGTCGGCCTTGAGAATCCCATCGCCGATACCTAGCGTGAGCTTACGGCGGATCACCCGCCTTAGATCGACAATATACTCCAGCCGCTTGACGCTTGGCACCACCATGCCTGTGAGCTTGACTTCACCCACCCCTAGCGCGCGCCCTTTCCCAGGCGCCCCAAGCCAGCCGAGGAAGAACCCAAGCATCTGCCACAAAGCGTCGAGCCCAAGGCAGCCGGGCATAACCGGATCGCCTTTAAAATGGCAAGCGAAAAACCAGAGGTCGGGCCGGATTTCGCACTCGGCCACAACCCGGCCCTTCGCATGATCGCCGCCAGTCTCTGAAATACTCGTAATGCGGTCGAACATAAGCATGGGCGGGAGGGGCAATTGCGCGTTTCCAGGGCCGAAGAGTTCGCCGCGTCCACAAGCAAGCAAATCCTCATAATCGTAGTTGTCGCGGCGTTCAGACATAGTTCCTCTTTTGTGCGCATTGTGCCTGCCGGCAACGCGCTTCTTAAGTATCATACCCTACGCGGCTCGCAAGGCATCTCGATATGCGCGCCGGCAGAAAGGAGGGGCCGGGCAGCGCTTGCGAGTTAAGGCGCCCGTCCCTATAGTACAAGGCTGACCGCGAAACAATGCAAAGAAGAAATGGCCAACAACGTTCCTGATCTGCCTATCCAGCGCTTGCGAAAAACAGGCTTGCGGCCGACGCGGCAACGCGTCGCGCTGGCGGAGCTGTTGTTCGGCCGCGGCGACAGGCATTTCACAGCCGAAATGGTGCATGCCGAGGCCGTGGGCCACGGGGTTCCGGTGTCGCTCGCCACAGTCTACAACACGCTGCATCAATTCGTCGAGGCAGGGCTTTTGCGCGAGGTCGCGATCGAAAGCACCAAGACCTATTTCGATACCAAGACATCCAATCACTTCCATTTCTTCTTCGAGGATGAAGGCGTGCTCGAAGACATCGGGACGGAGGACCTGAAGGTCGAGAACTTGCCCGAGCCTCCAGAGGGCTGGGAAATCACCCGGATCGACGTGCTCGTCAGGCTCGCTCCCAAACGCCCCAAACGTTGAGCAAAGCTCCGCCTCCCGCCCAAAAGCCCCTCGCGGGAGCGAAAAAATTGACAGAAAGACGGCGGCGGAAAATATGCCGCGGTGCCGTTTACCATTTGGGGATTAACCACGATAGGCCCTTATGCGAATCGGAACGGTTTGTTAAGGCGTGCCCGGTCGCCCGAAGCCGTTGGCATACTCCGCCAACCATGCCTAGAAAGGATCGCGATCATGCGCGTTTGCAATGTCGTGCTGACCGAACGGCAGGAGGAAGTCATCGAAGCCCTCGTCTCAAGCGGGCGCTATCGGAACGCGAACGAGGTGCTGCGCGAGGGCTTGCATCTGCTGGAGCGGCGCGAGGAGAAACATGCGGCGAAACTCGCGGTCGCGGCAGCGGGTTTTGAAGCCACGCATGGAGATGAGTTTCCCGGCGCTCCCGAAGAGAATTTATCCAAGCACATCGCAGCGCTGGAACGGCGCTTAACTTCGGTGTTCGTTAGCCGGCCGGCTCAAAGCTTGTCATAGGCGAGGCCGCATTCGCCGCCGGCACAGGCAGGCCATCCTCAAGCAGCCCCTCGATGTGAAAGCGGATCGCTTCGCGCATGTTCGCTTGCGCTTCCTCTACATAGCGGTCTGTAACTCCAAGGACCGCCTTGTCATAAAGTACGCAACGTTGCGAGCCGCAAGCATCGAGGGTGTCTACAGGGGGGCTATTGTTATGCCGGATAGCCGCTTGGCGTTTCTCCCGAATGACAACAACAGCGCAAATGCACTACACTGGCGGCATGACGCTTATGCATTTGCGCGATAAAGACCTGGATATGGCAACGCGGGCGGCGGAGGGGCTCCCGCGGCGGCGGTTTACCGTGGCCGAGATCGAAGCGATGGTTGCGGCCGGCATCCTGGACGAGGATGAGCGTATCGAGCTGATCGGCGGAGAGGTTGTGCCGATGTCGCCCAAGGGCAATCATCATGAGATTTTGAAGCACGCGCTGAATATCTACTGGGCGAAGCGCTTGCCGGACCATCTCACCTTCGTGCCCGAAACAACGTTCCGGCTGACGCTCGACACCTATCTTGAACCGGACTTTGTTTTCTGGGACGATGCGGCTGGCATAAGGGGCTTGAAGGCGGAAGGGGTCCATCTCGTGGTTGAGATCGCGGATTCGAGCTACGCCTACGACATCGGGCGCAAGGCCGCGCTTTATGCGGGCTTCGGCATCAAGGAGCTGTGGGTGATCCACGCCGTGCGGCTGGAGACGCGCATCCACCGGGAACCGTCGCCGGAGGGCTACCGCGAGATTGCCAATTTCACTGCGGATCAACTGCTGACGCCCGCCTTCGCGCCGGAGCTTGCCGTGCGGCTCAGCGAGCTGCGGCTAAATTGAGCGTCACGCCTCGACATAGGCCAGCCGGCTCTCGCTTGCCGGCACAGGCAGGCCATCCTCAAGCAGCCCCTCGATATGAAAGCGGATCGCTTCGCGCATGGCCGCTTCGGTCTCCTCCGGCGTGGCACCGGTTGCCACGCAGCCCGGCAGATCCGGCGCATAGGCGGAATAGTTCTCTTCTGTCTTTTCGATAACGATGGCGTAGCGCATCAAGCCTGCCCCTTTAAACCTGCTTGCTTTAAGATGCTCGCGAATGTGCCCGGTGCCAAGTCGTCGGAGAGTTTTCCTGCTATCGTGACGCGTCCGGGCTTCGCCGGGTGCTTGAATTGCCGGTGGCTGCCGCGGGTTGCGATAAGCTGCCAGCCGTGACTTTCGATCAGCGCAATCGCATCTTTGACCTTGACGGGCATGATTTGGTTTCGCCGTGGCGTCAGCGCCGCGCCTCCTGCGGCTGCGTCCACTCGCTGATGTCCCACAGTTTCAGAGTATCGTCGAGGCTGCCGGAAAGGGCGAAGCGGCCGTCGGGCGAAATGGCAACCGAAGAGACAGCGCTAGTGTGGCCCGCGAAGCTGCGCAACTCGCCGCCAGAGACGATATCCCAGAGTTTTAACGTCTTGTCATAGCTGCCCGAAAGCGCGAACCGGCCGTCGGGCGAAAATGCGACCGAGTTAACAGTCTCAGCATGTCCGCTAAAGGTGTGAAGCTCGCGACCCGAAGCGACGTCCCACAGTATCAGCGTCTTGTCGCTGCCGGAAAGCACTGTTCGGCCACTGGGGGAAAACGCGACCGAGTACGAATAGAACGCATGGCCCTTGAAGTTGGGTAATTCGCGACCGCTCGCAATGTCCCATAATTGCGCCGTATTCGAGAAGGCGAAGCGGCCGTCGGGCGAAAAAGCGACCGAGCGGACGCTATTTGCGCTGTTGTCGAGGCGACGCAGCTCGCGCCCGGAAGCTATCTCCCACAATATCAGCGAGCCCCTTAAGCAGCCGTGTCTTGATCCTTGGTCGCAGTGGCCCGAAAGCATCGTGCGGCCATCGGGGGAAATGGCGGCTGACGCCACGTCTGTAGTCAAATTATTCAAAGCACCGGCAAAGCTGTGCAACTCGCGCCCGGAAGCGATATCCCACAATCTAATTGTGGAGTTGTCACTAGAAAGCGCGAGACGCCCATCGGGTGAAAAGGCGACCGATCCGACTTCGCTCGAATGGCCCGCGAAGCTACGCAGTTCGCGGCCAGATGCGGTATCCCACAGCATTAGCGAACCGGTATCGCAAATGAAAAGGATTGGCTCTTCCCCGCAGCCGCCCGAAAGCGCGGTTCTGCCATCTGGAGAGAAGGCAACCGACCGCACCCTCCACGTATGCCCTTTGAAAGTGCGGATCAGGCGCTGATCGGCGTCCTCATATTGCAGCGCAGGTTGCGGTTCGGGCTTAGCAAGCGCGAGTTGATGCGGCTGTGCGGGCTGCACAGCGGGTAAGGCTGCGGCGGTAGCTGAAGCAGAGGGCTTCTCCCCCGCTGGATAAAAATCGCCGGTGAGCGAGGTCGACTCCCAGGGCGTCTGCTCGCCTTTCGTCTTCTCGCGCACCGCGATGCGCACCTTCTTGAACACCTCCTCGATCTTCAGCCCCGGCTCGGCCATCGCCTGCGCCAGCGCCGCGGTGTAATAGCTGTTGAGGCCGTCCGGCCCATCCAGAGCCGCCTTGCCGGGCGCGGTCGAGAACGCGACGAGGCTGCCGCTTGGCGCATCCACGCGCGCGAGCCCGCGCAAGCCCCCGCGCGCATAGCCGAACGGATTGTCGCGGCAGGCGTCCAGCACCACGATGGCGAGCCGCGTCTGCGTGTTCTCCAGCATGCTCATGATCGACGACAGGCTCACCGCGTCGATATCGACATCGGCCTCGCTCTTGATCTGCTCGTCCACCGGGATGAGATAGTTCTCGCCCTTCACCTGCACGCCGTGGCCCGCGTAGAAGATGAACACCACCGCGTCCCTGCCGCACTCGCGAAGCGTGGCGGCGAAGGCTTGCACCGCGCGCTTCATCCCACGCTGGCCGGCGTCGTAGGCGGCGGCAACTTCGAAGCCCTGTGCCTTCAGCCGCTCCGCCATCAGCTTGGCGTCATGAACGGGGTTGGCGAGCGCCGCTCCGCTGTAAGCCGCGTTGCCGATGACCAGCGCCACGCGGGTTTTGGCTTCGTCCGCAAGGGCCGTGCCCGCGAAGAATATGAGGATCAAGCAAATTACTGCGCGCGCGGCCATGAGACGCTGCCCCGTTGCCAATCGTACCTACTTATCGAGAAATAGGAGCGGCGGCAAGAGCCGCCGCGCGATGACGAGCCGCTTGCGCTTGGCTACTTAGCCAGGAAATTTTTGAGATCTTCGATGCGAACAGCCGCTGTCTGAACCGCGCCCGCATCCATTGCCCGCTGGTACCACTCGAAGGCTTTTGCCGGATCTGGCCCGGCGTTCTTTTCCGCGATCCTCGCAAAGTAGATCGGATCGTAGGAGCGTCCCATCACCAGCGCGGCAGCGGCAGCGTCATCTCCGGATGCGAGCGCATTTTGGTAAGACTGACGGGCACCGAGGATGTCGCCTTCCCGCATACGCTTGTTGCCCTCGCGGATCAAATCTTCGGCCTCCGGCCTTGGAACGTATCCGCCCTTTTCAGTCTCTTGCACCGGCTCGCCGATGGCGAGCGCCACACGATTGTTGGCCTCCTCCGCGAGGGCCGCCCCCGCGAAAAAAAAGATCGTCAACCAAATTGCTGTACGCACGAACATGACACAACCCTCCACTCTTAACATTCACTATTTCTATATTGGAATAAATGCGCTGCCAAGCCCCTTCTCCAAATACTTACCACCGGTGGCGCGAACGCCCTCGACCACCGTTATAAATTCCGGCACTCTTTTTGCAGGAATATGACATAGCTGGAGCCAAGCCCATGAGAGACATGCTGGACAATGAGCGCGCCCCCCGGAAGAACGTGTTCGGAGAGCCGCTTCAAGCCTGTTCCGATGAGCCCGTCACGGGCTTTTTCCGGGACGGCTGCTGCAATACCGGGCCGCAAGATTTGGGCTCGCACACCGTCTGCGTGGTTATGACGGCGGGGTTTTTGGAGTTTTCCA
>JBKQNN010000324.1:0-7683 GCA_052145975.1 Rhodomicrobium sp. | reverse complement strand
TCTACATCGCACTCTTGGCCCGGCAGCCGGCATAAATTGGCGGCGAGCTGTTTGGACAAAATTAGTTAAAGAAAAACTTAAAGTAGCTTGCTAAAATTACCTACATCCCTATAGTCACGCGGGTCTGCAGCCGGTCCAGTGGGGTTCAGCATGGGATTTGTCCGCGCCTTAGCTTCCCTTGTCATTTTGGTACTGGCAGGTTCCGTCTCTGCAGAGGAGGCGAAGAATAAGGTCGCGCTCGTTATCGGAAATTCCGCTTACCGGCAGTCTTCGCTGGCCAGCCCTGCAAAAGACGCGCGGCTGATGGCTGAATCGCTAAAAGCGGCCGGCTTCGAGGTTTTCGATTTCTACGACGTTGGTCAGCGCAAGATGAAGCAAGCATTGCTGGACTTTGCGGACACGGTGCGCGAGCGCGGGAAGGACGCTGTGGCATTCGTCTACTACGCAGGCTACGGCGTGCAAGTAAACGGACAAAATTACCTCGTCCCTGTGGACGAACAGATCGAGAGCGAGGCCGGCGTCGATATCGATGCGGTGAGCCTCGCTACGATGATGACCGTGCTGCAGAATACCGAGACGCGGGCTTTCATCGTGGTGCTGGACGCTTGCCGCGTTAATCCCTTCGGCTTTGCGCGCGGTGCTGGTGGCGGACTGGCAAAAGTGGAAGCGCCGGGCGGCAGTCTGATCGCGTTCTCCGCCTCGCCCGGAACGGTGGCGCCGGAGGGGCTCGCGGGCGATAACAGCCTCTACACCACGGCGTTGGCGCGGGCGATAGCCGAGCGGGGACTGAAGTTCGAAGAGGTGTTCGAGAAGGTGCGCACCGCGGTCGGCGAAAAAACGCGCGGCGGACAGACGCCCTGGGAGTCGGCATCGCTGACCGGCGATTTATATCCGGCTGGCGTTCGATAAACCAACCGCCCCGTTCCGCGAAAGCGAGCGCCGGCGGCCAAATAGCGCCGGCTCTGGATGCGGCGGGACCGATTTCCCTTGAAAATTGTGCGCTGCAATATATATTGGTGCAATGCGGTATGCGCTTTTGCGCGTATCGTTGCCCTCCTTGGGCGTTTCCTCCCTAGACTTGGGGCCGTTCAATCATTTTGGATGGCCCTCTTTTTTTGCCTGAAATCGGCCGGCGCTAGCCCGCAGGACCACTTGCGATGACCAGGTGGACCTCTCCGCTTCTAGGCTTCTGCATAGTAGAGCTTGAGCTGCGAATCCTAGTGAGCCGCAATTTGAGGGCCGGCTGTTTCGCTTGCAAGTTTAAGTTTACTTTCTGCATCGGCTAATCTTGTTTCAATCTTTCTTGTCATGCCGGCTTGCTCCGCAAGTTTCCGGGCCTCCTCCGCAGCCCTGTTTGCCGCCTTGTCATGTGCCCGCTCGGCTGTTTCGCGCGCCTTGCTTTCCTGCGCCAGCTTTTCGCTCAAGGCTTTTGCGGCGCCGATCTGCTCAGCAAGTTTCCGGGCCTCCTCCGCAGCCCTGTTTGCCGCTTTGTCATGGGCCCGCTCGGCCGTTTCGCGGGCCTTGCTTTCCAGCGCCAGCTTTTCGCTCAAAGCTTTTGCCGCGCCGATCTGCTCCGCAAGTTTCCGGTCAGCCTCCGCGGCCCTGTTTGCCGCCTTGTCATGTGCCTGCTTTTCCAGCGTCAGCTTTTCGGTCAAAGCTTTTGCGTCCGCTTCCGCGGCCAATCGTGCCACCGATGCCCTATGGGCGGCTTCCGTTTGAAGGCCGATTTCGGTGCTCGCACGCCAATAGGCTGCCGCAAAACCCAATGTAAGCGCGAACAATGCAATGACGATATACTTACTGCGCATGACGGGTCCCCTTGAAGTTTAGCTGATGCCTGCTTGGATCCACTTTTGCATTGGAGTGATCATAAAGCTTTTATTGGGCCGGCGCCAATGAACCGTTTGTTGAAAGCGTCTGGTTCTGACCGCTAGGATGTATCCCGTGCCAATGCGGCGCCTCTGGTCCGGGCAAGGCGCGGCACGATGAATGTCAGCGCCAAGGCAGTGGCGGTGGCGATGCCAATGGCCGCGACGATCTGCCACCACTTGTCAGGCCGCACCACGCCGCAATAAACGATGACCAAGAATAGCGGGATATCGAGGAAGTGAGCGAGCTGGCCGATTAAGGTTCGCGCGTGGCTCCGCTTCTCCTCTGTCAAAGGTTCATCCTCGGCCAAAGCTCGCGAAAGCCGGAGCGTCCGCCGGAATTGCACGCGGGTGACGGTGTTCCCTTCGATGAATTCGTACAGAAACAGGCCCCACATGCCAACCAGCCAAGGGGCGTCGAAGTATCCAAGGCCAAGCTGGCGAACTAACAGAGGGCCGCTTACCAAAATCGCCAGCGCCCCCGGCAAGACGAGAAAATCGTAGAGGATGGCCGTATAGGAGGCCGCTTCCGCGAAGATCACGGGGCGCTTGGCGCTGTAGGCGCGCCATTCGGAAACGAATACCGCCAGCAAGCCGCCGCCGAGGAAGATGAAGCCTGCGAAGTGCAGGAACCGCAGCAACTGATGAGCATCCATAATTGCCTCCTAATACCAGCGGCCAAAAGTTTTGACCGCTCCAGTGTCACTCCCGCGAAGGCGGGAATCCATTTCAGGCATTGGAACAAGACCTTAGCGTGGGTTCCCGCCTTCGCGCATAGGCGCTAAGATAGCCGGCAGCTGATTGATTATCCGGCGGAATCTCCCCTCATCCTGTCCTTCTCCCCATGGGAGAAGGGACGCCTGAATAGCGCCTGGAGCGTGCAACACCGTCCCCTCTCCCATAGGGAGAAGGACAGGGTGAGGGGTGGAACCCTACGTATAATCAATGACCTATCGCCTATCTTAGCGCCTATGCGCCTTCGCCGGAACGACGCCGGAGCGGTCAACAATTACGCCCGGCGGTATAAGACTGTCCCCGGCGGAGATGCGGCTTTGCGACACCAAGCACAATTGCGGCGAGTGCAAGGAAGATATTGACTGCGCCGAACAGGTGCTCGCGCATTGCCGAGGCCGCAAAGGCTTCCGGCGTCATTGTTCCGGCCACCACGGCGTTTGCCGCGGCAACAAGGCTGTGCCCGGCGGGAAGCATCACGGTCACGGTTATCGCGGCGACCGCGGCAACGGCCGCCATGTGCAGCACCAGCCACCGCCGCTTAATGAATCCGGAATAGCCGCTCGCAACCATCAAGGCGCCGCTTACGATGGCGATCGCCAATCCGGGAACCGTGACGTACCTCGTCGCGAGTTCGATGGCTTGGCGGGCGAACACCATCGCGGGCGGATTACCGGCGGCGCCGGGTACGAGACCGGTTGCGATATGCGCGAAGATGCTTCCCAGGAACATCGCCACGCCGATGATATGGATTACCTTGAAGAACTTGAACATGCCGCTACTCCTTGCTGCCAAAATCCGGGGATGTAAGCCTGTGGCGGAGCGTTTCCGCTAGAGCCGCCGCTGCATCGATCGAAGCCGGGCCGAGCCCTTCCACTATCCTGTTTGCCCAAGCCGCCTGCCGCCGGCTCACCTCATCCAACGATGAGCGTCCCTTCGCGGTAAGGCCCGCAAGCTTGGCCCGGCGGTGATGCGGGTTATCCGCAAAGGCGATTAAACCCTCGCGCGCCAGCTCATCGGCAACGCGCTGCACCGCCTGACGGGTGAGGCCCATGTTGCGCGCGATATGAGCGACGGGCAGAGGACCGTCGCCGATGGCCCCCATCACCTGCCAGCGCGCGCTCGTTAGTCCGAGGTCCGCGCAGAGTTTGTCGCCCGCCGCCAGCAACGCGCCGTTGAGCCGGAACGTCTCAATAATCAGCTTGGTGAAGGCCGAACCGGCAGGGGAGTGCGAAGCTTCATTCATGAGTGCGGCCTGTCTAGTAACTGCACGTTGCCATAGTGACAATATGTTGTCAATATCGAACTCTGCGGCCTTAAGTGTTTTGCCTTTATGCCGGTGCAGGAGCTATAGCTTCGCCGGTAATCACGCGCCCGCGCGGTCAGGAGAGAGCCGATGACAGCCCAAGAACGCATGATCCGCCTTTACGACCGCGCGCTGGTTAGCGAGGACTACCGGCACTATTTCGAGGACAGCGGCTTTTATAATTTCGGCTATTGGGACAGCCAAGCGAGGACGCAGCGCGAAGCCAGCGAAGCGCTGATCGACGAGCTGACGGGCAGGATCAAGCATAAGGGCGGGCGTATCCTCGACGTTGCCTGCGGGCCTGGCGCGACCACCCGGCATCTCATGCGCAGCTACGAGCCTGCGAACATTACCGCGATCAACATATCGGAAAAGCAGCTCGACGCTGCGGCCAAGCGCGCGCCAGGCTGCGCTTTCCTGCGCATGGACGCGACGAAGCTCGCCTTTCCGGATGCGCATTTCGACGCGTTAATGTGCGTCGAAGCGGCGTTCCACTTCAATACACGCAGCACTTTCTTCAAGGAGGCGCTGCGGGTTCTCAAGCCCGGCGGCTCGCTGGTGCTGACCGATATGCTGTTCCGGGCTTTCATGAAGCCGATTGGAGAGTTCGGCCAGGTGCCGCGCGCGAACTTCGCGCCTGACATCGCGAGCTACCGGACCGGATTTGAGGCGGCCGGCTTCGAAAGCGTCGACGTTCAGGACGCGACACAAGCCTGCCTGCGCGGGTTTGAGAGACACCTGATGCGCTGGCCCTTGTCCGAGCGCCGGCACGGGCGCATGGGGCTCGCCAAGACCATCGCCGCAACGGCCGTTAGCCGCGGCATAGCGCAATATTTCCGCATCGTCTGCAAGGCGTATTTGATCGCCTCGGCCATGAAGCCCACACACACTCCGGTGCCGGCACAATCTGCCTGATGTTCCCGGAGCAGCTGGGCTATCGTCACCCCCGTCATCCCGGAAATCTGATTCCCCGGCGATTGGGGCTGCGAGGCCGAAGCTTGGCGCGCGCATCCGTATTTGGCTTATTCCGCCTTATGTGCAGATTTATCGGCGAGGACATCGTTCAAATTCTCCGCATCCGTCACGCCAAGCGGAAAATTACCCGCAGCGCGGTCCAGAAGGGAAGTTGAGGCTGACTCCAGGTCAGCGGCGCGCTTCCTGCGGCTGCGTCCACTCCGGCACATCCCACAGCTTCAAGGTTCCGGCCAGCGCCCTGCCGGCCAATCGCGCGCCGTATGCATGACGTGTAAAATGACGATGCGCTCGCCCCCGGCAGCCGTCTCGATCGCGTAAGCGACGATGTAGGGCAGACCTGCAACGGATTTCTCGAACGTGCCGTCCACTCTGCCTTTGCGGCCAGTGCCATGAATGCCAAGCTTTTTGCCGGCCTCCCGGATCGCCGCCGCAACTTTTCTCGCCGCTTCAGGATTTCTCCCGCGCAATGTAAGCTGCCGCGCCCTTCAAATCGTCCAGCACAGCGCGTGACCAGAGGACCGGCCTCGTCACTTGCTTTCCGCCGCCAATGCAATCGCGGCGTCGAGTTCATCCATGGCCTCATCGTGCGGCACCAGGCGGGCCGCCTTCATATCGGCGAGCCCGCGCGCAATGGCATCCAAAATATGGCTTTCCCGTTCTACGTAGGAGGCTACCGCCTCAGCCGCGAGCGCGGCGGCGGGCTGCCGGGTACGCTCCGATAGCTCGGCAAGCTTTTGTCCTACCTCGGGCTTGAGTTCGATTGTAAGCGTAGCGGTCATTGGTTCGCATGCCTCGTTGCCGGAAGACATTCTAGCAGATCCAAGGCCGGCATCCCAACAAATGCGGCAGCCGCTCAGCGGCGCGCTTCCCGAGGCTTGCGTCCACTCGCTGAAATGTCGTAATAACGTTGGCATAATCTGCCAACCGTGCTATTTTTCGCGCCGGCAACATAGGAATTCATCGATGCCCACGCGCAACGTCGTGCTGACCGATTGGCACGAGAAAGTCATCGACGTCCTCGTTTCGAGCGGACGCTACCAAAATGCGAGCGAGGTGCTGCGCGAAGGCTTGCGTCTGCTTGAGCAGCGCGAGGAAGAGAACGCGGCCAAGCTTGCGGTGCTGCGGGCCGCCGCGCAGGCGGGGTTCGACGCCATCGATGAAGGCCGTTTCAGCGATATTCCGGAAGATAATATAGCGGACCACATCGCCACCCTTGGCAAACGGGCGGCCAGCGCCGTGAAACCTGGCGCATAACCTTGGCCATAATCCGGCTATCCGCTCTCGCTGAAGAGGACATCGTTGCCATCCTCCGGCGGACTCATGAAACATTCGGAGAGGCGGCGCGCCTTCGCTACGAAGCGCTGCTCACCGCGGCTTTGCGCGATATCGCAGCCGACCCGCTCCGCGCCGGCAGCGTGGCGCGCCCCGAGATTGGCGACGGCATTCGCACCTATCGTCTGCGCCATAGCCGCGCACGCTATCGATCCGGCGGAGGCGTTCGAAAGCCCAGGCATTTGTTGCTTTACCGGTGCCTGAACCCCGAAATCACCGGCATCGGCCGCGTTCTGCACGACGCCATGGATATCGAGCGGCACGTGCCATCGGTCTTCGGCGACGAAGATTGATGGCTGGGTCAGCGGCGCGCTTCCTGCGGCTGCGTCCACTCTGACACATCCCACAGCTTGACCGTGTTGTCGTGGCTCGCGCTCGCTAGCGTGCGGCCGTCAGGCGAAAAGGCAACGGACCAGAAAATTTTTTTCGTATACCCGCCGAGTGTGCGAAGCTCCCGGCCGCTTCCAGCATCCCAAAGCGTGAGCGTGTTTTCGCTAGCGTTAGCAAGCGTGCCGCCATCTGGGGAAAAGGCGACCGAATCGACAGAGCCGCTATGCCCGGTGAGGGTGCGAAGCTCCCGGCCGCTCACTACATCCCAAAGCTTGAGCGTGCTGTCCAAACTCGCGCTCGCCAGGGTGCGGCCGTTAGGGGAAAAGGCAATCGATACGATATAGTCCGTATGCCCTGCGATGGTGCGAAGCTCCAGGCCACTTGCTGCATCCCAAAGCTTGAGCGTCCCGTCCCAGCTCGCGCTCGCAAGTGTGCGGCCGTCAGGGGAAAAAGCGACCGAACGGACAACGCTCGTATGCCCGGCGAGGGTGCGCAGCTCCCGGCCGTCCGCGACATCCCAAAGCCTGAGCGTGAAGTCGTGGCTCGCGCTTGCAATCGTGCGGCCGTCTGGGGAAAAGGCAACCGACCAGACAATGCCCGTATGCCCCGTGAAAGTACGCAGCTCCCGGCCGCTCGCCGCATTCCAAAGCTTGACCGTCTTGTCAGAGCTCGCGCTCGCAAGCGTGTTGCCGTCCGGGGAAAAGGCTACCGAAGTGACATAGCCTGTATGCCCCGTGAAGGTGCGGACGAGGCGCTGCGCTCTGTCCTCATACTGGATTGCGGGCGGTGGCGCTGTCTTCGGCACCTCCGCCACTGGTTTTGCCGCCGCGATCTTCTGGCGCCTGACCTCGGCAAGGCGCGTTTGGGCGAGTTTTGCATAAAAGGTCTGGCCGAAATGCTCAATGAATAGCTGCAGGTCCGTTTCGCTCTCTGAATCCTTCACCACGCGCCAAACCTCCGCCGCCTCGGAGAGCGATTCGGGCTTTTGTTCTGGAGGTTTGAAATAGAAAGGCGCGCCGCCGAGATCGCCATAGGTGGTGGGCGTTTGCGCGCGCGCCGTGGCGGCTTGTACGCTGTCGCGCACCTTGCCGAACAGGAACCGGACTTCGAGCCCCGGCTCCTGCAAATGCTGCAGGAATG
>JBKQNN010000323.1:0-17433 GCA_052145975.1 Rhodomicrobium sp. | reverse complement strand
AAGTGCCATACCAATCGACGGCCGTAAAACCTGTCTGGGCGCCGGTATGGTTTGCATCGAGAGCGGCAAATTGCACGAAATCGTCGGTGCCGGTTAGGGATAGGCCGCCGCCGGCGGTCAGTCCAAGTGTGGAAGCCGTCGCAACGGCGCTAAGCCCGGAAACATTCGAGGCGGACGGCTGCGCAAATTGCGGAACGCCGGACGTGCTAATTCCGGTCATAAACTGATTCGCGGAGCCGGACCCCGATTGGACACCGCCAAGAGCGGAAGCAGAAGGATTGGGCAATAGCGCTGCGGCAAGTGTGCCGCTCGAAATATTCGACGCATTCGTGGCATCTGTCGTAGCCGATGCCGCGAGACCGGAAACACTTGCCGCCGGCAGGTTTCCCGTCACCATCGATCCAAGGTTCACCGCGCCCCAGGAGGGCGTAGTACCGCCGATAAGCACCTGGAAAGATGTCCCAGCTGAAAGCCTAGTACCGGCGCCTGATGCGCCGCCATAAATCATGTCTCCGGCGGAAGTCATAGGCGAAAGCGCATTAAATGCCGCGCTGGCTGTGGTTTGTCCGGTACCCCCATTGGCTACTGAAAGGGGCGTGCCGGACCAATTCGAGTTATTCACGCTGGAAAGCGATGCCAATGAACCAAGCGTTGGGGCGCCGGATAGGCTCGAATATGGCAGCGATCCTGTAACTTGCGATGAAAGATCGACCGTGGACTGCGTCGCAAGTGCCCCCAAGCCCGAAACATCGCCCGATGAGATGGCCAGCGCGCTCTTGAGGTCAGGAGCGGAAATGGCGCCATAAAGCCCGGCGACGCTTACGACCTCGTTGGAAATCCCATCGATCTTGTCCCAAGCGGTGCCGTCGAAAATGATGGTATCGCCAACGTTCCATTGGCTGTTCCCGTCGATGGCCGTGGTCCCCGCCGCTGAGACTATATAATAGTTGCCCTTGGTCCCCACTCCGCTCGAAAGCGCCGGCGTATTCGCATTCGCATCCCATGTCCCCTGATAGACGACAGCGCCAACGACGGCCGCGGGAAGCTGAGCCGCCGTTAACTTGCCGCCAGCATCGAGTGTCGCGACGCCATTACTCGCGCCGACGGAAGAGACAGTAAGGTAGGTCGCCGAAAGGTCGGCGATAAGCGATGCCGCGAGCGTTCCGCTCGTTATGTTCGATGCATTAGTTGTATCCACCGTTGCGGATCGCGCTAGCCCGCTCACCTGCCCAGCCGTCATCTGCTGCCACGTGCCGTCGCCGCGCAAAAAGCTTACTTGCTGTCCGGATGAAGGTGCTGGGACGAGGCCCGAAGCACCAGCGGTTGAAGAGCTTGCACCCGTCATCGCCGAGGCCGTTCCAGGCGGTACGCTCCAAGTGCCGTCAGCCTTCAGGAACATTCCCTCTGCTGCTGTCCCAGCGGCCGGCGCCGGCACAAGGCCCGAGGCTCCTCCTGAGCCGCTGTCGCCGGCAAACCCCCCGGTGTTTGGGAAGCTGACTGCCCCAGCCGTTGTGCTGACAATAGCTTCATAAAAGGTGCTGCCGTCTGGGGAAGTCGAAACCGTCAAACCGTCATTCCCAAGCAGGCCGAACTGCGCCCTCGTGCTGAAATTATCTTGGAAATCGATCGCTGCCGTGTTTGAGGAGGCTCCCTTGGAAATCGTTGCGCGCATATCTCCGCTGTTGGAGAACAGCACGCTTGGCCCGTTCACCGAAAGCAGGTTCCCGGTGTCGGTGGTGCTAATTCCCAGGCGCGCGACGTTATCGATATTCTGACCCGACAAAGCACCCGGGATCGAAGGGATTAACGGAGTGTTTGCGAGATCGGTATAGGACCCCGACGTTGCCACTACCGCAAGACCGTCGATCTTCGCGGCACGGGCCGCATCGAGCACTCCAGCAGCGGCCGAGGTGGCTGCTTGTATCGTAACGCCAGTTCCACTGGACGAGCCAATGCCCACGTTCGTCGCGGTCTCAGTGATGCTCAAGTTGGTAGCCGCTGAGCCGGACGCGCCCGGAGCGGTAACCCACCCGCCGGAGGCGCTGAGAAACTTGTTCGCTACTGCGTCGCCAGCCGCGGGGGCGGGAACAAAGCCGCTTGTGCCCCCCGAACCGCTGTCTCCTGTAAACGCTGACGGCGTATTGGAAAGGTCGGTATAGCTGCCCGAAGTCGCGACCGCTGCGAGCACCGGCTTGTTCAATATTTGGTTTGGCCCGCTGGTAGCATTCCAGTCGGCTTGGGTGGCCAGAGGGATATTATCGTCTGGCCAAGGCGAAACCGTCGCGCTCGCGGTCGTCAAAACTTCTTTATAGTTTGAGTTGGAGCCAAGATAAACGTCCACGTCAAGGCGGCCAGACCCGTCAAGGACGAGGGGGTTCGCATTCACGACCGTACCGGCAGCGTCGGAATATGTATCTTGCGGGGTCGTTGTCCCGGCAACATAATAGTATAGATTTCCGAGCGCGAGCGGCGCGCCATTGGCATCGAAGAATTGATATCCCTTTGGATAGCGCAAGCGGGTAACCATGCGTTAGCTCCTAACTTTAGTGTTCAGGGGAGTGGCGCCTGCGCTGTTCGACGCTCCTACGGTTCACGATAGGGGCGCAATGAACAGCGGCGGGGATTAGAGCTGCCCGCGGAGTTCCGGCGGAGTACAGCTGTTGAGAAGAGCCTGGGCAAGTCCCCGCCGGCGGCGCCAGCCCTTCCCCGGCTCCCGAGAAGGGGGGAATACGCCTCATCCAGCAAGCTCGCATAGCGCATGCAAAGCCGGAAGGAGGTCTATCGCGCCAGGTGCGGCGCGAAGTGATTGGATGGGGTTATAGAATTACAACTACCGGCGAATCGCGTCCGTTAGCCCTGCGCTTCGCGTTGCAAGCCGCGGCTTATCTGCGAACTGGAAAAGATACTGCATCGCGCCGTCTATCGTCGCCTCCCAGACCTTCCAGCTATGTTCGCCGTCCACAACGCGGAATTCGATTTGATCAGGCTGGCGCTCAAAAAGACGCTTGAATAGGAGTGCCGTTTCGAAGGCGATGCCGAACCTATCGTGATCTCCCGAGACGAGATAGAAGGGCACCCGGTAAGGTTGGGTGAAGTAGGGGTCCAGCAATGCTGGATAGTTCAGCCGGTCCCACGCCGCCCGGCTAAACCTTCCGTCAGGGCCAAGGAATGGGGGCTGCGCTCGGGCTGCCGAAAATTGCGGCACCGATTCGCTATAAACCGCCGGGCTCAAAGCTGCAGCAGCGGCGATCCTGTCGGGGTAGCGAAGAGCGAAGCGGACCGCACTATAACCTCCTGCGGATAGGCCGGCGACCAGGCGGCCGCCGCGCGTCTCGATTGTGCGATAGTGCATTTCGATGAAAGGCACGAGATCGGACCAGAACGCCGTCTCGGCGCGTTCTTTAGCTCCATCCACCCACCAGCATGCAGGACAGCCAGGCATAACGATAATGGCTGGCGGAACGGCACTGGTGGCGATCAGGCGATCAGCCTTTTCTTTGATGTGACCTAGGTCTTGCCAAGCCCGCTCATCGCCGCCAGCGCCATGGAGAAGGTAGAGCACCGGGTAATGAATCTGCCCGCCCGTATATCCGTCCGGCAGATAAATCGCAAAACGCATGCTGTGGCTAAGTGCTGCAGACGGGAAAGACTCGTTGCGGATCTCCCCTGCAATGGCTACGTGGCACGCAAATAACGCTATGAACGCGCAGGCAATCCTTACCATCGATCTAGCTTTACCCCAAAAGCTTCGGGTATTCCCCTATGATCTGCGAGCACCCCCCGCTTTGCCGCTTCGCCAAACGCCGGCATCATATCCAGGCCAGAATTAAGGCTATAATGCAAAATCAGCATGAAGCAAACGAAAGGCTTCGGAGACTTTCGGCTGACACTGAAGGGCGCGGCTATCGCCGGTTCCGAAATTTGGATAAACGAACCATTGAATTCACGCCGCCGCTTGCATATTCCTAGCGGGTGGCGCGTCTGACACAAACCTCTTGCAGATAGCGGCTATGATTCCTCTGCCTACCTTAAGCGATGCGCGTACTTACGCGTTCTTTTTCGATTTTGACGGCACCCTAACCGAGCTTGCGGAAACGCCAAACGCTGTGATCCTTGAAGACCGCGCCCGCCACGCGCTGGAAATTCTCTTACAAGCCGCGTCAGGCGCCGTGGCCATCGTCACCGGCAGAGAGATCGAGTCCGTGGACGCATTTCTCTCTCCTTTGCACCTGCCCATCGCTGGAGTTCACGGTTTCGAGCGGCGCAATGGCGCCGGCACCGTTTCAGCCCGGCTGGCCGAAGAGAGCGCTGTGCATTCCGTCGAGAAAATTCTTAGATCCTTCGCCGATCACAATCCAGGCCTCTCGCTGGAAAAGAAACGGGGTGCTCTGGCGCTCCATTACCGCCTCAGGCCTGAGCTTGAGGACCTTTGCCTGTCTCTCGTGGAGGACGCTACCGCAGCTTTGACCGGAACGGTGCTAACGCGCGGGAAAATGGTTATCGAGACAAGATTCCATACAGCCACAAAGGGCACGGCCATCCGCGACTTCCTTCAGGAACTCCCGTTCAGCGGGCGGGTACCTCTTTTCGCGGGAGATGACCTGACTGATGAGGATGCTTTTGCAGCGGTGAACGCTCTCGAGGGTATGTCGATCAAAATCGGCCCTGGCGATACTGCGGCACGCTTTCGCGCCTCCTCCGTTGGCGAGTTCCTCGGCTGGCTACTGGCCACTGCGGAACGCCTAAAAGGAAACCATGCGCATGGGTAATCTCGATCTTGGGCTTATCGGAAATTGCGGGATTAGCGCTCTCGTCGGCAAACGCGCAAGAATCGTTTGGTGCTGCCTGCCCAGATACGATGGCGACCCGGTTTTTCACCAGCTTCTGGGAAGTGCTAGTGGCGATCCGGACGACGGTGCCTTCACCATCGAACTCGATGGCTTCAAAACATCGGAACAGTTCTATGTCCGCAATACAGCGATTTTGAAAACCATTCTGCATGGAGAAAGCGGATCGGTCGAAGTGACCGATTATATTCCACGCTTTTATACCCGGAATCGCCCGTTCCGCCCGCAAACGCTCATCCGGAGAATCTCGATAAAGGACGGCCGACCGCGCATCCGCGTCAAGCTAAGGCCCCGCTTCAACTACGGGAAGGATGCGCCTTCGCTGACATCTGGGTCAAACCATATCCGCTATGCGGGCCCGGAAATGACCTTGCGCCTCACCACCGATGCACCCCTCGACTACATCTTGCAGGAGACCACCTTCAACCTGAACGGCCAGTTGAACTTCGTGCTCGGACCTGACGAAACGCTTTCCGACAGTCCCATGGAGATTGCTCGAAACTTCGAAGAGAACACGGAGAGCTATTGGCGGACCTGGAGCCTCAGGCTGGCGCTTCAGCCCGAATGGCAAGATGCCGTTGTCCGCGCAGCAATCACTCTCAAGCTGTGCTCCTACGAACCCACCGGCGCAATCGTTGCGGCCATGACAACCAGCATTCCCGAGGCCCCGGGCACGGGCAGAAACTGGGATTACCGCTTTTGCTGGGTCCGCGATGCTTTTTTTGTCATCCGCGCCCTCACCAGCCTAGCGGCTGGCCGCACCCTCGAACACTACTACCGCTGGATCATGAACGTCGTTGCTAGCGATAGCGGGCATATACAGCCAGTCTATGGCATCGCGCTTGAAAAAGCACTCACCGAGCGGATAGCGGAAAGTTTACCTGGCTTTCAGTGCGGTTCTGGAGTGAACAATGGGCCTGTCCGGATAGGCAATCAAGCATATGAGCACTTCCAGCACGACACCTATGGCAATCTTATCCTGGGATCGGCGCAGGCATTTATCGACCAGCGGCTTTCGGTCCGGGCCGGACTTGACGATTTCCAAAGGCTCGAACCGGTTGGCGAGCAGGCCTTCAGGCTCCACGATCATCCCGATGCCGGAATATGGGAGCTACGGTCCCGTGCGCGGGTTCATACATCGTCGAGCCTCATGTGCTGGGCAGCCTGCGACAGGCTGGCGAAAATCGCCATGTATTTGGGGCTAAGCGATAGACAAGCTTTCTGGCAGCAAAGAGCGGAGCTTATCAAAGCCAAGATCCTGAGCTGCGCCTGGTCGGATAAGCGTAAAGCCTTTGTCGAGAGCTTCGGAGGCGAACACCTGGACGCCAGCGTTCTCCTCATGGGAGAGGTCGGCTTCTTAGAGGCCAACGATCCCCGTTTCATATCGACGGTGGAGCAGCTTGAAAAGGTCCTGGGCCGCGGGCCTTTCATGATGCGCTACGAGGCAGCCGACGATTTTGGCATGCCTGAAACCGCGTTCAACGTCTGCGCTTTCTGGCGTCTGGACTGCCTCGCCCGCGTCGGCAAGAGGGAGCAAGCGAGAGAAATTTTTCAGTCTCTTTTGAACGCCCGCAACCATTTGGGACTTATGTCTGAAGACACACACCCAATCACGGGCGCGGCGTGGGGCAATTTTCCCCAAACTTATTCCATGGTTGGGATCATAAACGGTGCAACGCGGTTGTCAAAACCCTGGGAGACATTTGTGTGAGCCGTCTCGTTATCGTGTCGAACCGGGTAGCGGACCTGGAGAACCAGGTGCAATCGGGAGGTCTGGCGGTGGCTCTCGGCGATGCCATCCGCTCGGCAGGAGGCGTCTGGTTCGGATGGGACGGCAATGTCGTCGAGGATGGAACTCCTCTCACGGTGACGGAAACCATCCAAGACAACGTGACCGTCGCCACGGTTCCAATGACGGCGCAGGATTACGATGAGTACTATCTCGGCTTCGCCAACAAGGTGCTCTGGCCCGTCTGCCACTATAGGCTCGATCTTGTCCGGTTCAAGCCCGCTTATTTCGAAGGTTATAAGCGAGTTAATGAGACCTTTGCGAACGCGCTTGCACCAATTCTAAGAGCGGACGATCTAATCTGGGTTCACGATTACCATTTGATGTCCCTAGCCTCAGAGCTGCGGGCCCTCGGCACCCGGCAGCGTATAGGCTTTTTCCTTCATATCCCGTTCCCGCCACCCGAATTATTGCAAGCCATCTCCGCTCACGACTGGCTGATAGAAGCGCTGTTTCAGTTCGACGTGATCGGCTTTCAAACGTCGAATGATGCCAGCAACTTTCACCGGTTTGTCTCCGAACATGCAGGCGGAGTGACGCATGACTGCGGCCGGATAGAAGCCTTTGGCCGGACAATCATAGCCAAAGCGTTCCCCATTGGCATCGATGTTGAGGAATTTGCCGCCGTTGCCCAAACGCCGGAAGCAGCTTCGCAGATCGAGCGGCTTAACCGTAGGACTATTGTACGCTCCCACATCATTGGCGTCGACCGTCTGGATTACACAAAGGGGCTCCCCGAGCGGTTCATGGCGTTCCGCAAGCTGCTCGAAAACCATCCGGAGCACCTGAAAACCGTTACGCTCATGCAGATTGCCCCACCGACCCGTATTGAGGTCGAAGCCTATGCCAATATTCGTAAGGAGCTTGAAGAACTGTCCGGCGCTATAAACGGCGAGTTCGGCGACTTCGACTGGACGCCGCTCCGCTACATCCACCGCACCGTGCCGCGCTCAACTCTCGCGGCACTATTCCGCGGATGCCAAGTTGGGCTGGTTACCCCGCTCCGGGACGGTATGAATCTGGTTGCCAAGGAATATGTTGCAGCCCAGAATGCAGACGACCCGGGCGTGCTCATCCTATCCCAATTCGCTGGAGCCGCCGAAGAGCTTGAAGAAGCGCTCATCGTGAACCCCTACAACATCGACGACATGGCGAACGCAATGCAGGCCGCGCTGAAAATGCCTCTCCGCGAGCGCAAGCAGCGTCACAGCGCCCTTTTCGGCCGCATTAAGGAGCACGACGTCCGGCACTGGCGCAAAAGTTTCCTCAAGGTTCTTGAGGCGTGCCATTCGGAGGCGGCAGCGTGACCGGGTGGCGGTTAGTCTCCGATGTTGGCGGAACGAATGTGCGGTTCGCGCGGACCAGCGGCGGCTCTCTCTTCGCGCTTCAGGCCTATCCCGTTTCCCGCTTCGCTTCCTTTTCGGAGGCAACCCGCGCTTATCTCGATGAAACCGGCGGTCTCCACGGTTGTATCGGCGCGGCGATCGGGGCTGCGGGCCTGGTCTCTCACGGCAAAGTAACGCTCACAAATCTCGCCTGGAATATCTCGGAAGCGGAAGTTTCTTCCGAACTGAGCGTGCCGTGCAGGCTGATCAACGATGTCGAGGCCGTAGCGTACAGCGTGTCAGGGATTTCCGGCGCAGGCTTTTCTGCACTTGGCCCCGTGACGCCGGATCTAGCTACAATGCGCCGCATCCTGGTGGCGAATATCGGGACAGGCTTTGGAGCGGCCACTCTCATACGAACGGACGGCACTTGGGTTTCCTGCCCAAGCGAAGCCGGGCATATGTCGCTCAACTTTCCGGATTGGGAGGATACCGGCATGCAGCGGCAGTTCCCATCGGTGGAGCATGCGCTTTCCGGCCGTGGACTTTGCAATCTGCACGCCGCGATCTCAAAGGGCGCTTCCCCGTGCACCGCCCCTGCAGAAGTCTTCAGCCGCGCTAACTCCGATCCACATAGTACAGCGGCACTTCGGCTGTTCACACAAATCGCGGGCAACGTCCTCGGAAATCTCGTGCTCGCCGTCGCCGCGTGGGATGGGGTATTCTTAACCGGCAGCGTGGCGCGAAACCTTGCCCAGACAGCGGACCTCGCCACATTGCGGCAGTCCTTTGAGGGAACTGGCCGGATGAGCGCTTGGATGACGCGCGTTCCGATCGCACTCTTGACCGAAGAGTCCCCTGCGCTTACCGGCCTTGCTGTTCTGCCCTTAGGTGCCGTGCGTTAGCCCCTGCGGAACTTTCCGGCCGCCCGAAGGCAGCCGGACTTACGCTGTTTTGCCGGTGTTTTCACACGGCCTTAGTCTGTGCCCCGCCGGTCAGGACGCGGGTCAAGAAGTTCGCTATGGCGAGCCCAGCCGCATTGATCCACGCTAGCACCGGGCTCAAAATCTGCAACGCAAGCAGATGTGCGGCGACGATCCCTATGAACAGCCCGATGTAGTGGAACACGGTGAGGTGCGGCCACTCCATCTGCCAGAAGTAGCCGAAAAGAAAGGTGGCCACAAAACCATTGATAAAGAACAGCTCAAGGCTTTTCCTTCCCATATAGGCAAGAAGCTCCGAAGCACTCAGTTTCGCGAGGCCCGCGCTCAAGCAGATGACGGCGAGCGAACCCACGAGCGAGGACAGGAAGAACACCGGCAAGAAGCCATAGCTGCCCATGAACATCCTCACGCTGAAAGGAACGCTTCCGCAAGACTGCGCAAAGCTAAAAGAGCAGCCGTGGTTGAGCGGAGCAATGAGTATAATCGCTGCAATGGGCGGTATCGCCGCCCAGAAGGGCCAGCGTATTTGCCACTGAGAAAACTGGAAGCCCAACGCGAAAAACGCCAAGCCCGGCAACCAGGTTTTCATCAGATATTGTTCCGGCACATACGCCGTAACCGAAGTTGCCACCATCGCCACGATTACGACGGCGAGTGCGGGAAAGCGGCGCAGCGTCAGGTAGGCCAAAATCTGCACGAAGCAGAGCGACGTGAGAAACCACAACACGCCCACCGACCACTTATATCCTTCGAGAATTGGGTCTACCAGGTTCCAAGCTGCGTCGCCGAACGAACTCCGCGCCTCGGGGTTCACGGCCAAGCCGAATGCCCAGCCAAGAACATGGACGGTCCAGGCCAGCGCCAGCAGCCTGAGCGAGCCGCGAAGAACATCTGGCCAGGCTTTTTTCGGCAGGCTGCGGTTCACCGCGCCGGACACGAGAAAGAACAGCATCATGTGGAAGGAGTAGATCACCTGCCACTGATCGGCGGCAAGCTCTACGAGAGGCCTTCCGTTATGGGCCGGATACATCGGCTCCAGCAAATGCCCGTATATCACGAGCATCATGCCGATGCCCCTTGCAATATCCCACGTTGCGTCGCGCTTCGGCGCCGGCACCTGCGGCATGGCTTATCCCTCCGTTCGAATCGCCTCCCTTATAGTAGGAATTCATGGCAAGACCAATTCAACGGATTGACAGCTTCGCCCTTACCTCCCCTGCCAGTTGGGACTTCTCTTTTCCAAAAAGGCATTCATGCCTTCGCGGAAATCCTCGCTCATATAGCATATCAATATAAGGTCCTGGTCCGGCACCTCGTTTGCTTGAAGCCGCCGCAGCGCCTCCTTCGTCGCGCGAAGCGTCAGCGGCGCATAGCCGGCGATTGCCCCGGCCAGCGCGCTTGCCCGTATGTCCAGTTCGGCCCGGTCTTGCACCACCTCGGTTAGCAGGCCAATTTGCAAAGCCTCTTTGGCCTCGATGAGCCGCGCAGTAAAGATCAACTCCTTTACGCGCTGTGCGCCTATGAGAGCGGACAGCCGCGCAAGATTGCGCGCCGACAAACAGTTTCCGAGTGTGCGGGCGATGGGAACGCCGAATTTCGTAGCGGCGGTTCCGATGCGCAGATCGCAGCAGGCCGCAATCGCTCCTCCGCCGCCTGTGCATGCGCCCGCGATGGCGGCAATCGTAGGAACGCGGCATCTCTCCAGCCCGCCAAGGACCCGCTCCATGAACGTCTCGTAGCCGATAGCGTCTTCAGGAGCCTTGAAGTTTCGGAACAGTGAGATGTCGGTGCCCGCGGAGAAGGCCTTTTCCCCCGCTCCGGTTATGACGAGCACCTTCACCGAATTGTCCATGCCTACGGCTTCGCAAGCCTCCGCGAGCTTTTCGTACATCTCGAAGGTGAAAGCGTTCCGGGCCTCCGGCCGGTTGATGGTGACGCGCGCAATGGCGCCGCTGACCTCAAATAGAAGTTCCTCGGCCGTGCTGCTGCTGGTCATCGGTGTCCCTTGTAAGCCGGCGGCACCGAACCGCCAGCCGCCGCCATTACATAACACCCTGACGGATTAGAGCGCGTATGTCACCATCCGCAGCACTATTCCCGGCCCCAACTTATGACGATGCCGCCTCAGTCCTCATCGTCTTGCGGCGCCTGGGTGCCTGCTGCCGCCATGGCTGCAGGACGCCCCTTTTCGAAATCTTCGTATCCTTGGGGATCGACGCCGTTCTGCTTAAGCATGTCGATTGTGGATGCCCACTTCGAAGGCGTGTCCGAAAGCAGCGCCGCATGCCCGATCGTGCTTGCAAGCAAACCGGGGACGTTCGCCGGCATACGCGGTGCGGGCCGGGCGCTTTGTGGAACCCCGGCAATCAGTGCGTTCCGCGCGGGTATGGAAGGTGCGGCTGAAGAGGGGGTCATATTAGGAGCTCCTTTGCGCGCCGTAGTAATAGTTTGCGAAGTTGTTCGTAGCTCCGGCAATGCCGCTTCCGAGGCCCGAGATGGAGTTGCCCTGAGCTTGGCCGGCTGCTAAGTTGTAGTTCCCCTGCGCCGTTCCGCTCGATGTACTCGCAGCTGCGAGCGCATTAGCGGAATTTGCCCCAAGCTGCCCGGCCTGGAACAAGTCGCTTAGCCTCGTTTGATATTCCTGCGATAGCGCGTTCTGCGAATAGCTCTGAAGCGCTGCGAGGTCGTTTCCCGACAAGCCCATACCTTGAGCGGCATTTTGGGCTTGTATCTGTTGCAAGCCGTAATTCACTCCGGCTTGGAATCCAGGGTCGTTCTGGAAATTGTTGTAATAGGCTTGCTCTGCCGCCGCTCCATTGGCCCCCGTAGCATTGTTGTATTGGTTCAAGGAGTTCTGGCCGCTTTGCATGTAGGGCTGCTCGTAGCCAACCGCTTGATTGAAGCGCTGCTGCTGCAAGGCTGCGGACTGCTGCGCCGCATTGGCCATCGCTTGCGCGCCAAAGTAGTTTCCGGCGGCGGAGGCGGCTCCGCCTATGAGGATGGGTAAGGCTGCTTCTGCCATGGGAGATCCTTTGAAGTCACGGTTTCAAGGGGGACGTAGCCGAGGCGGTTAAGCAGGGCAAGCGTGCGCTCCTGCCGCCCGGCGACAATAAGGCGGCGCGCTCCCCTAGCTTTGGCCCAAGCCTCGAAAGCGCGGAGGAGATGGGCTCCAAGCCCGCGGGCGCCGGGTGCCGCGTACCAGGCCGTCTTGAACGCGGTTGGCTCACCTGTCAAATAATGGGGAGCCAGAACCCCGCACAGAAATCCAGCAACGGGCTCGCCCGCAACCAGGAAAATCCGGTCCGCATCCTGGAGGTGCGAGAATGCAAAGGCGGCAAGCTGCCGGGGGCAAGCCTCACGGCCCCCCTCCTCGGCGTAAAAGCGCAAACCCAGCTCGACGAATCGCGCCACATCTTCGGGCGTTGCGCGCCGCACCAAGCGCTTGCACGCCCTCATGTGGAAATCCGGTTCTGCGAGCGCAGCACAGCAAGGAGAGCGTTGATCGCGTTGGCTGCTTCGGTGGGGGTCGGGTCGAGCGTTATGCTTGGGATCGCATCGGCCTGGACGAATTCGATGCCTTCGAAGAAGTCCCGGTATTGCTTGTCGAGCTTCCCCGTCGCGGGATCGACGATGTAAGGGCTCAATGGCGCGGTGGTGGTTGCGACTGCCATACTATTAAGCTCCTGCGGTAGGGCGTAGGTTGAAAGCTTGCCGCCTATCCATTGACCGAAGATCCAGTTGGGACCGTCGCTCCAGACCGTATCGTAGATCGGAAAATAAGGGTAAGGCCTCGCATCCCAGGTGTAGATCATCATGCGGCTGAGATTGGCCATGCTTCCGGCGTAGAGCGCGCTTTGCGGATTGCGATCCTCGGTGAACTCTGGATCGCTGGAGTTGAAAAAGCGCAGCATCGAATTGAGATAGCGCCGCTGGATGAGATAATCCGGCGTGCCATCCGAGAAGTACGGAATGGCACTCTCCGACGATTTCGGATCGTAAAAGACGTTCGGCTCGTTCGAACCCTTGTCGATGGAGGGACAGCCTATCTCGGTGAACCAGAAGGGCTTCGACTGCGGTATCCACGCCGTGGGGGAAGGGTCTTCGACGCCGCCCGGCCTGTTGAAATGCTGGTTCGCCCACCAGCTCCAGACGTCCTTGTAGCGGAAAACCCAGGGCTTCCCGTATGCGCCGTCGGTAATCGGCGTGCGCGTTTGAGAGACGCGGTCCGCCGGGCTCGCATAATACCAGTCGTACCCCTCGCCGCCGCGCACGTTGCCCATCAGGTAATCGTAATCGGTGATGGCCGTCAGCGTCCCATCGGAATTCACCACCTCGTCGATGTTCGGCGCGGTGTCCCGCCAATCGGAAAGCGGCCAATAATTGTCGAAGGCAACAGCGGCGATATTGCTGTCCGACCAAAGCGGATCGAGATGGAAGAACACGTCGTTGGAACCGTTCCCCGGCTGGTGGCCGAACCATTCCGACCAATCCGCCGCATAGGAAAGCTGCGCATCCGGCAAAGTGGCTTTCACATCTGCAGCCAGCTGAACGAGCGCGGAGACAAACGGATAGCTGCCTTCCGCGTCGCGCAGCCAAGTCAGGCCGCGCAGCTCGGTGCCGAGCAGAAATACATCCACGCCGCCCGCAGCCGCGCAAAGCCCCGCGTAGTGCAGAACGAAATTCCGGTATTGCGTAACGAAGGCGGCAACTTCTGCCCCGGCCTGGGGAGTTTTATCTACGGTGCTGTAGTCCTTGGTGATGCGCCCGCGCCAGGGATATACCGCCTGCCCCGTAGCGCCGCTGTAAGGATCGGGCAACGTGTTCCCGTCCGGAATATCCATCAAAACAAAGGGCGTGAAGCAAACCTTAAGCCCCCGCACCTTCAAGTCCTTGATAGCCGCCACGACCGACTGATCGTCCGGCGTCCCCCCAAAAGCCGCGCTGCCATTAACGGTCGAAACCAGATGCGCCCTGTTCCTATTCAGCCCGTTACACTCCCATTCATGGGGCATCTCGCCGGACCCTGTACGAGTGACGCCCGGCAAAAGTGTGCACGAGCCTGCACGCAGGTCGTCGCCGTACCAGGCTACGTAGAGATTGACCAGCGCGCAGTTCGTAAGCTGGTTTTGCAGGCTATTGAGCGACGTAGCCCAATCGCATGCGGCGCCGCCGATCCGGCCCGCGCGTGCGGCTTGGGCGTATTCGAGGACCCATTGCGAGCTGCCGTACACGCTGTAAGCATTCTCCGTCACAACGATCTCAACACCGGTTGTGGTTTGATCCTGGAACACCTCGTAAGGTGCGTAGCCCCATTCGGTGGCAGCCGGGATCATGGTTACGGCTTGGATCGCACTTGCAAATGCCGTCTCGTCCGCATCGAAGCCTTTTTGAACCCAGCCTTGCGCCACGAACTCGGTGATAAGCCCGTTGGACGTTGCGGCGATCTGCGCCCAGGATGAATTCACGTCGATATCGGGGATCGCCGGGCCGATACGGCCGCCGAACTTCGAGAAAAAAGCGCGTGTATAGTTATCGAGTTTTCCGTCCGGGCCAACTTGAAACCCGAAGCGGCTGAAGAGGTTCGCTTGCCCGGTCATGCGAGTATCGGCCTCACGCGTGCGTCCGCGTTGAAGATGCCGCGGGTAACTGGCGAAGAGGAAGAAAACCGGAAAGTACGCCCTGCCCTAAGCGTTGCACCCAGTTGATGAAAGCTCGCCACGGCGTAGCGTTTACCCACCTGGCCCAGAGAAGCTACGCGCCCCCCTGTCCACGTGTAGCCGCCATCGTCGGACCAATCGAGCATAAGTTTTGGGTTCTCTGCCTCGGCATTTGCCCCGGTTATTCCCACGCCCGGGATGATGTCGACGTCGAGCTGATCCACGATCAAACCTTTTGGAAAATCGTGCAGCGGCCCCGATTGCGCCAAAAAGAGATAAGGATTGCCACTCTCGGTCTGCGACGTGCCGTCGAGCACATGAAGACTTGCATCCTGACTCGACCCGATCACCACCGAGCCGCTGAACGACTCGAAACCTTGTGCGAACCAATTGGACAGGCCGCCGCTCGCCCGCTCATGCCAGAGCCCCGTGGCAAGGTCGTACTCCCAGGTCCAATAGGGGCTGGTCAGCGCATAGAAGTCGTGGCCGTTGAAGTGGGTGTAAACCGCATAAAGGGCGCGGCGCTCGTCCCACGTTAAGTTCGAAATCGCCCGTTCCAGCGCATGCGTCGAGATGCGGACCGGCTCAGAAGCTGTGAGCTGACGGACCACGCCATTTTGATCGACCCACGTGAGCGTGTCGGCCACAATGGCAACCGACTGTTCCGCAATGCAGCCGATATCGACGTCCGCCCGGATGGGCGCGAACGCGAAGGGGGTCGTGCCTACGTCCTCCCAAATCTCAAGGCTCGTTTCTCCCAGCGCGATGAGCGCCCCGCGATGCGTCACGATCCGGCGAAGGCCATCGGAGCGGCTGGAGGCCGTTGCATAGGCGAGCGCATTCACGGTCAGTGCGTCGTTCAGGTTCGTATGAAAAATCCGCCCGTCCGGAATTGAGAAAACCAAATAGCCATCGAGAAAAGTCACGCTGTTTGGCGCGGGAAGAGTCGAAAGATTGGGTTGGGTAATGGTGTTCGTGCCTGTATCGAGGACGTAGTAGACGTTATCGGCGACGATGCCGATTTGAGGATTGGGCCGCTGGTTGGCTGCCATCATGACCATGGAGCTGCCGCCGATGGTTCCAGAAACGGGGGTGGCGTGGCCCTGATCGTCGAACAGCGCCGCCGCCGTTCCGCCAACAACATAAAGGCCCTGGCCGAATACATAGAGCATGCCGCGGCATGGGCCGTTCAGACCGGTCGTGCCTTTATCGAAGCGCGATGTCCCCGGCACTGCGTAGATCGGCAGGGGCGACTTTGCTGCCTGGCCCAACGCCTCGGGGTAGCCGTTTAATAAGCGCTGGTTCGACCCAAACCCGGTCTTGTCCGGGTTCGAGGTATGCCCGAAATCGACTGCGACCATGGATTGTAGCTCCTGGCATAAGGATGGGGAGACGGGGTGCCCGAAGGGGGGAAAAGGCGCCCCGTCTCCCCATGCGGAGAGGCGCGCGCGATTGGCCAGCCTCCGCGAAACTTAACGGAACCCGTAGCGCCTAAGGCTTGGCATCCAGGTCAGGCCTATGTCCTGACCCGCGCGGGGCGAGATGGCATAATAGGCGAGCATCGCCGTGTAAGCCTTCTGCGCCCGCTTCTGTGTCGAGGGCAGCGCCTCGACACCGCTAGCGGATGCAAGCTCGACCGCCAAGATCGCCTTCGTGCCCTCGACGAACTGAGCGAGGAGCGGGAACGGATCGTTCAAGCCGTAGGATAAGGGCTCGGGATTGGGCGGCGTGGAGGTATCGCTTGGGCCGTAGGGCGGATAGGCGCTGGTTGAATCCGTCATCACGCCGTCGATAAAATCGCCGCTGAAAAAGCTGCCATCCATCTCCGCGGCGGGCGGGTTCGGGCCGCCGGGAAAGATGCCGTCCGCCGCCCAGGCGTTCAGCATATCGTTGTAAGCGGCGAGGCCCGCCGCCGCCCGGTCCGGATCGAGGTCCGAGCCAAGCGGCAAAAGTCCGAGCCGGCCGTATGCGCCTGAAATGATGTCACGGGCCGTTGTCATTCAAGACCTCGATGATCGCGTGTTTGAGCTTGGCCTTCGTCCAGCCGAAATCGAAGCGGATGCCGCAATCGGCCGCCACCTGCATCAACCGCTGCCGCGACATGCGGTCGAGTTTCTCCTGATCGGTAAGTTCCTGATCGGGACCCGGCTCCGGCAGGCTCACGCGCGGCGTCTCTGGGAGCGGCTCGCTATCCATTGCCGGCGCGGGAAACCGTTGCCAGCCTTCTCCGGCTGGCACATGATCGGGATGTTCGAAAAGGCGGGCCTCGCCCGCCTTGTACATCCAGAGGCGTGTATCGGCGGCCATCACTGACCCTTCATCAGCCCTACGCCGACAAGCGTGGCCCTGATCTCGTTCAAGAGCGTGACGATCGCCGTCGCCTGGGCCTGGCTAAAGCCATAGGGGGTTGCGTTCGTCGGCGCGGTCGTATCGATGGCTGCCTGTGCGGCGCCGGAACGCTGGGGCACCGGGCTCATGTTGTAAAATGCGATGAGATCGCTCGGGCTTTGACCGAGAACGGTGCCGTCGGGATTGCCGTCGGAAATCTGCTTTACGGGCATGGACTTGCTCCAAATTTTGGGGGACACATCTGTGCCGTCATCGCGAGGCGCTTAGCGCCGCGGCGATCCAGAAGTTACCTGTGGATTGCTTCGGGGCTTCGCCCTCGCAATGACGGTGTCGCGCGGAACTTAGCTCGAAGCGCCGGAGAGCCGGGTGGCCAGGTCCGGATAAATCGGCTTCACGCCGTAGAGGATATCCAGGCGCCACATGTTGATGTCGTTGATGATGTCGTAGTCGCAGATGACGCGGATCGACAGGCCCTTGTAGCTCTGCCGTGCCTTCTTGATGGCGCCTTCAGGCAGCTCCATC
>JBKQNN010000322.1:0-8841 GCA_052145975.1 Rhodomicrobium sp. | reverse complement strand
GATGCGGATCAGGTTGTCAGCCGCTTCGCTTTATGCATAACATTCGATAGATTTCAGAGGAGATGGCCATGCCGTCGGAGTTGCTGAAAAACCTTTTGGGGCAGGCTGATGCCAATCGGCTTGTGCTGCCCGATTTCCAACGTGACTTCGTGTGGAAACCGGCGGATGTAACAAAACTAGTTGCATCTTTGCTAAACCGCTATCCGATCGGCGGTCTGCTCTTCATGGAAAGCGCCGGACTCTATGGACAGCGCCCATTGGATGGCGTCGCTCCAGTCGACAACAGCGCCTTCGCAGGGGACTCGCGCCTGATACTGGACGGCCAGCAACGTCTAACCTCCTGCTACAGAGTATTTTTCGGCGGCACAGCAGTGGAGCGCTATCCAGGTCGTTACTACTTTGACTACGGAAAATTCGTGGAGAATCCTGAACTTCGAAATTCTGAAATAGAAGAGCTGATTTACTTTATCAGGGAAAAGGAGGTAAAAAAGACTCTGACAAACACTGCACAAGAACATGCGAAAGGTTTGTTTCCACTAGACATTATTTTGCGTGAAGCACGGGGCACGAACTACAGTAGGTGGCTGTCTGATTATACGTTTACGAAGTCGGCAGGGGACAGTGAGAGGCATGCGCGTTTATCAGAGATACAGGCAGCCTTCATTAGAAGATTTGTGGAAAATGTAACAGGCTATCAAGTTCATTATGAGGAAATAAAGAAGGATACATCCTCAGATGTTATTTGCACCGTTTTTGAAACAATTAATACGACAGGGAAGCGCCTAACGGTTTTTGACTTGTTAGTTGCTCGCTGCTTCCCCCATTCCATGAATTTGAGAGATATGCTTGAGGCAGCCTTAGAGCGGCCATCCATAAAGCGGTTTGATCCTGCTGGTGAGGGCATAGCACCAACCGCAATTCCACGAATAATTGCACTGAAAGATAAAGAAACAGCGAAACGCGCAGATATTCTTGACCTGCCACCGGATACTATTCGGAAGCACTGGAATTACGCGGTTGACGCGCTTGAAAGCGCGTTGAATCTCATGATTGAGCGCTACGGTTGTTTTGGAGAGAGGTTTGTTCCGTTAGCGGACATGATCGCCCCGATGGCCGTTGTCATCGCATCTGAGAAGTTCAACAAAACGGATGAGCATTTGAACATGCTCGATAAATGGTATTGGCGCGCGACGTTTTCGCAATATTACATCAGCGCTCCCGAAACTAAGATGCAGCGAACGGTACGACACTGGCTTAGTTCCATGGGGTGGTTAGATAATCCGAAGAATGAACCGGAGAGCGTTCGTGAATTCTCATGGCGAACAACTCTTCTCGAAGATGTTTCTAGGGTGGATAACGCAATCTATCGCGGCGTGATCTCTCTATTATTGTCGCGCAAGGTGCGTGACTTCGGTCCGCACCGTTCTAACCTTGCCACGGCTCAGTGGGAACAAATCGAAGATCACCATATTTACCCCAAGCGTTTTCTTGCTCCTTACGGGATTAAAGGTGACATGGTGAATAATATATTCAATCGAACACCGTTACTCCGTGAGACGAATAGCGCAATAGGAAACATGGCGCCACATGTTTATCTTAGGGATACAAAAGTCGTCGGTACCACTGCTATCGAACCCATACTTGATGAACATCTAATTTGTCCGAATATTGGACTAAAACCGTTTACAGAAGAATTGTATAGGGAGTTTCGATCAGATCGAACAAAGAGGATACTATCTCTTATAGAAAATGTCGTCGGCACTCCTCCGCAAGCGGACATCGCATAAAGCGACTATTTCGGTTATACCCCATAAAACCGTCGAGTTCGGATCGACGTCTGCTTGCCCATTCGAACGGAAGGAAACGATAGAGCCCCTGCTTGATTATACTTACATATATAGAAGCGGCATTTTTGCCGAACGAACCCAATTTTCCCCTGTGAAATCAGCTTCCGGCCTAAGGCTGCCGGCGGGGTAGCACACAAAGTGGGCGCCAAACGGTGCTCCAAGTCGCTGCAGGCGCCTCGCGGCGGCAAACCAAGCGTTTTGGGGTTGACAGGAATGCGCGATCCGTTCATTCGCCTAGAAGACGGGCCGCAATCCTGCTTGCCCGTCCGCGGCGGCAACCTCCAAATCCCCTAACGCATTTGCAAGGCCAACAAAAGCGCATGGCATGAGACCGGGCTGACACGCCCAGAACGAGCAGCGAGGAAGCGATGACCATGGCAACACCCACCGCCGGCAGCCGCCGCATCGCCACCATCTCCGCCACCGTCGCCAGCGCCTGGCCTAACCGCTACGATGCCATCGTTTTCTTCGCTGTAGGTGCGCTCCTCGTGGGGATCGCGCACGCGGCGAAATCCATGCACCAGCCGCTCACCGGTCTCGAAATTCAGCCGGTATCGCTCGATCCCAGGAATCTGCCGCAATACGCGCTCCTGACCACGCTCAGGATGTTCGCGGCGCTGGGCTTCTCGCTGCTGTTCACGTTCCTGGTCGCACCGCTGGCAGCCAAGAGCAAGAAGGCTGAGCGCGTTATCATTCCGGCGCTCGATATCCTGCAATCCGTGCCGGTGCTGGGCTTTCTCACCTTCACCGTGATTTTCTTCATGAATTTGTTTCCGGGCAGCGAGCTTGGCGCGGAGCTGGCAGCGATCTTTGCGATCTTCACGAGCCAAGCCTGGAACATGACGTTCTCGTTCTATCAGTCGCTGACGACCGTTCCGCGCGACCTCGAAGAAGCGTCGACGCATTTCAGGCTCTCGCCATGGATGCGCTTCTGGAAGCTCGATGCGCCCTTCGCCATGCCCGGCCTCGTCTGGAACATGATGATGTCCATGTCGGGCGGCTGGTTCTTCGTGGTCGCCTCGGAGGCGATCTCGGTCGGCGATACCAAGATTACGCTTCCAGGGATCGGCTCCTATATCTCGGTGGCGATCGACCAGAAGGATATCGGCGCCGTCGCCTGGGCGGTCGCAGCGATGGCAATCGTCATCGTGCTGTACGATCAGCTCGTGTTCCGCCCTGTCGTCGCGTGGTCGGACAAATTCCGCGTCGAACTCGTGGCCGCGCAGGTGAAGCCGGAATCCTGGGTGCTCGATCTCATCAAGCGGGCACGGCTTATTTCGGTCATCGGCGATTTCACAGGCCGCTTCTTTCAAATCTTCAGCGGCAATGTCAGCAATCTGTCGAAGCGGATACCGGAATCTCCCAAGGTAAGCGATAGCACGGGCAGGGCAGTCGATTGGGCTTGGAACATCGCGCTACTCGCGTTCGCGGCGTGGTGCGCCTGGTCCGTCATCTCCTATGTGCGCGCGACACTGGGCTGGACCGATTTCGAGGAAGCGGTCGCGGACGGGTTCCTAACCTTTTTCCGTGTCGTGATCCTTATCGTGATTGCCAGTCTCATCTGGGTGCCTATCGGCGTCTATGTCGGGCTTAGGCCCGCGCTGGCCGAGCGCGTGCAGCCCCTGGCGCAATTCCTGGCGGCCTTTCCGGCGAACGTCCTCTTCCCCTTCGTGGTCGTTGGCATCGCCACCTACCATCTCAACCCCGATATCTGGCTCTCGCCGCTGATCATTCTGGGCACCCAGTGGTACATCCTCTTTAATGTGATCGCAGGCGCCAGCGTGTTCCCGAGCGACCTAAGCGAAACGGCGACGCTGTACGGGGTCAAACGCTGGCAGTGGTGGCGCAAAGTCATCCTGCCGGGCATTTTTCCCTATTACGTGACCGGCGCGCTCACCGCGTCCGGCGGGTCTTGGAATGCGAGCATCGTCGCCGAGGTGGCGAGCTGGGGCGATACCAAGCTCGAAGCGCACGGGCTCGGGGCATACATCGCTAAAGCCACGGCCGATGGCGATTTCCACCGCGTCGTGCTGGGCGTGGGCGTTATGTCGCTTTTTGTCGTCATCGTGAACCGGGCGCTGTGGCGCCGTCTTTATAAGCTCGCAGACCGGCGTCTGCGCATCGATTGATCGGGGAGGTGCCTATGGGACCGGTTGCAGCGCGGGCCAACGCCAACGGAAGGGACCCACTGGTCTCCGTCTCGCATGTGCAGCACTACTATAAGCGCGGCGCGAGCAGCAATCTGCTCGTGCTCGACGATGTCGACTTGAACATGTACGACAACGAGATTGTCGCGCTCCTGGGCCGCTCCGGCTCGGGCAAGTCCACGCTCTTGCGCATCATTTCAGGGCTGATGCCGCCGAGCAGCGGCGAAATCTGCATCGACGGCCAGCCGGTTAAAGGCCCCGCCGATGGGCTTGCCATGGTGTTTCAAAGCTTCGCGCTCTTCCCCTGGCTCACGGTCCAGGAGAACGTCGAGCTGGGGCTCGAAGCGCAGGGCGTTGGGCCGGAGGAACGCCGCAAGCGCGCGCTCGCCGCCATCGACCTTATCGGCCTCGACGGCTTTGAAACCGCCTATCCGAAGGAGCTGTCGGGCGGAATGCGCCAGCGCGTCGGGCTCGCGCGGGCGCTTGTGGTCAATCCCAAGCTGCTGTTGATGGACGAGCCGTTCTCGGCGCTCGACGTGCTCACCGCTGAAACGCTGCGCACCGACCTTCTCGACCTATGGTGCGAAGGCCGCATGCCGATCCGGGGCATTCTGATGGTCACGCACAATATCGAGGAAGCGGTGCTCATGAGCGACCGCATCTTGGTGTTCTCGTCCAATCCCGGCCGCGTCATCGCGGAAATCAAAGTGAACCTGCCGCAGCCCAGGAACCGCGTGGACCCGGCTTTCCGCGCGCTCGTCGACGATATTTATGCGCGTATGACGGCGAAGGCAGCGCCGGCCAGGGAGGGCTTGTTCCCCGGCACGGGCATCGGCATGAGCCTGCCGCAAGTCTCGACGAACACGCTGGCGGGCCTTATCGAAACGCTTGCCGAGCCGCCGTTCGACGGGCGCGCCGACCTGCCCTTGCTTGCCGAGCGCACACAGATGGAGGTGGACGAGCTGTTCCACGCGGCGGAAACGCTGCAGCTCCTGCGTTTCGCGGAACTTGCCGAGGGCGACTTGCAATTGAACGAAGCCGGGCGCCGCTTTGCACTAGCCGGGACGGACGAGCGCAAAGCCCTCTTCGCCCAGCACCTGGTGACCTACGTTCCGCTCGCCGCGCACATCAAGCACATCCTGGAGGACCGGTCGAGCCACCGGGCGTCCATCATCCGCTTCAAGGACGAGCTTGAGGACACAATGCCCGAAGAGGATGCCGAGACGACGCTGCACACCGTCATCAATTGGGCGCGCTACGCCGAGGTGCTGGCCTTCGACGGCGAAAGCGGCATGATCAGCCTCGACAATCCCGCCTGACCCGGGCTGGAAGCATCGTCATCCTGGATACCGCCGTGGCGTTCCGGGATGAAGCCAAGCGCTTCCCTCAAGGCGGATTCCGCTACGAACCGCCATAAGTTTTTAGCGGTTTGTTAGCCATGCCCGGTAGGTTGGGCCTCCAAATCCCGGGCGTTTGCGGCGTTTGAGCGCCGTGCCACGCGTTTACCTTTTGGCGCAAGCCGCGCCCGCTGGAAGCTACACCGGCCCGCGCTGCCCGATCCCGCCGGCAGCCGCCCCGGCCCCGCTCTCAATCCTGCAAATAAAGCCATCCCAACGCCTCCCAGCCATGTCCCGCCTTCCCACGGCGCAATCGTGGACCATAGCTCCTTACCGATGCGCTAACGCCGCGCGGGGCATCGCAGCAAACTCAGTTGTCATGGCCCGGCTTGCCCGCATAGGTGCTAAAATCAGCGGATGGCGCAACGAACGAGGGAATCTCCCCTCACCCCACCCCTCTCCCCATGGGAGAGGGAGTCCCGCTGTGTCCGTTGAGAGGGCGTCCCCTCTCCCATGGGGATAGGGACCGGGTGAGGGGAGATACCCTCATTATCTTAGCGCCCATGCGGGCAAGCCGGGCCATGGCACTGCGGGAAAGCGGCCAGCGATTGGAGGAAGAAACGAAGCGGTCGCGCCCAAGCAAACCTTCGCGAGAGGCCGCGTTCTATTTGCCGTGCCCGGCTCGCGCTTGCCCTTAAGGCCCGTGGCGCATGCATTTCCATGCAAATAGTCTTCCATGCATACTGTGGCGGGCCCCATTTTTTAAATGCTCGTGAACCTATATCTTCTGCCAATACGTCGCCGCAGGCTTAACTTGCTTCCTCCTCCGGCGCGCCGCCAAGAAAAAGCGGTTCCGGCAGCGCATAAGCTGTATACGGACAAATAAGTTATTGAAATCGCATAGATAACCATTGCTTGCTGTTAACTAATTCTGCAACCGCAGATTGGGATTTGCGGTTAATGCGCGCAATAATCTAATATTAACGGGTATTTTGGAGTCGCAGAAATCGACCTAAAGTGGCAAAAGATTCGTAGAAAGACGGCGGCGGAAAAGATGGCGGGCGCCCGTTAACCAACCGAAAATTTACCATGGTACGGCGCTACGGGATGGCTATCCTGCTGCCACGGAACGGTCACATCGGCGCTAGAATTAGCGGATGGTGTAACGAACGGAGGTCACTCCCCTCACCCTGTCCCTCTCCCCATGGGAGAGGGGACGACCTCTCAACGGCTGCGACGGGACTCCCTCTCCCATGGGGAGAGGGTTGGGGTGAGGGGAGATTCCCTCATTGTGTTAGCGCCCATGCGGAACGGTCAGTCTTTTGGCGTCTGGTATTAGAGCCTATCCGCTTTTGATGGAATCAAAGGCGGGCTCTAATCCTCGCCCCCGCCGCCGTCATTGCCGAAAATAGGGGCGACGCGGCGGTCTGCGTAATCGGCCAGCAGCACGACCGAGCCGGTGGTGGCGCGGCCTTCGAGGTCGCGATGCGCCTGCGCCGCATCCGCCATCGGATAGGTTTTCGTGACCCGTATCTTGACGCGGCCGAACCGGACCATGTCCATGACATCGTTGGCGTTTTCGAGCAGCGCCTGCCGCGAGGCGACGTATGTGAAGAGCGAGGCCCGCGTGGCATAGAGCGATCCCTTTTGCGCGAGGATGCCCATCTCGAAAGGCGGTACGGGGCCCGAGGCGTTGCCGAAACTTACCCAAAGCCCGCGCGGTTTGAGGCAATCGAGCGATTTCGGGAAGGTGTCCTTGCCGACCGAATCGTAGACCACGTCCACGCCCGCCCCGCCGGTGATCTCCTTCACGCGCGCAACGAAGTCTTCGGTGCGGTAATTGATGACATGTTTGCAGCCATTGTCCTTGGCGAGCTGCATTTTCTCCTCCGAGCCCGCCGTGCCGATCATGGTTGCGCCGATATGAGCGAGCCATTGGCAGGCGATGAGCCCAACGCCGCCTGCCGCCGCGTGCCACAGGACAACGCTATCTTTCGTGACCGGATAGGTTTCCTTCACGAGATAGCGCACGGTCATGCCCTGCAGCATCATGGCGGCCGCGGTCTCGTAGGAGATGTCATTGGGCAGCTTCACGAGCACGCCGGCAGGGATCAGCCGCTCCTCCGCATAGCCTCCAACCGGGCCGGCATAGGCGACCCGGTCGCCAACGGCGATGTCCGTCACGCCCTCGCCCACGGCCACCACCAGGCCCGCCCCTTCGCTGCCTGGCGTGAACGGCATCGATGGAATGGGGTAAAGGCCGGTGCGGTGATAGACGTCGAGGTAGTTCACCCCCGCGGCATACTGCTTTATCTTCGCCTGGCCTGGCCCCGGCTCGCCAACCTCGGCCTCCTCCCACTTCATGACCTCGGGGCCGCCAAAGGCGTGTACGCGGATCGCATACGGCATGGAGAACCTCTTGAGTTGAAGGCGCACTCGCGCCTGCGCAAATTGACGCAGTTATGCCTGCAATCGCGGGAGTTGTCGATATGCCAGGGGAGCGGGATTACTTCAGGAAATAATAGGTTGCTGTATAGTCTATGCGGGCTTCGGCCCCCGCATGTGCCTCGTCGCAGCCCGTAGCCGGCGCGACGCCACCGGCGGTAGAGGCGCGCAGAATGGCTTTAGCCTCGGTGAACGCACCCGCGCCTTCCCGGGATTTGACATCGAGCAAGAGCCAGGAAATAGCGTTCGCCGCCGGAGCGCTGGCCGAGGCTTTCACTGCGCCAACAACCTTGCCGCCATCCAGCCCTTCCCAGGTTGGCCCCGCATAATGCTTGCCGAGCTTCGCGCCCTGGCCGTCGAACAAGTCCGCCTCCGGTGCCTTGAAAGCCCAGCTCCAGGCCCCAGTTTCCGCGCGCTTGCATACGTAGATTTGCACGCCTTTCGCAGCAGCGGCGAGATAGGGTTTGAGACCGGAAGGCTGGATCGCAGCAGGCAGCTCGGGAAGCGCTGGGGCGTCAGCGCGAACCGGGGCGGCGCCCAAGACCAGGGCGGGAAAGAGAGCGGCGGTTATGGCGAAGATCGGGAGGCGGTTCATAAGTTCCTCATTGGCGAGTTTGCGTCAACGGAGCAATTATGCCTCTAACCGACAAAGCTGCCGCGAGTTATGACGTTGACGATCACGCTTTGGTTATCGTCCCCGCCGGCCTCCATCCCAAGCGCCATTAAGGCGGAGGAGCCTGAGTAAGCGGGTGAAAAGTGGTGCGCGTGGCGGGATTCGAACCCGCAACCTCCGGCATCTCGGGCCGGCACCTCTACCGGTTGGGCTACACGCGCAATTCTTGGCCGCTACCGCGCCTTCATATGGCAGCCTTGCAAACTAGTGTCCCGTCTCCGAATTACCGCCCCATTTACCGAGGGCTCGCACGGTAATTCGGAGACATAAGGGACACTAGCAGATTCAAAGTAGCCACGCTGGTGTCGGCGATGACCTTGCCGCGTCCGGCGATGACCAGATGATCGGCGCTGTCCTCCAGCTCGCTCATCAAGTGACTGGACTCCAGCACC
>JBKQNN010000321.1:0-8624 GCA_052145975.1 Rhodomicrobium sp. | reverse complement strand
TCTCCTACCGGTATATCGAGACCCCTGCACGCCAGGCCAGGCTCTCGTTTCCGGCGCTCTTGCGCGCTGCCGCCCCGGCCGCAGGGGTCCTGGCAGCCTGCGGCATGGTTTTCCACGCCACCAGCGGCTTTCCCGCCCGCATGCCCAAGGGCGTTATTCAAACAATCGCTGCTTCGGTGAAGGAAGCGGCACTGGGCCGTGCCGGTTGCAGAAACGAGGAGGCGCCTGTCTTCGGCCTCCGTACCTGCCCAATCGGTGCCCCCGCGTCCGGCATGCAATACGATTTCATTTTATGGGGCGATTCGCATTCGGGCCACTTGACCGGGGCTTTCGCAGGCCAGGCCAGTTCGCTTGGGCTTGCTGGTCTCGTGATATGGTTTCCGTTCTGTCCACCTTTCGTGAACGAGACCGGGGTCGCAAAGGATTGCCGCGAAAACAACGAATCGGTCGTGCGATGGCTAAGGACGCAGAGAAAGTTAAAAATGGTATTTCTTGCCGGGGGGTGGAGCGTTTACGTAAAGGCGGGCCGGCTTGCCGTTCCCCCAAGCGAGGACATTGCTGAAGCCGATATTAGCATCGCGAAAGACGGGAAAGCCGGGCCGGTTGGGCTAAGAGACACGGCGAAGCTGCTTCGCTCTCTGAATATGAACTTCGCCATTATGGAGGACGTACCAAGATTTCCGTTGAGGATTTTCGATTGTGTGGGGCGCGCGCAACTATTCGGACGCTCCGGGGAACGGTGCTTCAAATTCCCCCGCCACGACATCGAAAAGGGCACCGAACAGACCTCCCTTATCCTTCGCGAAATAAGCCGCCGCTACAACGCACCCATCGTGCAGACTGTCCATGCTTTTTGCGAGGGGGACACTTGCCGGACTGAAAAGGACGGGGTGATCCTGTTCGCGGACAATAATCACTTGACGAGCGCTGGGGCACGCTACCTCGGAACCCGCATAGACATACCTTGGCCCGCTAACCAGGCTGTGCAAGACGATCCTGCGGGCGGGCATTGAACCAGGAAAAGCGAAGCCCGCGCGCAATTACTTTTTTGAGTTACGAGCGCTGAACGCTTGCGAAAGGCTCGCGGGAAGCCTAGTTTTGCGCCGCAATCCCATCTCGGAGCTCGAACCTATGGCTTTCCTATCGGACGCGCTTGCTCGCGTTAAGCCCTCGCCCACCATCGCCGTTTCGTCCAAGGCGCGCGAACTCAAAGCGGCGGGGAAAGATGTGATCGGACTTGGCGCCGGCGAGCCCGATTTCGACACGCCGGACAACATCAAGGAAGCCGCCATCAAGGCGATCCGGGATGGCAAGACAAAATACACGAACGTGGAAGGCATTCCCGAGCTGAAGGAGGCCATTTGCGGCAAGTTCAAGCGCGAGAACGGGCTGGACTATACGCCCGCCCAGGCTTTCGTGGCGCCAGGCGGCAAAAAGGTCATCTTCAACGCCATGATGGCAACGCTGAACCCCGGCGACGAGGTGGTCATCCCGGCGCCCTACTGGGTGTCCTATCCCGATATCGTGCTCTTGGCGGGCGGCCAGCCGGTCTTTGCCGAGGCGGGGATCGAGACCGGCTTCAAGCTCAGCCCCGCGACGCTCGAAGCGGCCATCACGCCCAAGACCAAGTGGCTGATCTTCAACCACCCGTCGAACCCGACCGGCGCCGCCTACACCCGCAGCGAACTGAAGGCGCTCACCGAAGTGCTGATGCGGCATCCCCATGTGTGGGTGCTGACCGACGATATGTACGAGCACCTGGTCTATGACGGCTTCGAGTTCACCTCGCCGGCACAGGTCGAGCCCGGCCTTTACGAGCGCACGCTGACCATGAACGGCGTGTCGAAGGCCTACGCCATGACCGGCTGGCGCATCGGCTATTGCGCGGGGCCGGTGCCCTTGATCAAGGCCATGACCAAGCTGCAATCGCAGACGACGTCGAACGCCACGAGCATCAGCCAATGGGCCAGCGTGGAGGCGCTCAACGGGCCGCAGGACTTCCTGAAGGAGCGCGCGCAAAGCTTCAAGGAGCGGCGCGACCTCGTGGTGTCCATGCTGAACCAGGCCAAGGGTATCGAGTGCCCAACCCCGGAAGGCGCATTCTATGTGTATCCATCCTGCGCCGGGCTGATCGGCAAGCGAACTCCATCTGGCAAAGTGCTCGGCAACGACGAAGAGGTGGTGACGGCGCTGCTCGAAGACGAAGGCGTGGCCGTCGTGCATGGCGCGGCCTTCGGGCTTTCGCCCTATTTCCGCATCTCCTACGCGACTTCCGTGCCGGAGCTGGAAGAGGCGTGCCGCCGCATTCAGCGCTTCTGCGGCAACTTGGATTAGGCCGCGCGCGGGCTACGGACTCCTTGCGAGTTTCGCACCGGCCCGAAGGCCGGCCCTGCTGGATGAAACTGAATCCGAGGCCAAGTGCCCCCTCACCCTGTCCTGCCGATAGCTGGGTGACACTTTGGACCGGATAGATGGGTGACAGTTTTCCGGATTTGCGTTACTGGCCTGCCTTGTTTTTGGGCAGTTTCTTCGTTCGGCTGAGGGCCGTTTCTCAGTCCCGGCCTGCCCCCCGTAGTGCGCGTCTGGCTTTATCTCAAGGAACGCTTTCTCTCGCATCGCCTGCTCGACGATTACGATGCAATCGCCACAGCAGCGTGCGATGCCTGGAACCGGCTCTTGGCCGAGGCGGGCCGGATAAAAACACTGTGCTCCTACCTCTGGATACCAGAGGTCAATACTTAGGCTCGGCGGTCTCAAATCCGCAGAATATCGAAGCTTAAGCTTCCTGTGAAAGATCTGTGCTAGATTTGCTCAAGTCCGAAATGGAGCGCAAACCGCGGAGGCAAATAGCGTAAGAAGCATGAAACGGGGCATGCAAGCCACATCCAAAGCAGCCGTGATCGGCGCGGGGCCAGCCGGGCTTATGGCGGCGGAGAAGCTCGCGCGCGAAGGGCTAAGCGTCACGGTCTACGAGCGCATGTTATCGCCGGGGCTCAAGTTTCTGCTGGCCGGGCGCGGCGGGCTGAACCTCACCCATAGCGAAGACCTTGAGCGCTTTCTGATGCGCTATGGCCAAGCGGCGCCGCAACTGCGCGCGGCCATCGAGGCGTTTCCGCCGGCAGCTCTGCGCGCCTGGGCCGAAACGCTCGGGCAGGAAACCTTCGTAGGCACGAGCGGGCGCGTTTTCCCGAAGGCGATGAAGGCATCGCCGCTTCTGCGCGCGTGGCTCGCGCGGCTGGCGGCGCTGAATGTGGCGTTCAAGCCGCGCCACTGCTGGGCCGGGTGGGACGGCGCTGGCGGGCTCCTGTTCGACACGCCAGCCGGGCGCATCGAGGCGGCGGCCGATGTGGCGATCTTCGCGCTTGGCGGCGCGAGTTGGCCGCGCCTTGGCTCGAACGGGCGTTGGACCGCGCAGTTCGCCAGCCGGGGCGTTGCGATCTCGCCCTTGAAGCCCGCCAATTGCGGCTTCGCGGCCGATCTCTCCGATTTGTTCCACGCCCGCTTCGAGGGCCAGCCGCTCACGGGCATCGAGTTGCATTTTGGGGGCGAGAGCGTGCGGGGCGAAGCAGCCATCACCAGGATCGGGCTTGAAGGCGGCGCGATTTACGCGCTGTCCGTGCCGTTACGCGAAGCCATCTATGCCGGGGGCGAGGCCGTTCTGACAATCGATTTGCGGCCGGGCCTGTCCGTGGCCGGGTTGGAAAGCGGACTTGCCAAGCCGCGTGGCAAGCAATCGTTCTCGAATTTCCTGCGCAAGGCGGTCAAGCTTTCGCCCGCCGCCACGGGGCTGTTGTATGAGGCAGCACTCCGCAATGGCGTGCCGCTAACGGCGATGGGGCCGGCGGCGCTCGCCGCGCTGATAAAGGGCGTTCCCGTCCGCCTCACAGCAACCGCCCCCATCGAAAGAGCCATTTCCACCGCTGGCGGCATCGCTTTTGACGAGCTGGACGGGCACTTCATGCTGCGCCGCATGCCGGGCGTCTTCGTCGCGGGCGAAATGCTGGACTGGGAAGCGCCGACCGGCGGCTATCTCCTGCAAGCCTGTTTTTCCACTGGCGCGGCGGCTGCGAAAGGCGCAATCGGATGGCTAGCCCGTCAAGGGTAAGCTTTGCTATTTCTTACGCTGGGTCTGCTGGATCAGATCGTATACTTGGCGGACGTTATCGATAAGATCGAACGATGGAATCATCCTCTTGTCTATCCCATACGATTCGCCACGCCACCTCATGTACGAAGGGCTCATCGCGCCGAATAAAATGTCGCCGCTCCCATCGGACCGCTCGCTGAGCGCGAATTCATTGAGAGTCTTCAGAGAAACCGTTTTGACTTCGCGAGTCCATATGCCGCTCAGGATCAGCACCCGCTGATCCGTTACCCCATAATAGGTGCGGCTTCGCTGATAAGCGTCAACAAAGAAACGCCCAACAAGAAGATGAATTCCTATCGCCGCAAATGGCAATAAAAAAATCAAAGAAGCAGACGGCTCTTTGTGCAAAATAATGTTCTTGTATACCCCGGAAAAGACGGCGGCACACCAAAACAGGCTGAAGGGAACCAAGGAAATGTCCCCCCGGCGGAAGCGCAAACCCTGGCGCGGCATGCCGCTCCACAACAAATGCTCGCCAGCCTGGAGCTCCCTCATCACGGCAGCCTGAGCAGTATTGTCCGTCACCAACATGCTTTTCTCCCTAGCAGCCTGTCGGACTGTGAGCAGCAGCCGGCATCGCGGCGTTTATAGCGCGGCAGCCGAACCCGATGAGCCCGCTGGGCCTTCGCAGCCGCCCCGGCTGCGAAAGCTGGAAGCATCGTCCAAAGCCGTCCGCATGTTCGATTGAGGCTAAAACGCCTCCTCAGGCGGCCTTCAGGACGAACATCCGCTTAACGTTCCAGGCCATGGTGACAAGGCTCCATTCGCCGCGCACGTTTTCGAGGCCGCGCAACAGGAACTGGCGGAATCCCAGCACGGACTTGATGATACCGAACACCGGCTCGGGCATGCATTTGCGCAAGGCGTAGAGCTTTTTGCCTTCCGGCGTTTTCAGCCGATGAGCCATGGCTTCGACCGGCGTTGGATTTTCCGGCGCGGGCGGCGCTTCCGCGAAGCGCTCGCTCAAGGACGGGTGATGGCTGTCCCGGTTCATGGCGATGAGCGGCTCGATCCCGGCCGCCGCGCAGGCCTTCACATTGGTCTCGCTGAAAAAGCCGTTATCGGCCAGCATGGTGGAAGCCTTGCCCAGTTCTTCCGGCAAGGCGGCCGTCTTGGCGAGCATCGGCTCAAGCTGCTGCTTATCGTTGGGGGCCTGGACCACATCGCCCGCCACCACCAGCATGCTGCCTTCCGCCACAACGGCTTGGGCGTTGTAGCATTGCTCGAAACCGCCGCCTGCAACTGGCATGATGCGCGATTCTTCATCCGTCAGGTTGACTTGATCGCTTGGCAGCGGGCCTTCCACGGGCGGGGCGGGCGGCTTGCCGCCGGGCTTCTTGCCCGTGGCCTTCTCCTTGGCCTCGCGCGCGGCAAGCTTGGCTTCATGCTCAGCCTTCTCCCGCTCGTAGCGCTCCTTGGCGCGCGCTTCGATCTTCGCTTTAGCCTCCGCGATCTTTTTCAGCCGTTCCTTGCGCCGCGCCAGTTCCTCCGGAATGCTCATCCCGTCTGGAATGTCAGCTTTATCCGCAGCCTCGGCCTTCGCCATCAGCTCCGCCACCTCGGCCTTCAACTGCGCCTCGATCTTACCCGCATGCTCGTAAGACAGTGCGCTGTGCCTGCTGGCGTTGGCATGGACCTTCGTGCCATCCAAGGCCACCGTCCCCAGCTTCAGCACGCCCATCTCGCGCGCCAAAAGCAAAATCTTCACGAACAGCGCCTCGATCTCCTTAAGAAAGCGCTTGCGGAACGTGGCGATAGTATCGTGATCGGGGTGCTGGTTGGCCGCAACGAAGCGGAAGGCCACGGAGTCATAGGTGGCCCGCTCCAGCTTGCGGCTGGAGAACACGCCCGTGGCGTAGCCATAGACAAGAATGGCAAGCAAAACGCCCGGATGGTAGCTGGCCGAACCGGAGCCGCGATAAGCCTTGCTCATCGCGGACAGGTCCAGCCCTTCGATCACTTCCACCACGAAGCGGGCCAAATGCCGCTCCGGCAGCCAGTCCTCGACGGAAGGCGGCAGCAAATACGGGGTCTTCCGGTCGACAGGGCGGAAATTACTCATGGGGTGTCTTCCAAAGCTGGCCGAATCAATGGCCCAACTCTGCACCCATTGCCTCACGCCAAGCTAAGTCCGACAGGCTGCTAGCTCTGCGCGTGTGCCCGGCGCCATCGGCAAGACCCGCGTGGAGGAATTTATTTCGCGCCCGGCCATCCTTCCCGCAGATCGGCGCGAACCCCGCGCGATGGCCATCGTGCCAACGCCGCGCCCGGACAAAAGCACGATGCGCGCACGTGCCGCTTCCGGCAGGGTCGAGGTCGACGGTTGCTATTTCGGCGGCATCATCCGGCCGACCAACCGGAAAGAGGACCGAATCGACCGCCGCCTTGCCGCGAACAAGAGCGATAAGCGCCGCGTTGTGGTGGTCGCCCGCGAACGCAAAGGGCGCACCTTTACAACCGTAACCAAGACGGAAGCCGATGGCTTGGCCTTCGTTGAGAGCGTGGTTTCTCCCACCTCCACCATTCATGCCGACGCAGTTCCGCACTGGGATGCGCTGCACGCCAAATACGCCACAGTGCGGATCAACCACAGCGAAGCTATAGCCTCAATGGCGCCTGCACGAACCAAGCCGAGAGCTTTTTAGCCCGCCTCCGGCGGATGGTCATGGGCCAGCATCACCACGTGAGCCCGCAATACCTCTATCAGTTCGCCAATGAAGCGGCCTGGAAAGAGGATCACCGCCGGCTGTCAAATGGCGAACTGAGCTTCAAGAAACTCGCTCTTGCGATGGCACATCCTGTTAGCAGGGTTTGGGCAGGATATTGGCAAAGGGCGCAATAATCGGCGTGCACCGTCCTCTTGACTTGTCAGGAATAATCTATTATTTCCTGACAAGGGAGGAGCCATCATGGCCAGCATTGCAGACAAGATCATGGGCATCGTTAAGGCAGACGGGCGTGGTACCCGCCTATATCGGGCGTCCGATTTCATGCGGCTCAGCTCTACGCCTGCCATTTGGCAGGCGCTTACCCGCCTCACAAAGGCTGGGATACTGCGCCGCGTGGCTCGTGGAATCTATGACTTTCCGCGTCACAGCAATGTTCTAAATACTGCAGTGCCGCCAAATATCGATGCTGTAGCTAAGACGCTTGGAGCTGTAGCCAAAGATGACCTCGCTGCCGCAAACGCACTTGGGTTGACAACAGCCGTTCCAGTACGGCCGTCGTACTTGACCGCAGGTCCGACACGCACACGAGTGGTCGGCAACATGGTTGTTGAGATGCGACACGCCCCAGCTTGGTTGTTGGCTTTGCGTGATACACCAGCCATGGCCATCGTTCAGGCCCTGCGTTTTCTTGGTCCAGACGGTGCTCGTGATGCGGTTCCAAAACTAAAATCACGTGTAACGCCAAGCATTGCCTGTGCACTTGCAAGCGCACGTGTTGTTGGCTGGCTTGATCGGCCCGTACGCCAGTTGGCGGCAGCCGCATGAAGGCTGAACAGTACGAAAACTTCGAGAAGATGTCTTTGCAAGATCGCAGTGACATCTTCTCGATTGTAGCTGATAATCGAGGTATTCAGCCAGCTTATGCAGAAAAGGATTACTGGATCTGTCGCGTCCTGGACGTGCTGATGCGCGAGCGTCCTTATATGCCAAAGTGTTACTTTAAAGGCGGAACTTCATTGTCGAAAGGCTTTCAACTAATAAGCAGATTTTCCGAAGACATTGACATCATTTATGATCGCGCGCACCTTGGCTTCGGCGGCGATGCTGCCCCTACTGACCTCACAAAAACGATAAGCAAGAATGCTCGCGAGAGGGCCGTTCGAGATCTTGCTGAGAAAGCTGCCAACTATACTCGCGTTGGTCTGTGCCGGAAGCTTCGCACTAAGCTGCCGTCCTGCGCAATAACGGTAGAGGGGGAGCGCCCGGAACAGGTATGCGCATTTGTCGAGTACGAATCTGTGTTCGAAAAAGACGAATACGTATCCAATCGGGTGAAGATTGAGGGCGGCGCACGTGGTGCCTTGATGCCTCACACGCATTGCAAGATCACTCCATACATCGAGGAGGAATATCCTGGAAAATTTGGCCTCAGCATAGATCGTGTAACGGTAATTGAGCCGCGTCGAACGTTTCTAGAAAAACTGGTCGCCATCCACGGCTTCAACCACAAGCGCACATCCGATGCGGCTGCTGGCATCGCGATGGATGCCAATAGATTCTCACGCCATTTTTACGATATATCCATGCTGGCTGGGTCAGAACACGGAAGACGGGCCGTAGCGGACATGGCATTGCTAGACAATGTTGTCGCGCATAGCAGTCACATGTTTCGCGGTGCCGCTTACAGATATGATCTCGCAGTGCCAGCAACTATCAAACTGATGCCTGATGCTGAGGTGAAGCTAGTGCTTGAGAAAGACTACGCGAATATGCGCGGCATGATGTACGGGAATCCTCCTTCGTTCGAC
>JBKQNN010000320.1:0-4037 GCA_052145975.1 Rhodomicrobium sp. | reverse complement strand
CCCGGCCTATCGCCATCTAATATAACGCTGGATCTGCTTGATTACTTCATCTAGCAGCAGCAAAATACGGCCTCACTCTCTCTCCCCGCACGCTCGCCTTGGCGGGCAGCCGCGTTCGTTTGCGGCTGCGGTCACTTTAAGGGGCGAGCAGGCCAAGGCGGGCTTGCTTGGAGAAGGACAGAACCCGCCCCGTGAAGGCGGCCGGCGAGGGCGCCATTGCGATGCACTTGCCCGGATTCGGTATTATCGCTCGCGCAAGACAATTACCGTATCTTGGTCCGAAGCTTGCTTAGACCAATATTCCGTTAGATGCGGGCGCGTGTTGCGCCTGCCGGCGCGGTGAGAAAAGTGGAAAACGCATCTCACAATAGCCTATCGGTTGGCGGCAACGGAATGCCTGGGCGCGCCGCCATCGCCGCAGCCTACCGGACGCCGGAACCTGTTTGCGTGCCGCCGCTGATCGCGGAGGCGCGCGTCGATCCGGCCGCATCGGCGGACATCGAGCGGCTTGCGGGCGCGCTCATAGCCAAAGTCCGCGCACGCGGGCAGCAATTCGGCGTCGAAGCGCTGATGAAGGAGTTCGCGCTTTCGAGCCCGGAAGGCGTGGCGCTGATGTGCCTGGCCGAATCGCTGTTGCGCATACCGGACGCGCACACCCGCGATCTTCTCATCCGCGACAAGCTCGGCCACGGCGATTGGGCTTCGCATGTGGGGGCGAGCCCGTCCTGGTTTGTCAATGCGTCCGCCTGGGGCTTGCTCATCACCGGCAGGCTCGTTGCCACGCATAGCGAGCCGGGCATGGCGGCAGCGCTGACCCGCGCGGCGGCGCGCGGCGGCGAGCCGGTTATCCGGCAGGCGATGGACCTGGCGATGCGCCTCCTGGGGCGGCAATTCGTGACCGGCCAGACCATCGAGGAGGCTTTGCAGCATGCACGGCACTTCGAGGCGCGCGGCTTCTTTTACTCCTTCGACATGCTTGGCGAAGCCGCGGTGACGGCGGGGGACGCCGCGCGTTACGCCGCCTCCTATGCGCATGCCATCGCGGCTATCGGCGCGTCCCGCCGCGGCAGCACCATCTACGGCTCGCCCGGAATTTCGGTGAAACTTTCGGCACTGCATCCCCGCTACAGCTACACGCAACCCGGCCGGATGTGGGACGAGCTTTATCCCCGGCTCTTGAACCTTGCCCTGCTCGCCAGCCGGTACGGTATCGGTTTCAACATCGATGCCGAGGAAGCCGATCGCCTGGAGCCTTCGCTGGACCTGCTCGAAGCGCTTGCGGCAGACCCCGCACTGGGCAATTGGCAGGGGCTCGGCTTCGCGGTCCAGGCGTATCAAAAGCGCGCGCCGTCCGTGGTGGACTATCTCGTCTCGCTGGCGGATATCTCGAAGCGGCGGCTCATGGTCCGGCTCGTCAAAGGCGCCTACTGGGACAGCGAGATCAAGCGCGCGCAGGTGGACGGCCTTGAGGGCTATCCCGTCTTCACGCGCAAAGCCTATACGGATGTGTGCTATCTCGCCTGCGCCAAGCGGCTGCTTAAGCGGCGCGATCTCGTGTTTGCGCAATTCGCAACCCACAATGCACAGACGCTTTCGGCGGTCTATCATATGGCCGGGCCGGATTTTAAGACCGGGGACTACGAGTTTCAGTGCCTCCACGGCATGGGCGAGACGCTTTACGGTCACGTCGTTGGCGCCGGCAATCTGGGCCGGCCCTGCCGCATCTATGCGCCTGTGGGCACGCACGAGACGCTGCTCGCCTATCTTGTGCGCCGGCTCTTGGAGAATGGCGCCAACAGCTCCTTCGTGCACCAGCTTGCGGATGAGAAAACGCCCATCGCGGAACTCACCGCCGATCCAGTCGAGGAGGCGGCCAATTATGGGGGCGCGCGCCATCCGGCAATTGTGCTGCCTCAAGAGTTGTTCGGGGCTGAGCGCAGAAATTCGAAAGGGCTCGACCTCTCCGATGCGCGTGTGCGCGAAAAGCTTGAGCGCGCGATTGAGGAAAGCCGCGCTGCCGAATTTGAAGCAGCCCCTATCGTTGCTGCGCCGCTCGTAAGAAACGGCGCCCAGAGACAGATCGTAAACCCCGCAAACCATGCTGACATTGTGGGCTATGCGTCAGATGCCCACGCACTTTGCATCGACGGCGCGATGGCTGCCGCAACTGCGGCTGCCCCGAAATGGGCGCAGACCCGCATTGCAGACCGCGCCGCAATTCTGGAAGGGGCTGCGGATCTGTTGGAGCGCGGGGCGGAGCAGCTTTGTGCGCTGATCGTGCGCGAAGCCGGCCGGACCATACCCAACGCTATTTCGGAGGTGCGCGAGGCTGCGGACTTCTGCCGCTATTACGCTTCCCAGTCCCGCGCTCTGGGCCCGGACCATGAGCCGCTTGGGCCCACGGTCTGCATCAGCCCGTGGAACTTTCCGCTGGCGATTTTCACCGGCCAGATCGCGGCGGCGCTCGCGGCGGGAAATCCGGTCCTTGCCAAGCCCGCGGAGCAGACGCCGCTGATCGCCGCCGAAGCAGTCCGCCTTCTGCATGAAGCGGGCATCCCGAGGGATGTTTTGCAGCTCCTTCCCGGAGCGGGAGAGGTTGGCGCAGCACTCGTCGCGGACGCCCGCACGCAAGCCGTGCTGTTCACAGGCTCGACCGGGGTTGCGTGGGCTATCCAGGGCGCGCTCGCCGGACGCGGGAATATACCTTTGATCGCGGAAACCGGCGGCCAGAACGCCATGATCGTCGATTCCTCCGCGCTGCCGGAGCAGGTGGTTGGCGATGTGCTGGCATCGGCCTTCGACTCAGCAGGCCAGCGCTGCTCGGGCTTGCGTGTCCTCTGCCTTCAGGATGGCATCGCGGATCGCATCGCCGGCATGCTTACGGGCGCGATGGCCGAGCTTCGGGTTGGCGATCCGGCCAAGCTCGAAACCGACATCGGACCCGTGATCGACGGCCAAGCGCAGGCGGCGCTCAACTCCTACATCGCGGCGCATGAGAAGCGCATTCTGTTTCAGACGCCGCTTCCCGCCGAATGCGCAAGCGGTACCTTCGTCGCGCCAACGCTTCTCGAAATTGGCTCCATCGCCGAGTTGAAACGCGAGGTTTTCGGGCCGGTCCTGCATGCGATCCGCTTCGAGAGGAGCGCGCTGCCGCGCCTTATCGAGGACATCGACGCCACCGGCTACGGTCTCACGCTCGGCATTCACTCGCGCATCGACGAGACCGTCGATTTCATCGCGGCGCGCGCGCATGCCGGAAACATCTATGCGAACCGGAACATGATCGGCGCCGTTGTTGGCGTCCAGCCTTTCGGCGGGGAGGGGCTGTCGGGAACCGGGCCGAAAGCCGGCGGCCCGCTCATGCTTCACCGCCTCTTGCGGAAAGGTCCGCTGCCGGATCTTCGAGGCAAGCGCGGCGTGGCGAAGCCAGACGCATTGCGGATTTTCGCGGAGTGGGCCGAGGCTGGCGCGGGGGGCGTTTTGAAGCCCGGCGAGCACGCCCGGCTCAGGAAATTTCTCCAGCTCTACCGGGAAACCTCTCCTGCGGGCCAAGTATTGCTATTGCCCGGCCCTGTGGGCGAGGAAAACCGCCTGCTTCTCCTGCCGCGCGGGTGCGTGCTTGGCATCGCGGGTTCGGCTTTCGATGCCGTGCATCAATTCGCCGCGGCGCTTGCCACGGGCAACCGCTTCGTTTTGGCCCTCGCCGATGGCTTAGCTCCTTTGCGCAATGTTCTGCCTAGCGCGCTCCACCCGCATATCGAATTCGCAAGCGAATGGCAGAAAGCCGCGTTCGATGCGGTTCTCCTCTGCGATGACGCGCGGATTGCCGAAGTGGAGCGCGTGCTCGCCGCGCGTCCCGGCGCAATCGTGCAGATTATATGCGGTGAGCCGGAATTCCGCCTTTTCCGGCTTATCAAGGAAAAGTGCATCTCGGTCAACACCGCCGCTGCCGGCGGTAATGCCAGCCTGATGACAATCGGTAAATGACCGGGCGAGTTGGCGCTGCCGGGCTTTAGGCAAATGTACACAGAAATTTA
>JBKQNN010000319.1:0-3680 GCA_052145975.1 Rhodomicrobium sp. | reverse complement strand
CCTGGCAGGACGATGTCCGCAAGCCGCGCGCCGCGGTCGCCATGCGAGCCCTGATAGATCACGAAGGCGCCGCCGGTCTTGCTCACGTCGAACTCGTCGGCGCCGAGCAGATAGAGCACCTCGATGTCGCCGCTGTCGAGCATGCCGTGGATGCCGTGGCCGCCCTCGCCCGGCACGAAGCCGATATCGAGGCCGCCAACCTGCGCGGCGCTGGCGTGCAGTACGTTAAACGGGTTCCATGCGGAAGCGTCCTTGCCTTCCATGGCAGCCGCCGCGAGTTGCGCCGCCTTGAACAGCACGGTTTCGCCGGCAGCATGGTTGAGCGCCGCCTGCCCCACGATAATGAGCGGATGCGAGGCCGCGCGCAGTGCGGACAGAACGCCGTTGCGGCCTTCAAGCGTATCGTCGACCGCCTTGAGCGAATTTCCCAGCCACTCATAGGGGTAGGTCAAATCGGCTTGCGGGCCGATTAGCGCAATCTTGGCCCGTTTCTGCAGCCAAGCCTTGCGGATGCGCGCGTTCAAAACCGCCGCTTCGGCGCGCGGGTTTGTGCCGATCAGCAGGATGGCGTCCGCCTTGTCCACGCCGGCGATAGTGGAGTTGAACAGATAGCTCGAACGCCCGTGTTGCGGATGCAGCTTGGCGCCGAGCTGACGGCAGTCGCGGTGCGGCGAGCCGAGCATGCCGAGCAGCATCTTGAGCGCGAACATCTCTTCGGCGGCGCACAGATCGCCCGCAATGGCACCGATCTTCTTGCTGCCCGCTTTCGTCACCCGCGCCGCAATCTCGTTGAAGGCGTCGTACCAGGAGACCTCTTCGAGCTTGCCGTTGCTGCGCATGTAAGGCCGGTCCAGCCGCTTGCGTTTCAGTGCATCCACTACGGCGCGCGTCTTGTCCGATATCCATTCCTCGTTTACGGCGTCGTGATTCCGGGGCAGGATGCGCAGAACCTCGCGGCCCCGGTTGTCGATGCGGATGTTGGAGCCGAGGCTGTCCATGACGTCGATGGATTCGGTCTTGCGCAGCTCCCAGGGCCGCGCGATGAAGGAATAAGGCTTCGACGTCAGCGCGCCAACTGGGCACACGTCCACCACGTTGCCCGAAAGCTCCGACTGCATGCCCTGTTCGAGGTAGGTGCTAATCTCCATATCCTCGCCGCGGCCGATAGCGCCAAGTTCCGGCACGCCCGCGATTTCAGTCATGAACCGGACGCAGCGCGTGCATTGAATGCAGCGCGTCATGAACGTCTTGATCAGCGGCCCGAGATATTTCTCTTCCACCGCCCGCTTATTCTCGTGGTAGCGGCTGCCGTCGTAGCCATAGTACATGGCCTGATCCTGCAGATCGCACTCCCCGCCCTGGTCGCAGATGGGGCAATCGAGCGGATGATTGACCAGCAGGAACTCCATCACGCCTTCGCGCGCCTTTTTGACCAGCGGCGAATCGGTGCGGATCATTGGCGGCGTGCCGTCGCGGTTCGGGCGCAGATCGTTCACGCCGGTGGCGCAGGAGGCCATCGGTTTCGGCAGCCCCACGACCTCGACAAGGCACATGCGGCAATTGCCCGCCACCGACAGGCGCTCGTGATAGCAGAAGCGCGGGATTTCGAACCCCGCCAGCTCGCACGCCTGTAACAGCGTAATGCCGTCCTCGACCTCGATTTCCCGGCCGTTAATGTTGAGCTTTGGCATATCCAACCTGCAATGAGCGCCGCCTGCGAGGGTTCTTATGTCACTAAGGTACGCCGCCGGGCAACGGTTAACTGTGGAGGATCTCACAAGATATGGCGGCGGGAAGGAGTTTTCTTGGGCGAAGGAAGACGCAAGCCCCGCTTATGTCAAGAAAACAATGCGGGGGCAGCTTGATGACGATCCTTGCCAGCCAAGGGCAAGAGGTGGAAGTCGCAATGACGGCGATGGGAATCGTTAGACCTAAATCCGGCAGTTGAAACCGGCAGGATTCGGAAACGCCCGGTAAAGCAACGCCTCAGCTCTGGCTGGACCTCACCTGCTGGGTGAAGGCGGCGGTTCGCAGCCTGCCAGAGTCATTCCCGCGAAAGAGCGTGTGAAAAAATCGAAATTGCAGACTTTGGTGAGACTCCGCAGCGTCATTCCCGCGAAGGCGGGAATCCATTTCGGCCGCTAGAACAAGACCTTAGCGTGGATCCCCGCCTTCGCGGGGACGACGCTGCGGCCCGGATTTCAACCGTTTCAACCGGTTCGGCGATTTTTTCACACGCTCGAAAGCGGGAATCCCTGTCAGCAAAAAGCGCGGGGCCTGCATAGTCTTGCCATGGGTTCCCGCCTGCACGGGAACGACGCTCCGGCAGGGTTGCCGGGGCTGGGAGCGATTCCAACTGCCGGATTTAGGTTAGAGGACTGTTGCAGCGGTCTGTTGAAGCGGAGGCGGCAAAAGGCTACAAAAGCCTTGAATTAAGCGCGTCCTGCCGCTAACCCTTAAGCCGAAAAGCCGGTGCGCCTTCCGTAAGCTATCTTTTTGGCTTTGCGGCGGGTTCTGCGAGCGCCTGCTGCTTATTCCCGCCAGAAGGCAGCGCACTCAAAGGTTCAATTCGTTCTTCAACGGCTCACGCCGCACAAATCGGGATCGGCCGCGCATGACCATCGCAGGGTTTTTCTTCTATCTCTTCGCCTTCCTGGTGGTGGCTTCGGGGCTCATGGTCATTACCGCGCGGAACCCGGTGCATTCCGTCCTCTTCCTCATCATGGCCTTCTTCAACGCCGCAGGCCTGTTCGTGCTGCTCGGCGCCGAATTCCTCGCAATGATCCTGGTCATCGTCTATGTGGGCGCGGTGGCCGTGCTCTTCCTGTTCGTCGTGATGATGCTGGATGTGGACTTCTCGGAGCTGCGCAAGGGCAGCGCCCGCTACCTGCCGCTGGGGCTTTTGATCGGCGCAATCCTGCTCGCCGAACTCGTCGCCGTCGCCGGAACCTTCACCCTCGCACCCGGCGCCATTCAGCCGCTTGCCAGCCAGCAGATCACGAACACGGCGGCGATTGGCGCGGTTCTTTATACAAAATATGTCTATTACTTCGAGCTTTCGGGCATGATTCTCTTGGTCGCGATGATCGGGGCCATCGTGCTCACGCTGCGCCATAAGCGCACCGCCAAGCGGCAGAATGTGGCCGCCCAAGTCGGCCGCCGCCGCGAGGACGCGATCGAAGTGGTCCATGTGGAAACTGGGAAGGGGATTTCCTGACCGCCATGCTGAATTCTCTTTCTCCCATCGAGGCCGCGACGGGCATCGCGCTCCAGCAATACCTGACCGTGGCAGCCATCCTGTTCACCCTTGGCGTTTTTGGGATTTTCCTCAACCGCAAGAACGTCATCATCATTTTGATGTCCATCGAGCTGATGCTGCTCGCGGTGAACATCAACCTCGTGGCCATGTCGGCCTATCTGAACGACATCACCGGGCAGATTTACGCACTCATCGTTTTGACCGTGGCCGCGGCCGAGGCGGCAATCGGGCTCGCCATCGTCGTGATCTATTTCCGGAACCGCGGCTCCATCGCCGTTGACGACATCAACTCAATGAAGGGCTGAGGCGCGATGTATCCAGCCATTGTCTTGATGCCCTTGGCAGGGGCTTATTGGATATCAGGAATATTTAGTAGCACTAGTTATTGGTGTGCTCACTGCAATATTCTCTAAATTTATTC
>JBKQNN010000318.1:0-4468 GCA_052145975.1 Rhodomicrobium sp. | reverse complement strand
GTTGACGTGAAGCCAGCCGGAGAGCCGGATGCTGGAAATCGGCACGTCCGGTTCGATGAGCGGAGAGAGGAAACGGGGCGTAGCCGTATGGCCCAAGCTACCGCGCCTCTCTTCGACTCTACCTATGATGCGCCTGTACGGCTATCTAGCCCCGCCGGCCTACGCCAGTAAGGCGGGCGATAAGCGCTACCGCAGTCCGCGGGGTACTGGATTTTCTAAAATTAGTATCTAACTCTAGTTGTGCTGAAGCTAGGCATTTAGGCCAAGGGAGGGCACAATGGCGGACGGCGAGCCTCAAGACGCTACCGGACATGCCTTGCCGAAGCCGAAGCGGCCCTTCGGCCGCTCGCTCGGCGATTTCCACATCGAGGGCGCATCCACGCCCAACGGGCTGCATCCGGCGGAAGAGCGCCTGCTCGATTGCGCCGCGCGCGGAACACAATGCCGCATCGCCCCGGATCGCCCGGAAGAGGCAACGCCCGAAAACAGAGTGCGCGGAGCGTTCCTCCGCTTCCTCCTGCTCGGCGGTGACGAGGGCGCGCCGGTGCACGAAAAAGGCATCAGCCTCTGGGGCGCTTTCATCGAAGGCGCCATTGACCTAGTGAATGCAAAAGAGGTCCAGCATTTTGGGTTCGAGCACTCCCACATCGCAGAGACAATTACCGGTCGCAACGCAAATATTAAAGGAATACAGCTAAAACACTGTAGTTTGAAGAACTTAGATTTCGAATCAAGTCACATTGCAGGGAGTGTTTTTTTAAACGGGTCTCATGTCTGCGGCGAAGTAAAGTTTAGGAGCGCTGAAATCAGGGGTGATTTCATATGCACGAGCGCTGAGGTTAAGAACGAGAGCGCTCGTGCCCTATTTTGTGACCGCCTAAAAATATCCGGTCAAGTCCTTTTGAATAACGGCTTTCACGCCACAGGAGAGGTGCGTTTTTCAGATGCGGAAATTGGCAGACGGTTTTCCTGCGACAAAGCTACTTTAGAAAATCCCGGTAGCACAGCTCTTGCGTGCGGCGGTGCAAGAATATCTGGAAACCTATCCTTAACTAATTTTAGCGCTAGTGGCGAAGTTCGGCTCCGCGGCGCAAAGATTGAAAGCGATTTTCAGTGTAACGGAGGACATTTCGAAAACATAAGAGGTGAATCCATAAATTGTGTGGATTTGGAGGTTGCAGGTAACATATATTTATGTGAGGGATTCGAATCTACAGGAAGGGCGAATTTTTCTGGAGCGCAAGCCGGTAGAGATTTTGACTGTTCAGGTGGTAACTTCGACTCCGCCAACCATAGTATAGCGCTTCTTTGCTCCGGTGTCACCGTTGGCGGAAGCGTCGTCCTGTGTAATCGCTTTGTCTCGCAAGGAGAGGTGAATTTCTCAAATGCTAAGATCGAAAAGGACTTCAATTGCACTGGCGGTCACTTCAACTCCGCTAACGGTAGTATGGCGCTACTTTGCTCCGGTGTCACTGTTGGCAGAAATGTCGTCCTGTGTAATCGCTTTGTTTCGCAAGGAGAAGTAAATTTCTCAAGTGCCACGATCGAAAACGACTTCAATTGCACTGGCAGCCAATTTAATAATGAAAGGGCGAGCGAATGGGTGAGAGGGAAGCCGACACTTATCGCGGCGGCTGCCCTAGTGCTTCCTGGAGCCCATATTAGCGGCGCGCTGCTGCTTTGCCACGTGGACATAATGGGATCTCTTGACTTACAAGGAACGGATGCCCGGTACTTTGTCGATGACGAAGCGTCCTGGCCTCGCCAGGAGATTTGTACAGCAGACGGCCGGATGCGTTGCTGTATTGTACTTGACGGCTTTACCTATAAGTTCTTCCTTCATCAGGCTCCTACTGACTCTAAAACACGTTCCAGATGGCTGCAACGCACATGGCCGCATCACCTGGATAAGCACTTCCGGTCGCAGCCGTTTGAGCAGCTCATTAAGATGCTTCGCGAGATGGGGCATGATGGCGACGCTCGCCGCATCGGTTTGTTGAAGGCATCACTGCTCCGGCCAGTCCGCTTGCGCCAGGCGCCATGGTACTTCTACCCCTTTGTGTGGCTGACCGGCTGGTCTTGGGGGCTCACCTGCGGCTATGGCTACCGCCCGCACCGGCTGATCGTGGCGCTGCTCGCTCTGTGGCTCACCTGCGGGTTTCTGTATCAGGCGGGCGCGGCGCATGGCGGCTTCGCGCCGAAGGATGGGCAGGTCTGGACCAGCGCCATCTATAACGAAGCCTGTGATAAGAACTGGACGGATTGCGCGACACTCAAAGACGCAGATGGACGCGAGTTCAAAGGCGGCAAGGTCAGCGAGATCATCGCCTTCAACCCCTTCACCTATTCCGCCGACATGCTGCTGCCGGCCATCGACCTGGGCCAGCGCTCGGCCTGGATGCCGATGTGGCGCGAGATCAAGGTTGAGCTGCCGTGGCTTGGCGAGGTGCCGCTGCCGAAATGGACGCTGCGCGCCGTCACCTGGGCCGAGAACATCCTCGGCGTGGCCGGCGTGATCCTCATCGGCGCGATCCTTTCCGGCATCGTCAAGCGCGATTGAGGCTCAGTCGCCGCTGCAAGCTGCGCCTCATCGAATCCGATGGCTGATGGCGGTTTGAGGACCGGAGCCGTCCAGTTCTACATCGAACGTTCCGCCCCTCACCCTGTCCCTCTCCCCATGGGAGAGGGGACGCCCTCTCAACGGCTGCGAGCGGACTCCCTCTCCCATGGGGAGAGGGCTGGGGTGAGGGGAGCGAGGCTGGTATTGTCCGCTGAGCACGCCACATTACCAAAAGGCTGGCCACTTCGCTGGCGAGTGCTTATTTCCTCTCTTATCGCCGGCCGCCCCAAAGGAGCCCATGACAACCGTGTACGATTTTTCCGCCGCATCGCTTTCGGGCGAAGAGATTCCGCTGAGCCAATTTGCGGGCAAGGTGCTTTTGATCGTGAACACGGCCAGCAAATGCGGGTTCACACCGCAATATTCGGGGCTGGAAAAGTTGCACAAGGCGTATGGCGCGCGCGGTTTCGAGGTGCTTGGCTTCCCATGCAATCAATTCGGCGGGCAGGAGCCCGGCGGCGCGGAGGAGATCGCGAGCTTCTGCTCGCTGACTTATGACGTCACGTTCCCGATGTTCGCGAAGGTAGACGTCAACGGCAGCAAAGCCCATCCGCTGTATAAATTTCTAAAGCGCGCCAAGCCGGGCACGCTCGGCATCGGGGCCATCAAATGGAACTTCACCAAATTCCTAACGGACCGGAATGGAACGGTGGTGGAGCGCTTTTCGCCGATGAGCAAGCCGGAGGAGCTGGAAACGCGCATCGAAGCGCTGCTCTGACCTCATACTGGATCCGCTTGATCGCTTTCCGGCGTCATTGCGAGCGAAGCGAAGCAATCCAGGACCGAACTGCACGCACCGAATATGGATCGCCACGGCGGCTTTGCCGCCTCGCGATGACGGCTGCGGAAGCGATCAATCGGATTTCGTATCAAACCTTGTTTGAGACGGCTTGCCATTGCGGATGATGCAAGGGAAGCGTGCCGGCGCCGGTCGTGAAGGCGCGGTGATCCATGTAGGGAAGCTTCATCTCGAATTCCAAAGGTTGCGCTTCCTTCTTCTGCGCGTGCGCGGTCAGCGAGCTCATCGCAAATTTGTAGCGGCCTGCATCCTCGACGATTTGCAGGACGCTCGAGTCTTCGCGCGCGTAAAAAAGTATGACCTCGGAGTGCGAGGTGCGCCCTGGCAGCGAAATAGGGGTGAACGGGTTCAGCCCCTCGCCGCGCGCCTTACCGATGCTCCAGGAGCCGAGCCCGGCGCTGTAAAAATGCTTCGAGGCCCCCTTAGGGCTTGTCACCTGCAAATTGAGCGACAAAACCGTGCCCGTGAGCGCGCCTTCGTTGACGATCGTCAGAGGGATCTCGAAAACTTCGAAGATGCTGTTTTGATAGGGGGACGCGTAGCGCATGACCGGCGGCACGAACGCCCGCAATATCGGCTTCCGCAGCGACGTGTACCACAGGTTATAGCCGGAAACCGCAACCGCCACACCGGAAAATATCTCAGCTGTAAAGCCGCCAAAATCAGCCATCGTTGCCCCTTGTCTGCCCCGCCCAAGCTTTCCCGGATTGCGGATGCGCCGTCAACCACGCAATGCGCGAGGGTGTGCATGAGCTTGAAATATGTGCGAAATTTGCCCTTCCCGAGAGAGAGCCGGGACGTGAACCGCGGTTGACGGCCCAAGGCTACACAACCGGTTCCGCGGCGTCAATGACGCATCGGCACCGGTGCGTCGAGGACACACGATCATCGCTCCATCTTATTACGAGCGATCAATTGCTTATGTCTTGGCTGCGTAAAAGGGGCAAAACACCGGGCAGCCCTTTGCCGTCATTGCGAGGCCGAAGGCCGAAGCAATCCAAGAGGCCGCGTATTGTAGCCCTGGATCGCCACGGCGCTAAAGCGCCTCG
>JBKQNN010000317.1:0-8956 GCA_052145975.1 Rhodomicrobium sp. | reverse complement strand
GGGAGTCCGCTCGCAGCCGTTGTTAGGGCGTTCCCTCTCCCCGTGGGGCGAGGGACAGGGTGTGGGGGTCTTTTGCGGGCGCTATGCGAAGCACACAGCCGGCTCTGGTATCACGCAGCGGCCTGTTCCGGGGCCTGGCCGGCTTCCCATTCGATGCGCTCGCTTGGGAAGCGCACCGTGACGGTGGTTCCGTGCCCAGGGCTGCTATCGACGGTCAAGGTTCCACCGTGCAATTCAGTCAGCTGAATGGCCAGCGGCAGCCCCAGCCCCGTTCCCTCGTAACGCCGGGCGAGGCTGCTATCCACCTGCCGGAATAGCTGCACCGCATCCTGGATCTCGTGGCTCGCCATACCGATTCCGGTGTCCCGTACGGTCACGATCAGGCCTCCGCCGGCATCCGCGCGGGCGGCCAGCTCGACCGACCCGCCCGAGGGTGTGAATTTGATTGCGTTCGAAAGCAGGTTTATAAATATTTGCTTCAGCTTGGTGTTATCGCCGTTTATAAGAGCGCCGGTACCGGAGAGCGAACGCTTGAGCGAAACGCCGCCTTTCGCAGCCTGAGGTTCGACCGCGAGCAGGCTTTCTTCCACCAGTGGCGCGAGCTGAACCGCTTCTTCGCGCAGCTCGAATTTCCCGGCCTCGATCCGTGTCACGTCGAGGATGTCGTTGACGATGTTGAGAAGATGGGCGCCTGAGCGGTGGATGTCGGCGGCGTATTCGGCATAGCGCGCCGCGTCGTCGCCGAAGAGCCGGTCGCGGATGATTTCCGAAAATCCGAGGACCGCATTCAGCGGCGTACGCAGTTCGTGGCTCATATTCGCAAGAAAGACGGACTTCGCCCGGTTCGCTTCCTCCGCCCGCCGCCTCGCCAAGACGAGTTCCTGGTTCGACCGGCGCAGCTTGATCCGCTCTTTCGCCAGTTCGCCGGTTATGGCGAGCAGCGCCGCGCGCTCGATATGCACCTTCTCGCTTTCCCTATCGAGCGCTACGGCGTGTTCGACGCGCCGGGAGATCTCGCGGTTGAGTATGAACATCATGATCAGCGGAAGGCTTAAAGCGGCGACGCCGATACCGATAATGAACAGCGTCTGGTTGCCGGGCTCCGCGAGCGCCTCGGCTTCCCCGATCCCGGCAACAACGAACAGGGGATATCCGGGCACCGTGCGCCAATGATAAAACCGCCTCGTTCCGCCTGCCGGGCTCCAGCTCGAATACTCGCCAGCTTCGTCCAGCCCGCCCCGCTTTGCCGCCTGGAATAGTTCGGCCGGGATGGCACTCGCGGACCGGCCGGGGTCCGCCGCCTGCGTGCTCCGCGTCAAGATGGCTCCGCCGCTGCCGGCGGCGTCAACGGCGTCGATTGAAGCTGTCCGCCCGAGCAGCACTTTCCGGCGCAAAGCCGCCAGGAACTCCGGATCGAGCGAAAACTTGATAACGCCAGAGAATTGGCCGCCTGCTGTATCGGGGTTCCCCCTTGCCGGGATCGCCAGACGCATGGATATTTTTCCAGACCCAGTCTCGACAACAAAATCTGGATGAGGATCGTGGCGATGGGCGGCGAAGAAATCGCGCTCGGAGGGGTAAACACGGTTCGGGTCTTGCTCTGGAGCCGATGCCCGCACTTTGCCTTGGGGCTCCACAAGCACGATTTGGATGGCGGGGCTTAGAAGCTCGGGAACTTTCGCTTTCCAAGCGTCGATATCGAAGTCCGGTCCCTCCTTTTCGATACGGTCTTTTAGCAGCTCCATGGCGCCCGTAAGTCCATTGAGCGTGCCGCTAATTTGTTGCTCGAAGCTCGCGGACAGAGTGGCAGCCTCGATGCGCGCTTGCTCCAAGGCGGCCTCGCGTTCCTTTAGAACCGCTACCGTAACAAGTACGCACATGGCGCCCATAATCGCGGCGCCAAAAACAGCGATGCGGCTTTTTAGCAACCGGGCAGCTTTACGCTGGAAGTTCTCGCTTGATTCACAGTGCATCTGAGGCTAAACAGTAGCTCCCTTGTTGCTGTGCTTTGTATAAGATAGCAAGGTATCTACCGTATATTAGTATTACGCCTAAATGATATAAAGCAAAGCGTAATACTGATACGATATTTACGCCAGACAAAATATTTATACTAAATCGGACTAAAATTGTTCCACATCGCGGACGTGCCGTCGCTGACCTGGGCTTCGCTGGCGCAGCGGCCTCCGCCGGAAGCAGGTTCGCCGCAGCCCCGGCACTCGACCGTTCTTCGTCATTGCGACGGCGAGCGAAGCGCGGCCGGAAGCAATCCAGAGGTAATTCACTGAAGTTGCTTCTGGACGCCCGCGGCCGCCAAGTCGGCCTCGCGATGACAGGGAGTGTGCTGGAGCGGTTAAGACTTATGACCGTTGGTATCAGTCCCGCAACGTACGCTGGCCGCAGTGAATCTCCCCGCCCTCTGCTCAAAGACTGTGCACAGTTGCGTGCAGTTTGCCCAATATTTTGGCCTAGATTTATGTACGGGCGCAGCATGTTGTTGTGCTAAGCTTTTCAGCGATTTGCAGCGGCGGCTTGACCTCGGCTCGGGCCAGCGGGGGCGGCTCATAAACGTAGCCGCGAAATGAAGATGGCAACGATAGCAGCTTTAGAGAAACTGGCGGCCACAGGTACCCTCGACGGTTACAACCCTGGCCGGTATTATTGTGAGCTGAAGGGCTCCGTGGAACGCCAGAACCGGCACCTCGCCGCGCTGTGGCAGCGCCTTCAGGAAATCGAGCTTGGCAAGCTTCGCGAGCGGGCCGGAGATGCGGAGCGGGAGCTCTTTACGCTCGGCATTACCTTCACGGTCTACAGCGACCGCTCCGCCATCGACCGCATCCTGCCTTTCGATGTCATCCCGCGGGTTATCACCGCCTCCGATTGGCGCACGCTCGACCGCGGCATCAAGCAGCGGATCAAGGCGCTCAACCTGTTTCTGTGGGACGTCTATCACGAGCGCAAAATCCTGAAGGACGAGGTCCTTCCGGCGGAGCTTGTGCTAAAAAATCCGAACTACCGGCCGGAAATGATAGGCTACGACCCGCCTTGCGGCACCTACGTCCATATTGCCGGCACCGACATTATCCGTGATCCAATAGGCGATTTCTATGTGCTCGAGGACAACGCGCGCACGCCGTCGGGCGTCTCGTACGTGGTTGAGAACCGCCATCTGATGCAGCGTGCGTTCCCCGACCTCATGGAAGGTTTCGCCATCCAAAGCGTGTCGGAATACGGCGAGCAACTCAGCGACAAGCTTATCGAGGTGGCGCCTGCGGGCGTGTCCGATCCCCACATCGTGCTGCTGTCGCCCGGCGTGTTCAACTCGGCCTATTTCGAGCATGTTTTCCTAGCGCGCGAGATCGGCATTCCCTTAGTGGAAGGCCGCGATCTCTTCGTGGATGACGACCGGGTATTCATGAAAACCGTGTCCGGTCCGGCCCCCGTCCATGTCATCTACCGCCGGCTCAACGACGACTTCCTCGACCCCGAAGTTTTCAAACCCGAGAGCGTGCTGGGCGTCAAAGGGCTCATGCGTGCGGTGCGTAAGGGCACGGTCACGCTCGCCAATGCCGTGGGCACCGGCGTCTGCGACGACAAGGCGGTCTACGCCTACTTGCCGCGTCTCATCCGCTACTACCTGGACGAGGAGCCGGTGCTGCCCATCGTCGAAACCCATATCTGCCGCGAGGCGGACGCGCTGGCCTATACGCTCGAAAATATGGATAAGCTGGTGGTGAAGCCTGTAGGCGAGTCCGGCGGTTACGGCATTTGCGTGGGCCCTAAAGCAACAAAGGCCGAGATCGAGCTAGCCCGCGAGCAATTGAAGGCCGATCCAGCGAACTACATCAGCCAGCCCATGATCGAGCTTTCCGTTTGCCCGACGCTGACGGAGGCGGATGGCGTGGAGCCCCGCCATGTGGACCTCAGGCCCTTCGCCGTCACCGGCAAGGAAACTTGGCTTCTGCCGGGCGGGCTCACGCGCGTGGCGTTGCGCAAGAATTCGATTATCGTGAATTCCAGCCAGGGCGGCGGTACGAAAGACACCTGGGTCTTGAGGGAAGACTGAGATGATGAGCAGCCTCCTTTCACGCCATGCCGAAAGCATCTTCTGGATGGCGCGCTATTTCGAGCGCGCGGAAAGCCTGGCGCGCGTGCTTGAAACGCAGACTTCGTTTCAGCGCGGGCGCGATGACAATTCCTGGGCCTGGATCGTGGCGCTTTACTCGGACGAAAAGGCATTCGCGGATGCCTTCGGGGAGGCAAGCGCGGACAACGTCATCCGCTTTTATATGGCACACGCGGATAATCCGGGCTCGATCCAGTCTTCGATCCGGGCGGCGCGGGAAAATGCGCGGGCGCTCCGGCCAATGCTGTCCACGGATATGTGGTATGGGGTGAATGACTTCCACAACCGGCTCGGCGCGTTCGGGCCGGGCGACTTCTCCGAGGTGCGGCTGTCGCGCACCTGCGAGGCGATCAAGCGCGGCTGCTATGCGCAGCTCGGCGCCGCCGAAAGCACCTTTTACCGCGATGAAACCTGGCCGTTTTTCCGGCTCGGCCAATTCGTCGAGCGCGCCGACCAAACCAGCCGCCTGCTCGATGTGCGGTTTGCGCAGCAGCACACCGGTCTCGCGCGCGACGAAGGGCGCTACGACTTCACCTTCTGGACGATCCTCTTGCGCGCGGCTTCGGCCTACCACTCCTACCGGCGCATTTTCCCGCGCCACATCGATCCGAAGGAAGTCGCAGGCTTCCTGATCTTCGATGCGTGCCTGCCGCGCTCGCTTGCATTTTGCCTCGCCGAAATCCAGGCCATGATCGAGCTCTTGCGCCGCAATTTCGGCTTACGCCACGCGGCAGCCGCGGCTGAGAAAGTGGAGGCGACGATCGCTGGCCTCAACGCTGCGAGGCGGGATGAACGCCTGCTCGAAAGCCTGCACAGTTTTAACGATTGGATACAGCTAAGTCTGATTCAGCTCACGGACGATCTCGGGCGGGCGTTCTTCGGCTACGTCAGCGAGACGGATACGGCCGCGCCTCCGCCGGCAGGCCAGACGCAGTCGCAGACGCAGACCATGGCCGTGAACTAAGCAGAGTTTCTTGGCCTCCGCAACGCACGGCCAATCCCGGGCGTCAGCGTCCATCGTGCCGGCAACGGCCAGTGGGCTGAATTTTGCTGCATTAGGCCGATTCCGGAAGTCCGGCCTATTTTCGGGAGTGCCTCAAGTTGGATGTTAAGCTGACGTTCCCGGTCGGTGCCCGTCTCTATCCGGCCTACGAACATGTGCTTGCTTAGCGCCGACGGGAGGCGCCGGTTGTTCCGCACCGCAGAGTTGCGCGCGGTAACACATAGTTGGCTAAGGCAATGGCTTGTATCGTGTACAATCCGGGGTAGGCCCCCAAAAGGAACTCTTAGCCTCGCATAGTTCATAGTGCCAGTCTTCGGCCGCGATCGCAAAGTTCAAATTTTGCCCGTTCGTCAAAGCGAATGTGGTAATACCAACTAAGCGGCCGGAGCTGTCGAATAGCCCACCGCCGGAAGAGCCTTGGGAAATAGGAGCGGTCGACTGAATGAGGCGATGCTTTTCATCGGTTCTCTTGCCCGACAGGATACCATCGGACAGCGTTAGTGAGAAACCTAGCGCAAAACCCTGGGGAACTCCAAGGGCGTAAATTCTCTCCCCCACACTCACGTCGCGCCACTCGCGCACTGCCGCAAAGGCAGGAAGTTGCTCATCGGCATAAAGTAGGCATCGGTCGGACCCTCCCTCTCCCACGGGCAATCCTGAACGGCTAGCACCGAAGTGGGCTTGTCCAGAATATATGTTGATACTCGTCGCCTTCTCAATGACGTGGCAGTTGGTGGCAAGATATCGATCATCAACCGCAACCGCCGAGCCCTGTAAGGTCGTATTATCCTTTTCGTTCTTCGCGACCACTGCATAAACAAATCGTGACGCGAAGTCGTATAGGTATTTAGGGCCGTCGGGTTGAAGCTCCACTCTGCGCCTCAACAAAATTGGCACCCAATTTTCCAACTGCTGTTGGCGCCTCACCTCAACCGATGCAGCGCGCATTTCAGGTCGCAAACAGTACTTCTCGCCGTCTGTATAGGTCGAAGCGCAATCGATGAAAGCGTATCGCTCCAGCAGAGTTGAGCAAGAATTCATGGCAGCGTTAACCGTACCGGGAACGCTCATGTATTTCATCGCGAAGTCGCGTTCTACTTCCTTATCCATACACGCTTCAAGGGCGCTCTCAGCCTCGTTGAGGCGGTGTTGCCGTTCCCGAAACTCCTTTTCTTCCTCTGCAGTGCGCTGAACTGGCGGGAAGGTCTGGGCGAGCAAGGCACTTTCCGTACAGATAAGAAGTACGATGGCCCAAAACCCGCTCCAGTAGGTCCGCGCAACTCGTTCACGATGTTTCATGAACTTCCCAAAAATGCGTTAAATTTAAAATTTCCTTGCCGCCGTGCCGCTTCCGGGGGCAACAACGCGATTTCCGCTTATTGGAGCTATTTACCATTTAGTTCCAGTTTCTGGAAGGTCTCTTTTCGACCCGCAGCAGGCTGCAACGCATTCGTTGGGCAAGCCAGGAATGTCTGCTTAGTTCAAAGCCCTATCAGGCCGGTATTTGACCGCAGCCAATATGAGCAACCGGATTTCGTGCGATGCCGGCTTACGATTTGGCTTCGACTGGCATCGTCTTTTGAACCATGTGCCCTGTGGCAAAATCGGTCGTCGCGAACTTGAGCCCCGCCTTCTTCCAGGCCTCCAGCCCGCCATCGATGTGCGTCACCTCGCCAATGCCGGCGGCGATGCACTTCTTCGCCACCATGGTGGAGCGCTTGCCCGAACCGCAATGGAAGACGAGCGGTTTGCTGCACCCCACGGGCAGTTTGGCGGGATCGAACGCCGACATGGGGAACAGCATCGCGCCTGGAATGTGCTCGAAGGCGTATTCAACCGGTGTGCGCACGTCGATAATTACGATCTGATTGGCGTCGAACTGCTCTTTGGCCTCCTGCGGCGTGAGGCTCACAAGTGTCCCATTTTCCAAGGCTTCCTGCTTCGGCATGATGCGCACCTTTCAGATTTTGGCTTACGGACAGCACTGGGCCTGCGCGATTACTGCCTGCCCTCTAAGCCGGCAAATTGGCGAATGCGGGGCGGGCTTCCCGCCGCTTGTGCAGAAGGCCCCGTTCTTCTATTTCTGCTGACATGACAACTCTTCTCGAAGACCGGATAGCTGCAGCGGCGCCCACGCCGGCAAGACCCTCGCTTGCGGGCATGACCAAGCCCGAGCTTGTGGCGGCGCTGGCCACGGCGGGCGTGCCCGAGGCGCAAAGCAAGATGCGCGTGGGCCAGCTTTGGAACTGGCTCTACGCCCGTGGCGCGCGGGATTTCAGCGAGCTTACCAATGTCGCCAAGAGCTTGCGCGCGGAGCTCGATGCCCGCTTCACGCTGGCGCGGCCCGAAATCGCGGCGGAGCAAGTCTCTGAAGATGGCACGCGGAAATGGCTGCTAAGGCTAGAGCCGCAAGCGGCGGCTGAGCACGCGCCCGAAATCGAGACGGTGTATATCCCCGAGCCGGATCGCGGCACGCTCTGCATTTCGAGCCAAGTCGGCTGCACGCTCACCTGCACGTTCTGCCATACCGGGACGCAGCGCCTCGTGCGCAATCTCACGCCCTCCGAGATTGTTGGCCAAATCCTCGTCGCCCGCGATCGCATCGGCGACTGGCCCGGAGCCAGCGCCCCAGCGAGCAGCCACGGCATCCCCGACGCGGAGCGCAAGATCACAAACATCGTGCTGATGGGCATGGGCGAGCCGCTCTACAATTTCGACAATGTGAAAGCCGCCATCGCGGTTGCCACCGACCCTGACGCGCTTGCGTTCTCGAAGCGGCGTACCACGCTTTCGACCTCCGGCGTGGTGCCGATGATCGGGCGCGCTGGCGCCGAGATGAACGTGATGCTGGCGATTTCGCTGCACGCGGTGCGCGACGAGCTTCGCGACGAGCTGGTGCCGATCAACCGCAAATATCCGATTGCGGCGCTTTTGGACGCCTGCCGCAACTATCCAGGGCTTTCCAACGCGCGCCGGATCACCTTCGAATACGTCATGCTGAAGGGCGTGAACGACTCCGTCGCCGAGGCCAAGGAGCTGGTGCGCCTCTTGGCCAAGATCCCGGCGAAAATCAATTTAATCCCCTTCAATCCATGGCCCGGCACGCGCTATGAGTGCTCCGATTGGGCGCAGATCGAGCGGTTCGCGGATATCGTCAACCGCGCCGGCTATGCGAGCCCGATCCGCACCCCGCGCGGGCGCGACATCATGGCGGCGTGCGGCCAGCTTAAATCGGCGAGCGAAAAGCTGCGGGCAAGCAGCTTGCGCGGCGCAGACGAGGCTCAAGCAAACGCGCAATAGGAGCGAGACTGGCCAATGAGCTTTACGCATATCCTGCGAGTGCTGTTCGCGATTGCGCTATCCGGGGCTATCGGATGGGTTTCCCTCCTCGCGTTCAACGCCATAAAGATCATGCAGCAGTTCGAGGCGTACGAGGCCGCATCGTCCGATGGCGAATTTGCCAAGCTGGTGCGCGTCATGGAGGACGCAGTTCGCAATATCGACGGCGGCTCGGCACTGTTCCTGGCGGCCGGGATCGCGGGCGTCCTCTTGAGCGAGATTTTCAAAACGCGCCTGTTGCTGTTCTACGCCGGGGCAACCGGCGCGCTTACCGCAGTACTCGCGGCTGCGTTATGGCAGCAGACCAATATGGCAGGAAATGCGCAAGCCGCCGCGGCGCTCGCCATTGCGGGGTTCGTTGCGGGCGGCGTCTATTGGATGATCGCAGGGCCTTCCACGCCGCGCGGATAAAGGCGGCTTAAGTGGACGTTCGCTTAAGCGCTTGCAAGCAGCAGCCGCAACGCTCGGCACTAAACATTGCGGTAAGC
>JBKQNN010000316.1:0-16881 GCA_052145975.1 Rhodomicrobium sp. | reverse complement strand
AGCCAACCAGCGCGGCGACGCGCTGCCAGGCCGTTTCGGGGCAGCGCTGCTTGTCGCGGGCGCGCTGCGCAAGCTTCTTATAATACGCGCCGAAATCCGGGTCATTCTGTCTGCCGTCCAGCAGCGGGTTGCCGAAGCCGATCATGGGCTTCGTTGCTGCGCTGGGCCGCGCCACGCGCCGCAGCGCCTTGAGCGAGGAGACCGCCGGTAGCACGGTGAGCGCATGCTCGCGGATAAGCCACGCCGCCGATTTTTCATCGCCGCTTGCGGGCGCCTTCGTAACCAGCACCTGGAATGGCAACTGCGTCAGCGGCCCGGACGGCACAAGGAGAAGCTGCTTGCCCTTGATAAGGTCCTCCGCCTGGCCGAACAGCGCTTGATAAAGCTTGTAAGCGCGCGCGTGATCGAAAGGCAGCGGCTTGCTGGCCTCCCGGTCCTCGTCCGTGTAATTTTGGCTGGTGATGTCCGCGCAAGGCTGGTTCTTCCACGCCGCAGCATCGAGCCCGCAGCGCAGCGCTTGCACCTCGCCGCCAAGCGCCTTTGTGCCCAAATCGGAGCGCAGCCAGCGCAGTTCCGTCTTGGTCACAACCCAGATGAAGCCCTCCTCTGGCGTTGGGTACCATTCCTCAGTGTCGAGGAAAAATACCAGTGCTTCATTCGCGGCGAGCTGGGCCTGGACCTCCTCCACACTCAGCGGCGCCGGGCTCGCAAGCGCGGCGTAATCGGGGAATTTCGCAGCCAACTCCGCGTTGATCTTATGTATCCGTGCATCGATGGCAGCGAGCCTCGCGTTATTTTCCTCTTCGGCTTGGGCGTTCCGTTTGTCCGCCGGCAGGCCCAGCCAATTATTACGCAACCCGTCGCGCTTCTGCCATTCCGCAAAGAGGTCCTGGCGTTCGCGCGCCTGCGCTGCGAGGCGGACATCCCTACTCGCGCCCCGCGCTGCCATTTGCGCCAGCGAAGCCGCCGCTTCTGAGCTTTCCGCCCATTGCGCCGTTTCAAACATCTCGCGTGAGGCATTCGCATCGGGCATGGCGCCTTCCGGCGCAAGGCGGTATACGGCCTTGACGAGGCTCCGGAATTGCCAGTTCAATCGCTCGGTTTCGCTTTTGTTCTTTCCCGTCAGGGCTTGGCCGGAATGCTGCGCGCCGCGCTGCTCACGTCTGGCGATTGAGGCGGTGCTGCGCCGCCAGAACCCGGCGGCGCGGACCCAGTCGCCCTGCGCGTAATAGAGGTCGGCGAGATTGCTTACGCTTCGAAGCGTGTTGGGATGCTCCTTGCCTAGCACTCGCTCGCAGGCCTCCAGCGCGCGCCTATAGAGCGGCTCGGCCTCCTGATAGCGGCCCTGGTCATTATACAGCGCGGCGAGATTGTTCACGCTCCGAAGCGTATCAGGATGCTCCTCGCCCAGTGCCCGCTCGGAGGCCTCCAGCGCGCGCATATAGAGCGGCTCGGCCTCGGCCAGGCGGCCCTGGTGCCGATAGAGTGAGGCGAGATTGTTCACGCTTCGAAGCGTGTCGGGATGCTCCTTGCCCAGCACCCGCTCGCGGGCCTCCAGCGCGCGGGTATAGAGCGGCTCGGCCTCTTGGTAGTAACCCTGGGCCTGATAGAGGAAGGCGAGATTGTTCACACTTCGAAGCGTGTCGGGATGCTCCTTGCCGAGCACCCGCTCGCGGGTCTCCAGCGCGCGCCTGAAGAGCGGCTCGGCGTCCCCGTAGCGGTCCAGGGCCTGATAGAGGAAGCCGAGATTGTTCACGCTCGAAAGCGTATTGGGATGCTCCTTGCCGAGCACCCGCTCAGAGGCCTCCAGTGCGCGCTTATAGAGCGGCTCAGCCTCCCGATAGCGGCCCTGGGCCTGAAAGAGGAAGGCGAGATTGTTCACGCTTGAAAGCGTATCGGGATGCTCCTTGCCGAGCGCCCACTCGCGGGCCTCTAGCGCGCGGGTATAGAGCGGCTCGGCCTCTTGATAGTGGCCCTGGGCCCGATAAAGTTCGGCGAGATTGTTCACGCTTGTCAGCGTGTCGGGATGATCCTTGCCAAGCAGCCGCTCGGCAATCGAAAGGGCCTTCTCTGCGAGTGCGAACGCCTCCTTGTATTTGCCTTGGCCGTAAAGCCGGAGTACTTGCGTGTTGAGGGCGACCACGTCCGCTGCCCCTTGCGCTTCCGCGCCCGTGGGAGCGGCGAGGACCAGCATCGCAACCATGAGGACATTCGCCGCCAAGCGCCCCAGCCATGCCCGCACCATCGATCCCTCCAGCAATGCAATGTATGTATTTCGCCGGTGTGCGGGGCCAGCGTGACATATTGATGGCGGCGATGCTGGAGGAGCGCCGCGGGCCGCCGTCCCGTGCGCGGTGCGCCCATGGGCTTAACAAACCGTGTGTTTCGCGTAAGGCCCTACTATGGTAAATGCGCGGATGGTAAACGCGCGGCTCGCATATTTTCCACCGCCGTCTTTCTGCGAATCTTTTCCCGCTTTTGGCCGATTTCTGCGACTCCAAAATACTATTAAATATAAGACAAACTCGCGAATTAACCAAGTATAGCAGCCGCAAAAGCCCTGCGCTCGCGGTATTTTCCCTTTATAATCATATGCTTGCCAAGAAAATGTCTGGAGTTGACGGATATTTAAAGCATCTGCGTTATATTGTTTCAATCTCGAACGGCGCTTCAATTTTTGACCGGACTGCACAAAATACCTTAACGAATGCTTATCTGCATCGGCAAGACCACGGCACGCGGGAACCGCGCGCGAGGTTGTGAACCAATAGCCTAGTGACACAGCCGGCTATTTGTGGGACTCTGCGGCTGCAACCAATTCGTAACCATAGTTCAAGGTTCTACGCGATGGCCGGCGACGCGGTAAAGCCAATAAGCGGCAATGCCGATCAGGAAACGGTGGCGGCACAGGGCAAGTCCCATGTTCCGGGGAATGGAAGCGAGGCGTGGCTCAGGGCAATTGTCGATAGTGCCGTCGACGGCATTGTAACCATCGACAGCGAAGGCCTGATCACCGATCTCAATCCTGCCGCGCTCCGGCTTTTCGGCTATGCCTCCGAAGAGCTGATCGGGCACAATGTCAAGATCTTGATGCCCGAGCCTTGGCGCGGCGAGCATGACGCCTACTTGCGGAATTACCGCGAGACGGGGGTGCGCAAGATTATCGGCATCGGGCGCGAGGTTTCCGGCAGGCACAAAGACGGCACGGTTCTCCCGCTCGATCTCGCGGTTAGCGAAGTCCGGCGCGGCGGAAAGCGCCTGTTTACCGGTATCGTGCGGGACATCTCCGCCCGCAAGCGCATTGAAGGGGAATGGCTGAAATTCGTGGGGCTGGTCGAAAACAGCAGCGATTTCATAGCCATGGCGTCTCTGACCTGGGAATTGCTGTATATCAATAAGGCCGGGCGCGGACTAATTGGGATCGGCCCCGAGCAGGTCAAGGGGATGGAGGTGCGCGACCTTTGGGAGGAAGGCACTCTGCCAGCCGTGCTCAAGGAGGCGGTGCCCGTTCAGCTTAGAGGCGGTTCTTTCCGGTTCCAGGGCAGGGTAAAGCACTTCGTGACGGGCCGGGCCATCGACGTCGACTGCAACGCCTTTGGAATTCTCGACCCTCAGACCGGCGAAACCCTCGCCATGGCTTTCTCGCTGCGGGACATGCGCGAACAGATGCGCCGCGAGCAAGCCCTGCGCGACGGCGAGGCGCGCCTCAAGGCGATCCTCGACAACGCGGTCGATGGCATCCTCACCATAAACGAGCGCGGCATCCTGGAAGAGGTCAACCCGGCCGCGCGCGCGATCTTCGGCTACGAACCAGGCGAACTGCTGGGGCAGAGCGTCAACATGCTCATGCCCCCGCCTTACAGCCGCGAACACGACCAGCACATGCGGGCCTACCGGCATACCGGCCAGGGCAAAATCATCGGCATCGGCCGTGAGGCCGTAGGGCGGCGCAAGGACGGAACGGTTTTTCCAATCGACCTTTCGGTGAGCGAGGTTCCCCTTAGCGACCGGCGCCTGTTCACCGGCATCGTCAGGGACATTTCGGGCCGGAAGCAGATCGAGGAGCACCGGGCGCTGCTCGTCGCCGAGTTGAGCCACCGGGTAAAGAATACGCTGGCGACGGTAATCTCGATTGCGCGGCAAACCTTCCCGCGCGAGGAGCCTTTTGCCGGCGCTGTCGAAACCTTCGACGGCCGGATCCGCGCGTTGGCGCACACCCACAGCCGCCTTGCCGAGCGGAGCTGGACAGACGTATCGCTCGCCGAGGTCATCGACGGCGAAGTTTCGCCGCACCGGAACGGGAGCGCGGACAATATCCGCGCCTCGGGGCCGGACGTTATGCTGAAGCCAAAAACCGCGATTTCGCTTGGCATGGCGTTTCACGAGCTCATCACTAACGCCGCGAAACATGGAGCTCTCTCGAAGCAGGGCGGTTCTGTCGAGATCGCCTGGGATTGGGTGCGCCCCGCCGATAGCCAATTGCGCATCCGCTGGAGCGAGCGGGGCGGCCCGGAAGTCGGTCCCCCTGCCCGCAGCGGGTTCGGCAGACTGCTCTTGGAGCGCGGCCTGGCGCACGAACTCAGGGGCAAGGTGCAGCTCGAATTTGCGCGCGAAGGATTGAAGTGCGTCATCGTGTTTCCGCTCGATGACAGTAAGGTTCAAGACGAGGACGAGACGGGCGATGGCTGAAGAGAGCCAATTGTCCGGTGCACAGGCGCCGGTTTCCAGCGTACTCCGCGCCTCCGGGCCGGGAGGAGACGGCGCCGGGGCGCCGTATAGGAGCGATGGGCCGGACGGAGCCGGGGAGGAACCTAGCTTGGAAGGGCTGCGAATCCTTGTGGTCGAGGATGAGTTTCTGCTGGCTTTGGAGGTGGAGGCCGTGCTGATAGGCTTTGGATGCGCCGTTATCGGCCCTTTTGCCAAACTGGCGAAGGCCTTGGGAGCAGCCCGGAGCACACCGGTCGACGGCGCGGTGCTCGACATCAACCTCAACGGCGAGATGGTCTTTCCTTTAGCCGAGTTCCTCGATTCGCAAGGCGTCCCATTCGTGTTCTTGACGGGCTACGTAACTCCCTGCTTGCCAGAACGCTTCCGCGGCTTTCGAAGATTGCAAAAGCCCCTCCGCGCGGAAACGCTCCGGCGGGTGTGCTTGGACATGCGGCCCGTCGGGACCTAGTACAGCCCGGCGAAAGTCCTGACCCGTCATCGCGAGCGGAGCGAACAACCCAGAGGCCGGAAGCACAGTGGCGATACCGGATCGCCACGGCGCTGAAGCGCCTCGCGATGGCGGCGTTGCGCGTCAGAACTTCCCGCGGGGCGTACTAGTGGCGCTCGCGCAGCGAGGCAATCGCGTCGTCGATGAGCCGGTTCGCTGCCGCCATCTCCGACGTGGCCGACGGATCCTCGTGGTGATCCGGATGGCTCACTCGCGCGAACTGGCGCCTCAAGTGGCAAAGCTCCTCCATCGAGGCCGCCTTGCCGATCTGACTTGTCAACTCCGAAAGCGAGAGCTGCGGCGGCACTTGCGGCTCTTCAGGCATTATCTCGTAACGGCCGGTCTTCTGCTGCGGCCGGGTTCTTGTCTGCGGGCCAAGTTCCGTCACCGTAAGGCCAGCGCGGGCCGAAACTCTAAAGTGCGGCTCGCTTAAGTTCTTGTCCCCATCTTCCTCCGCGCCGCCGAGTTCCTCTAGGACCCGGCTGAAGCTTCCCGGCATGGTGTCCGTTCCTCCAGAGTGGCCGAACGCGCCGAATCGATTCGGCCAGCGAAGTCTTGGCCAGACGCCATGAGCGGGCCTTGCGCCGCAGCCGGATTTTCGCAGCCTCCAGGGTATTGCGGGGGATTTGATCCGAAAGCTAAAACTTGAACGGTGCTTTTCCCATTTTCGCAATCAGGCTCGTGCAAGCTGGGCCAAGTAGCTGAACCCTGAGTATGGAGGGCGTTTTGACGATTGTGCTGGGGCTCTTGGTCACCCTCGGCTGCATGCTAGGCGGCTTCGCGGTTATGGGGGGGCACCTCGCCGTCATTTGGCAACCAGCCGAGTTAGTCGTTATCTGTGGCGCTGCAACTGGGACCTTTATCGTCGCCAACTCCTGGAAAGTAATAAAAGACGCGGGAAAGGGAATTCTCGAGGCCTTGAAAAACGACGAGCCAAAGGAGTCGGAATACCTCGCGGTGCTTGGAGTGTTATACTCCATGATGCGCGAGCTCAAGGCCAAGTCGAAAAACGAAGTTGAAATTCATATAGAAAAGCCATACGAGTCGCCAATTTTTACGAAATTTCCTGAAGTGCTTAATAACAAGGAGCTGACCCAATTCATTTGCGACTATTTCCGTCTGTATATCATGGGGCATGCCCGCCCCGACGAGATCGAATCCCTGATGGACGAGGAGATTCAAACGGTTAGGCATGATGCCCTCAAATCGTACAACGCGCTTTTTACCATTTCGGAAGCTTTTCCCGCGCTGGGTATTGTGGCGGCCGTGCTGGGCGTGATCAGGGCAATGGCGGCTCTCGATCAGCCACCGGAAGTGTTGGGCGAGCTTATCGGTTCCGCCATGGTCGGGACATTTGCGGGCATCTTCTTCTCCTATGCGGTGGTCTCGCCCGTCGCGGCGAAAATCAAGGTCGTGAGAGAAAAGAAACTGCGGCTGTATTTGCTGGTCAAACAAGCGTTTCTTGCATTCATGAATGGCGCCATGGCCACGGTTGCCGTGGAGCACGGCCGCAAGATGATTTCCGCTTACGAGAGACCTAGCATCGATCAGGTGGAAGCGAACCTTAGCGGGGCGAACGATGGAGGTGGTTCTGGCAGGAAAGAAGCTGCTTGAGAATTGCAATTAGCCGAGGCGTCGAACCCACATCTTGAAAGAATAGCGCATGCAACCGAACAGCGAGCACCCATTATTCGAAGATACGTCCGAAGGCGCAAAGGGCGCCAGGGCCGGCGACCCAGCGGCTCCGGGTGGCCAGCAGGGCAGCAACATGGATATGGTGTTGCGCATCCCTGTTAACCTCAAGGTCCTGCTCGGCTCGGCATCCATGCCGATCTTTCAGCTCACGAAGCTGGGACGCGGCGCGGTCATTCCGCTGGACCGCAGAGTTGGCGAGCCGGTGGATGTGATGGTCAACGGCCGGATCATCGCCCGCGGCGAGATCGTCGTGCTCGACGAGGACGGATCGCGGTTCGGCGTCACGCTCACCGAGATGATAGATACCGCCAAGCTTACCGTTTGATCCAATGCCAGCAGACCTTCTCGGGGCGACGGCCGTCATCGCGAGGCGGCTCTTGGCCGCCGCGGCGATTCAGAAACGAACTCTGCTTAGCGGGCTGCCGGTCTCTTGAGCGAACAGGGCGATAAAGACAGCAAGACAGAGGAAGCCACCGAGAGGCGCCGGTCGGAAGCCCTCGAACATCAAGGCGGCCCCTTTTCAAGAGAGGTGCCCTCCGCCGCTATCCTTCTGGCGGTTTCTATGTTGCTGGCCACGTCCGTTCCAGGTCTCGTCGCCCGCACCGCTCAGCAACTCGCAGTCTTCATCGAAGACCCCGGCGGCTGGCGGCTGGAAAATGGCGACGATGCGATCTTGCTTCTGCAAACGGTACTGACAGCAGTCTCCGGCTTGCTCATCACGTTTGCCGGCGTTGTGGCCGCTGCCGCAATCGCTGCGTCGGTTTTGCAGAACGCGCCGCGATTTCACTTCGACCGTATCGCGCCGGATCCCTCCCGTATCTCAATAAACGCTGGAATCGACCGTCTTTTCAATGTGCAGGGCGTCATAGAGATGCTTAAGGGGCTGGCGAAGGTAGCGCTGGTTGGGCTGGCCGCCGCCTGGGGCCTTGGCGGCATTGCCACAGGATTTTACATCCTGCACGGCACCCCGGATGCCATCCCGCAGCTTATTGGACGGCTTGTCCTTCGCGTTTTTTTCATCAGCGCGCTCTTCTCAACCGCGATCGCAGCGGCCGACTTTTTTATGACGCGCCACACATGGTCTGCGCAGTTACGAATGTCGAAGCAAGAACTGAAGGAGGAACTCAAGCAATCCGAGGGCGATCCCATGCTGAAGGCCAGGCTGCGCGCCATCGCCCGCGCACGCATCAGGCGCCGCATGATGCAAAACGTGCCGAAGGCGACGCTGGTGGTCGCAAATCCCACGCATTACGCGGTCGCTTTGCGTTACGTCAAGGGCGAGGATGCGGCGCCGAGAGTGATGGCAAAAGGCCAAGACGCTTTCGCGTTGAAAATCCGCGAAATCGCGGAACGGCACAATGTTCCCGTCGTGGAAGACAAGCTTCTGGCCAAAACGCTTTTCGACGCAACAGAGGTCGATCAGCTTATTCCGCCCGAATTCTATAAGGCTGTCGCTGAGATCATAATTTATCTCAGTTCAAAGTCCCGGCCAGGACAGCGTAAACCGCGCAAGGACGGCCCGCCGCCATCGTCAAAGCCTCACTGACTGGATAAGCCTCGCACAAGACGAACAACCTAGACAGCGAAGAAGTTGCGGAAGCTGTTTCGTAAACCCCTCAGCAGATGGATGCTGATATGATCGCAAATGATATCTTCGATCTCGCGGCGCATCAGGCGTCGTGGCTCCTTGCGAGGCAAAGGCTGGTCGCGCAGAACGTGGCCAACGCAAACACGCCCGGATATAAGGCGGCCGATCTGAAGCCGTTCGAGGCCACCATGCAGTCGCAGTCGGCTTCGTTGCAGCTCGTCTCGACCTCTCCACGCCATTTCGTCACCGATATCAGCGAGGCGGAAGCTGCCGCTGCTGCCGACGACCCGGACAATGCTGAGATTACCTACTCCGGCAACGATGTCAGCCAGGAGCAGCAGATGGGCAAAGCCGGGGCGATTTCACGCGCTTACGCGCTGAATACTTCCATTGTAAAGGCATTCAACGGCATGATCCTGCAGGCGGCAAAGGGTTAAGCGCGATGGACAATCTCGCCGCCACATTCTCAATTGCGAGTTCCGCACTCAGTGCGCAATCGCAGCGCATTCGGATCGCCACCGAAAATCTCGCCAATTCCGAGTCGACCGGCAACACCCCAGGCGCGGACCCCTACACGCGGAAAGTCGTCACCTTCGAGTCGCAGCTAGATGAAGTGACGGGGGCGAACCTCGTGGCTGCCAACGGCGAGGACTTGGACACGGCGCCCTACCGCATCGAGAAGATCCCCGGCCACCCCGCCGCCGACAAAAACGGCAACGTCAAGCTGCCCAACGTGAACATGCTTATAGAGCTGGCCGACATCCGCGAGGGAACACGGTCGTATGACTCAAATGTGCAAGTTATGAAGCAGGCGCGTGAACTTGTGAATATGACCATCGATCTTTTAAAGGCATCGTGATGACGGTTTCAGCTCTCTCTTCGCTCGCGGATATATCTCTTGTGGGCAGTTCTCTACCCATTAAGACGGCGGCCGCGTCAGCGCAAACTGCAGGCGCCCCAGATTTTGCGAGCGTCATGGCGGACATGGCAAACCAAACGGTGTCGTCCCTCAAAACTAGCGAAGACATGGCCATCAAGGGCATCCAGGGGCAGGCGCCGGTGCAGGACGTCGTTCAGGCTGTCATGACGGCGCAGACATCGCTGCAAACGGCCATGGCTATCCGCGATAAGGCGATCTCCGCCTATCAAGATTTGACACGTATGACGATCTGATAGGGGGAATCCATGCGTGCACTTTCCATCGCGGCGACCGGTATGGCGGCGCAATCGCTCAATGTCGAGGTGATCGCGAACAACATCGCCAACTCCAACACCACCGCGTTCAAGCGCTCGCAGGCGCAGTTTTCCGACCTTATTTATCAGGCTGAACGGACGGCCGGCGTTCCCAATCAGGGTAACTCCGGTGCAATTCCTGAAAGCTCGCAGGTTGGGCTCGGCGTGCAGCCCGTTGCGATCAGAAGCTTAAATCTGCAAGGCCCGATTAACAGCACGGGCAATCAGCTCGATTTGGCGCTCAATGGCCGTGGCTGGTTTCAGGTTTCGGGGCCGAACAACCAAACGATCTATACGCGGGCGGGAACGTTCAGCAAGAATGCGAGCGGGCAGCTGGTAACGCAGGATGGATATCTGGTTATCCCCAACATCACTTTCCCGGCGACTACCGTAAATATTCAAATCAACCAGACCGGCGCGGTTTTCGCCGATCCGGGAACGGGTGTGTTGGCGCAGGTGGGGCAGCTCACGATCGCGGGATTTGCCAACGACGCCGGGATGCAGGCGCTGGGCAACAACTACTACCAGGAGACGCCAGCGGCCGGCAGCGCCCAGGTGGCGAATCCCGGCACAGCAGGCTACGGGACGATTCAGCAGGGCTACATCGAAGGCTCGAATGTCGATCCCGTGCAAGAGATCACGAACCTGATCACGGCCCAGCGGAACTACGAAATGAACTCCAAGGTCATTCAGGCTGCGGACGATATGTACCAAGTCGTTACCAAGAATAATCTTTAGGCGGAGGGGCTCCAATGCGGATGAAATTGCGCCGGCTGGGCGTGGCGATGGCGCTGTGCTTCCCCGCAGGCGCGTTTGCTTACGATGCCGGCGGCGCCGCGGTTTTTCCAGCCCTCAAGGTGACGGCCTATCCAGGCGAGACGATCACCGCCGAAATGGTCGTTCTTGTGCCGGCGGGACACCAGACCGTGCTTGGAAACATTGTCACAGAAAAAGAGAGCCTAATCGGCAAGATGGCGCGGCGGACTTTGATGCCGGGCCTGCCAATTCCCATGAATGCGCTGCGCGAACCCTACGCCGTGCACCAGGGCAAAACTGTTTCCCTCATCTTCCAATCGGGAACCATCACGATCACGGGCGTGGCGGTCGCGCTGGAATCTGGAAGCACCGGCGAAATCGTTAACGCGCGCAACCCAGATTCCGGAACAGTTATCCGCGGCGTAGTTCAAGCGGACGGAAGTTTGCGGGCTCAGTGATGATCAAGGGCCTCATGCTTGCGTTACTCCTGGCTGCGCCCGCGGAAGCGGCGACGCGGATCAAGGACATTTCGCAGGTCAAGAACGTCCGGCCGAACCAGCTAGTCGGTTACGGCATCGTCGTGGGGCTCAACGGGAGCGGAGATACACTTCGCGGCTCGCCTTTTACGAGCCAGTCCATCCAGTCGATGCTTGACCGGATGGGGATCAATATCCGGAACAACTCCACCAACAATAACAACCCCGTTCAGACAAAGAACGCGGCCGCCGTCATCGTAACCGCGGAATTGCCACCCTTTGCCGGCGAAGGCTCGCGTTTGGACGTAACCGTCTCCTCGCTCGGCAACGCGACATCTCTCGCCGGCGGAACGCTAATGCTCACGCCGCTTTCCGGCGCCGATAACGTCATTTACGCGGCCGCGCAAGGATCGGTGAGTATCTCCGGATTTTCGACCGGCGGGCGCGCTGAGACGCTGACGCAAGGCGTACCAACGGCAGGACGGATCGCCAACGGCGCCCTGGTCGAGCGAAGAATTCCCAACAACCTCGAAAGCGAAAAATCTTTTACGCTTGAGCTCTTCAACCCCGACTTCGCTACCGCGGCGCGCGCGGCCGACGTAATTAACGCCTACACGCTGGAGCACTACAAAGGGCTTGCTGCACGCGCGGCGGACCTGCGTTCCATCGCCCTGCTAAGGCCGCCGCACCTGGATGCCGCGCAGTTCCTGAGCGAAATCGGCGAACTGCCCGTCGAGCCCGACACGCCCGCGAAGATCGTCATCGACGAAAAAAGCGGCACTGTAGTGATCGGCCACGACGTTCAGATCACTCCCGTCGCCGTCGCCCACGGCAGCATCACGGTTCGCGTCACGGAAACGCCGAAGGTAGTGCAGCCTCTCCCGTTCTCCCAAGGGCAGACGGCTGTCCAGCCGCGCACGGCAATTAGCGCGGATCAAGCGGGCGGCTCTCTCACCGTCCTTGAAGGGGATAATCTTCAAACCCTTGTCACCGGCTTGAACAGGATGGGGCTTAAGCCGCAGGGCATTATCGCGATCTTGCAGGCAATAAAGTCGTCAGGCGCTCTTCAGGCGGAGCTCATCGTACAATGAAACGGCCGGCTCGCACGCAACGAGTTCTTGTAATTCAGACCGCGGCGTGCCTGGCGCTCGCAGGCCCCGCTTGGGCCGAGCAGGCGCCAACATGGGGATGGAAGCCGGAAGAGGTGGCCCATTATAAGGAGTTCCTGAAGCCCAAGAAACCCGAGAACCCTTGGTCCACCACGGTCGCCGGGCCGCCCGCCGCCGGGCAGAAGCCGGCTGGCTCGAAGGCCGAAGAAGGAAAAGCGCCGGGCGCCGCCGAAACTCCGGCTACGATCAAGGCGTACTGCCAGAACATTGAAGATCCGGCGCTGGATGCGCGCTTTCTAAATCAAAAGGCTGAGCTTTCGCGTCTGGAGGGGGAACTCGAAAAACGTACTTCGCTTCTGGAGGCGAAAAGAGCCGAATATCAACTGTGGCTTCAACGGCGCGATGAGTTCGTCGCCAAAGCCGAGGGCAGTCTCGTCGCGCTCTATTCCAAAATAAAACCCGATGCGGCTGCGATGCAATTGGCGGACCTAGACGAAGAGGCCGCCGCAGCGCTTTTGCTGAGGCTCAGCCCCCGAAGCGCCAGCGCCATTCTAAATCAAATGGATAGCGCCAAAGCCGCGCGGCTTGTCTCTGTCATGATCGGGGCAGCCAAGCGGCCCGAGAAAGCAGCAGCCCCGGAAAACCCACCGGCCCCAGACAAAGCCCCGCCAAAGGAGGCTTCCGCAAGCCCCGAGGCCGGGAAAGAGCAAGCGGCACAGCAGGCGCAACCCGCGGAGAAGAAGCTATGATGAAATCAGCCTTCGCGGCCGGCTCGCTTGCATTTTTGCTCGGCGGTTGTTTCCAAACCGCAAACGACATGGCGAATGGACCGAAACTGTCACCTGTGGGCAGCGGTCTCACCCAGGACCACACTGCAATCAGCAACATGCAAGCCACACCGGTGGCCTACACCACGCACTCTTCCCTCTGGCAGGACAGCGGCGCCGATCTTTTTAAGGATCCCCGTGCCGGCAGGGTTGGCGACGTCGTCACGGTGCGGATTTCAATTAAGGATCAAGCTTCGCTCAGCAACTCGACTAGCAGCCAACGCGATTCGACCCGCGAGCTCAATGTGACCCAGACGACAAATATGACCTACTCGCCAACCAATTTGAACTTGCAAAGCCAGGGGCAGCTGGACCCCAAAGTTCAGTCCACCACTAGCTCGTCAGGCCAGGGCGCCATCCAACGCTCCGAGACCATCGACTTGCTGATCGGCGCCGTTGTCACCAGCGTGTTGCCCAATGGCAATCTCGTCGTGAGCGGCAAGCAGGAAGTCCTGGTGAACAAGGAAGTCCGCGAGCTTTCCGTGACAGGCATCATCCGTCCCCGCGATATCGCCACGGACAACAGCATCTCTTACGACAGGATCGCGGAAGCGCGGATTTCCTACGGCGGCCGCGGCCGCGTTATGGAGGTGCAGGAGCCTGGATGGGGCCAGCGCGTGCTGGACAAGGTCCTCCCATTTTAACAGCGTGAGTTGAGACCGGAAACATGGCTGAAGGCGGAAGTTCTCGCGGCGCGACTCTGGGGCTGATAATTGGCACACTGGCCGCAGTCGGCGGGGGCTTTGCCTTCGGAGCCCTTCTGCTGAAGATGCCGGAACCGGGAGTGGTTGCCACGGCCACGGCAAAAAAGGTCAAGCAGCCGGACAAGCAGGTAATAGCGCTGGCGCCGATTGTTACAAATCTTGGCGATCCATCGAGTCTTTTTGTCCGGGTGGAGGCGGCAATCGTTCTTGAGCCGGATACACCCGAATCCGCTGCGCTTACAGCAAGAATTGGGGACGATATTGTGGCCTACCTGCGCACGGTTTCCATAACCGAGATCCAGGGGCCGACGGGCTATCAATTCCTCAAAGAAGATTTGAAAAAACGAGCCATTCAGCTCGGAGGAGGAAAGATTCGGGATTTTCTCGTCACAAGTTTTGTCATTGAGTGAGCGCTTTTACGGTAGATTTTGAAAGAATTGGGAGTTTGTCATGAGCATAAGCCGGAACCCAGCCGTCATGGCCCGAATCTATCTGGGCATCGCTGTTGCAACCGGGCTCGCCCTAGGGATGGCGGTTCCGGCGGCGGCGCAGCAAACCGGGTTCAACACGCTGGTTCAGGAAGCGAACAATGTAACCTCGGCGCGGATCGTTCAGCTTATTCTTGCTGTGACTGTATTGTCGGTTGCGCCGGGAATACTTGTGATGGTGACGTGCTTCACGCGGTTCATTATTGCGCTTTCGTTTCTGCGGTCGGGCCTGGGGCTGCCCACGACGCCCGCAAACATTATCCTTATCAGCCTGGCGCTGTTCATGACGCTGTTCACCATGGCGCCGGTTTTCGACAAAGCCTGGGAGAGCGGCCTCAAGCCGTACATGGATAACAAGCTCCCGGAAGAGGAAGCCTTTCACCGCGTCGCCGATCCTTTCCGGCAGTTCATGGCCGCGAATGTCCGGCAGAAAGACCTCGACTTGTTCGCCGAACTCTCGCACAGCCGGGGTGGCAGCGACGCCGAGGCCACGTCGCCTGGGCTTCGGACGCTGATTCCGGCGTTCATGATTTCGGAGCTGCGCCGCGGCTTCGAGATCGGCTTCTTGATTACACTCCCATTCCTTGTCATCGACCTCATTACCGCGACGCTCACAATGTCGATGGGCATGATGATGCTGTCGCCAGCGGCAATATCCCTGCCTTTCAAAATTCTGTTCTTCATTCTCATCGATGGCTGGAATCTTTTGATTGGAGGGCTGGTGAGGTCGTTTCATTAAGCTTGGCAAAAGCTGCGCGGGTTATGCTCTCACTCCAGATCCGGTTGGTTGAGTTCCCACGTACTATCGCGACGGCAATCAAGAGGCGACGTCTGAAGGCATCGGGAGTGTTTCCGGCGCTTCTCGCCGCCGGCGATAGTGCCGGGGGAGCGATCGAACAGAGCGGGTATCGTGCGCGGATACTGGACAGGCGGCTTATTAAGCTTTTGTTCGGCATCTTAAGCCAAGCACGGGGGGATTAACCCTTTATAGAGATTTTCGGCGTCTTCTAAACCTATACAGGAGCGGCCCTTAGCTGTAAGGGGGTTCGCAGGCATGAAGCCGATCCTGTATGCCGGTTCGAGGCCGGTATGTCCCGTACATCTTCGTAACAAAGGGACATCCCATGACCAGCATTCTCACCAACGTCGCGGCCAACACCGCGCTCCTCAACCTGGAGAACACCAACGCAAATCTCCAGAACATTCAAAACCAAATCTCGACCGGTCTTCAGGTAAGCAGCGCTGCCGACAACGCATCTTACTTCTCGATTGCTACCGTTCTGCGCAGCGACAGTAGCGCTCTTTCGACGGTCTCCGATTCGCTGAACCTCGGCGGTTCATCGTTGAACGTGGCAACCAGCGCTTTGGGGCAAGTTTCAACCACTTTAAGCGACATCAAGAACCAGCTTCTCGCCGCAGCAAATCCGAACGTGGACAGATCGCAGATTCAAGAGCAAATTTCACAAGACCAAGCTCAGCTGAAGAACATCGCCAACTCGGCAAACTTCAACGGCCAGAACTTCCTTTCGGTAAATTCCAGTGCGGCAAACTATAACCCGACACAGGAGTTCATCTCATCCTTCTCGCGCGATTCCTCCGGCGCAATCAGCGTTGGCACGATCGCGCTCAATCTCAGTGGCACCGCTCTTTTCGACTCAGGCGGAACTTACAGCCCTACCAATGCCGGTGCCATCACGACGACGCTGACTTCTTCAACGGCATCGGCTACGCCGCCGGCCGGCATCACCACCCCCAACGCCTTCACCGCAACCGCCGGTAACGGCGCACTGCAGATCACAAGCTACACTCAGAATCAAAACCCCGGCGACACTACCCAATGGTTCGCCAATACTATCACCATCAACAATGTGAGCACCGCCGATGGCGCGCCGGTTGTCACCGAGACCCCTGGGACGACCCAAAACACATTCGGCGGCTTGACCTCTGCCCAGATCGGCTCTGGCGATACAGTTGGTGGCATAGCAACGGGTAGCGTTGCGGGTACAGGCCCGTCCTATGATTCGACCGCGCACACTCTAACGTTCTCCGTGCTTGAGAACGATTCCACCACCGCAGGCGACTACTCCTACAATCAGTACGTGGTGAATAACTTCAACCCCTCGGTAGGCGCCGGTATTCTCGACCAAGTCGATACCTCGACTACCGGCAGCTTTACGGACTCTAGCGGCAACGTCACAAGCAGCACCGCATACGATGCCGCCAATAATATCACGAGCGGTACCGGCGTATCGATCTTCAACATGAATATATCGAGCCTCACCGGTTCTTCGCAGGATCAAGCCTACCTGAACGCGCTGCAGCAGCAGGTCGACGCGGCGATCTCGTCTGTGACCGCCTCGGCGTCGGCGATCGGCACGGCGCAGTCACGCATGACGAATCAGTCGACCTTCATATCCTCTTTGAAAACCTCGCTCAACGACGGCATCGGCTCGCTGGTGGACGCCGATTTGAACGTGGCTTCGACGAGGCTGCAGGCTTTGCAGGTGCAACAGCAGCTTGGCGTGCAATCGCTTTCGATTGCCAACCAGTCGACGCAAGCGGTTCTGAAACTCTTCCAGTAAACGCGCGCGCGCGGCGGAGGGCCACCAAGACCCTCCGCCATTTTCGTAGCGGCCGTGGCATTGCCGGTACCGCAAATTATATTTTGGCGCTGTTCGCGATTGATATTGCAGTCTAACCCCAGGCTGCGGCAAGTGCGCAACTCGCGGACAGCGAGCCGCCGTTACGGTCGCAGGCCCGGTACCAGCCGAGGTAACTGTCGAGGTATTT
>JBKQNN010000315.1:0-4992 GCA_052145975.1 Rhodomicrobium sp. | reverse complement strand
GAGACCGCGGCGATTGGGCAACCGGAGCTGAGGCTTATAGGCCAGATGCGGCAAATTCAAGCAGGAAGGAGAACGGCTTATACCGAATCCGATTGCACAGTTCGCAAAGACCCCCTCACCCTGTCCCTCTCCCCAAGGGGCGAGGGAACGCCTTCTCAACGGCTGCGAGCGGACTCCCTCTCCCATCCGCATCCGCTTGCGGATGCGGATACTCGAGCGGCAAGCTCGCCAAGGCGAGCTTGCGGGGAGAGGGCGGGGTGAGGGGGTCTTTTGTGGGCGCTATGCGAAGCGATCAGCCGGATTTGGTATTATCCCCGCGCGTGCGAAGGGTCGCCGCCGCGATGGCGGCGATTCGCATGGGCTGCAACCGAGGCCGGATCAGGCCAGCGTAACTGGCCTATCGGGCAGGCAAAGCTGATTGCGGTCGCGCCAGGTAGGCCGGACGTAGTTGATTTCCATCAGCCGGCGCACGCCGGCGATAGGCCGCTTGTCGAAACCATGCCAGCTATGCGGGCCGGGGGTAAAGATCACCGCCGAATTGAATTCGGCCGAAGACCGGCCAATCCATTTCTTTTCGTGATCGTAGATATCGGTGCCCCAATTCTTCGCTTCCGGGCCGGTGGTCAGATAAATGACCATGGAGCAGAGTTTTTCGTGGATATCCCGGTGCGGCTCAAGCCACGCGCCGTCGGTGTCCTGGATATATTCGATGCGCAGGTAGCTCCCGTCGATCTCGGGGATGCCGAGCGTCTCGGAGAACAGGCGCGCTACTTCGGGCCGCTGGAACGCTTCCACGAAAGCCTTGACGGCGGGGAAATCCTCCTGGAGCTTGGGCGTGAAGAACGACCGTTTCGAATTGTTGCCGTCGAGGTCGCGCACGCCGCCGCATTCGTCGATAAGCGGCGGCTTGATCGGCAGCACGAGCACACCCACGCACAGGTCCTCGGGCAAGGTGTCCTTCAAGACCCAGCGCCGGTAATACTCCTCCTTGACGGTGCAGGCCCGGAGCGCTTTGCAGAAATGTTCCGCGATCGCGGCGGGTTCGGGGACTCGCGGGAAAGTCATGGTGATACCCTCAACTTCTCTGTGCTACGGCAGCGTTCGAACTTTATGGAGCCCGTCATTGCGAGCGAAGCGAAGCAATCCAGGGCAACAAACGCGAGCCGTGTGCGCGCGCTCCCCTGGATCGCCACGGCGGCAAGGGCCGCCTCGCGATGACGCTCAGTGGCTGCCCTCTTTGTCCTTGAGATGAACCGCTGCCGGATTGGCGCGCGGCACCAAGCCAATGATCTTGCGCAGAGCCGGAATCGATTTCGCGTAGGCGCTGAGCTTGTGCCGCAGATATTCGCTGCGCACATACGCTTCGGAATCGCAGTAGCAGAGCTGCAAGCTCATGCGCTGCCCCTTTTGCGGCGTGAAGCCGTGCCAGGATTTGTCGCTGACGCGGAACATCAGCATTTTGCCGAATTCCGGCGGATACTCGAAAGCGAAATCCTCGCGGTCCGGGCTGTTCAATATGCGCAGCTTGCCGCGCTCGTAAGGCCATTCGCGCGAAAATCCGAGCAGAACGGTGATGATCTTGTGCTTCGAATCCGGGTGCGCGTAGCCCTCGTTGTAGGCGCCGCTGGTTTGCCCCATCATTACGATCACCGGCGGGTTGCCGGAGAGGTCGATGTCGAACTTCTCTTCCACGATATGGCGGAAGCGCTCGCTTAAGAGATCGTGGATGACAGCCTCGAATTTCGGGCCACGCCGGAGCGACGGCAGGCCGTAGCTGCCGCGATGCGGGATCACCGGCGCGTCAAGGAGAACCTCTTCCTTATAGCGCTCCTCGATGGCGTTCGGCACGAAAGTGTAATCGTAAGGCTGGTTGTTCAGAACCGAGGCCCTGATCGCCTCCTCGTTCAGATAGGCGAAAGGCTTTTCGGAAGCCTCTCCTTTTCCGGTCTGCGTCGTCCCGGCCGTGGCGTTCAACATGCTCATGGGGACCTCCTCCTCGATCTAAAATGACGGCAGCGTGGGATCGCTGTTGGGCGCTGCTGCGATACCCTCCAGTTCCACGAGCCATTCCGGCCTGCACACGCGTCCTTGCACAACAATACAGGGCAAGTCCGGGAAAGTATCGTGCAGGTAGCTGCTCACGCATTGATAATCCGCTGGATCGCGCAAATAGGCGATCATGTACATCATGTCGTCCATGCTCGCGCCGCCGGATTTCAGCAGTGCGTCGACATTCTCTACCGCGCGCTCGGTCTGCTTTTGCACGTCGCCCAAGTGCAGGACGTTGCCGCGATTGTCGATGCTTGCCGTGCCCGAGATGTAATAGTGCATGCGGTCGGCGAAAGCGATGCGGGTGCCGCGCTCGAAGGTGACGCCGTAGTCCTTGGTCAGGCACAGGCGGCTGAAATCGTTCAGGTAGGAGATTTGGCTGGGCTGAAGGTCGAGCAGCGAGAGCGCGTCCATGCACACCGTGTCGAAGCGGTCGGCGCTCGTGCCCTCGATGCCGGTGCTGGCGATGTAATGCGTCGCTTGCGTCAGGCCATTTTCATCGAACAGCTTGCGGCGGCTGTCGACCATGTCCTGATAGAAGATGTCCACATCTTTGATGAAGAGCCAAGTCCGCACGCAGTGGTCCGCAAGCGTGGCGCCTTGGTCCGCCAGCACCTGAATGAGTTCGTCGAACAAGGCGCTCGTTTCGGCGGCGGGCGCGGGCATCGGCGGTTTGCCGTCTACCCAGGGGCCGGCGCTCCAGAGATGGCGCATGCCGTTCTTCTTGAGCAGCATGTGCCGCGGCCCGATGAATTCCTTCTCGAACGGCTCGGGGCTCTCGATGTGATAGGCGAACAGCGCGATTTTCGAGCCCGATAGCGGAAGCTGCTGAATGATCGAGGTGGAGACGGGGTTTTCCGCTATCTCGTCGACGAGCGGGCAGTCGCACACGGCGTCGGCCTGATTGAGAATATCGCTCAGGAAAATCCGGCGGAAGATCGCGGTCTCAGGCGTAAGTCCACGCTGTTTCAGCGCTGCCGCGTAGCGTTCCCGGAGGCCAGCCGTCTGATCCGCGAAGCCGCAACCTTTTGGCGCATCGATCATGAAGAAATGCTCAACGCTGCCGTTGGCACCCTTGAAGCTGCGCGCCATCACCCCTTCGCCGCGTCCCGACGAGACATGGCTCCGGGGCCGCACAACGACTTTGGACGCAGACGAAACGCCATCGCGGGCGCGGAGCTTCCGTTCGGACATTGCATAGACCTTTCCGCCGCCGTCCCAAAGCCGGGGAAACGGCGTGCCGCGTTAAGCCATCGCGGTCTCTTAGGCGTTCGCTGCCCTCGTCCCTTGACGACGGTCAAACTTTCTCCCTATCGTCCTTGCTTGTGGCCGATTGGGCACAAGCACAATTCAGCCTGCTTCGTGGAGAAATTATGGTAACGGCTAAGATGGCCCTGGATCGTGGGGATATCGGATTGACGGCAAAGATCGGGATCGTAACCGTTTCGGATCGCGCGAGCAGCGGCGTTTATGAGGACAAAGGCGGCCCGGCCATCGCTGAATACCTCGCTGAAATCCTCACTTCGCCGTGGGAAGCGGTGGCGCGCGTCATCCCGGACGAACGGGATGTGATCGAGAAAACGCTGACCGCGCTCGCGGATACGGAAAATTGCGGGCTGATCCTCACGACCGGCGGCACGGGGCCGGCGCCGCGCGACGTGACGCCGGAAGCGACCGAAGCTGTGTGCGAAAAGATGATGCCCGGCTTCGGCGAGCTTATGCGCAAGAAAAGCCTGGAGGAGGTGCCAACCGCGATCCTGTCGCGCCAAACAGCCGGCATCCGGGGCGCTTCGCTCATCGTCAACTTGCCGGGCAAGCCCGCCTCGATCCGCGTTTGCATGAGCGCCGTTTTCCCCGCAATCCCCTATTGCCTGGACCTGATCGGCGCCGCACGGCTAGAGACGAACCCCGAAAAATGCGCCGCATTCCGGCCGAAGGGATAATAATCGGCGTCAAGACCCCCTCACCCCCGCCCTCTCCCCAAGGGGAGAGGGAGTTGGCTGCGGCCTTTCAACAAGGTGAGAGGATCATTCTGGCGTCCTCTCTCCCCTCGGGGAGAGAGACAGAGTGAGGGGGGAATTGAACCAGGCACAGCGGCCCTCGCATTAAGATCCAGGACACATGACAAAGCTTAGCGTTCTTGTGGTTGGCGGCGGCATATTCGGGCTGTGGCAGGCGTTCGAGCTGGCGCGGCGCGGGCACAACGTCACTTTGCGCGAGGCGATGCCCGAGCGGCAGACCGGGGGTGCCAGCCGTTTCGCCGGCGCGATGCTCGCCCCCGATTGCGAAGCGGAGGGGGCCGAGCCCATCATCCGCGAGCTAGGCTTCGTTGGCCTCAAAATGTGGCGCGAGGCGTATCCCGAGGTGGTGGCGGCGGGGACGCTGGTTGTTGCGGCACCGCGCGACCAGGCCGACCTCGCTCATTTCGCCCGGCAGACTACAGGGCACGAGCCCGCCGGCCCCGAGCGCATCCCGGTCCTCGAACCCGAGCTTGGCGGCCGTTTCATGCAGGGGCTTTTCTTCCCGCACGAAGCGCATCTCGTGCCGCGGCGCGCGCTCGATTTCCTGGTGAGCGAACTTCGCCGCATGGGTGCCACGCTGCACTTCGGAAGCCCCGCCGCCGCTCCGCTTTGGCTGGCCGCGAGTGCCGGCGAGGCCGTCATCGATTGCCGCGGACTCGCCGCGCAGGATCAGTTTCCGGACCTGCGCGGCGTGCGCGGCGAGATGGCGATCCTGAGCGCGCCCGATGTGCATATTTCGCGGCCCATCCGGCTGCTGCATCCCCGCTTCCGCCTTTACGCCGTGCCTTGGGGCGATGGCCTCTACATGATCGGCGCGACCCAGATCGAAAGCCAGGATGGCGGGCCGGTGCGGCTGCGCTCGGCGCTCGACTTGCTCGGCACCGCCTACGCGCTCGCCCCGGCTTTCGGCGAGGCGCAAATC
>JBKQNN010000314.1:0-18993 GCA_052145975.1 Rhodomicrobium sp. | reverse complement strand
CGTGGACGTGGATAATGCCGGTTGGCACGCCGCTGCCGTCGACCACAAACAGCGCGGTGATCTTCGAGGAATTGATGATTTGCAGCGCAGCACTCGAAAGCATGCCGGCGGTAACCGTCTTGGGCGAGCGGCTCATGATTTCGCCTGCCGTGCGCTCAAGCAAGCCCTGTTCCATATTCCGCCGCAAGTCGCCGTCCGTGACGATGCCAATGAGCTTGCCCTCATCGTCAACGATGCCAAGGCAGCCAAAGCTCTTTTCCGTCATCACCACAAGCGCCGTACTCATGCGCTCGTCCGCGCGAATAATCGGCAGCCGGGCGCCCGTGTGCATCATGTCGCCAACATGCTTCAAGGCCGCGCCAAGCTGGCCGCCTGGATGGAAAATCTTGAAATCGAGCGCAGTGAAACCGCGGCCTTCCAGCAGCGCAATCGCGAGGCAGTCTCCAAGTGCCAGTTGCACGAGCGCCGAAGTCGTGGGGGCGAGCCCGTGCGGGCACGCCTCCTTAACCTGCGGCAAGGCGAGCACGATGTCGGCGGCCCTGCCGAGCGTGCTGCCGGGCCTCGATGTCATGGCCACAAGCGGCACCTTGAAGCGCCGGGAATAGGTAATGAGATTGGCCAGCTCGCCCGTCTCCCCCGACCAGGAGAGTGCAAGAATCGCGTCTTTCGCGGTAATCATGCCGAGGTCGCCGTGGCTCGCCTCGGCGGGATGAACGAACTGGGCCGGCGTCCCCGTCGACGAAAGCGTCGCGGCGATTTTTTGCCCGACATGGCCGCTCTTGCCCATGCCCGTCACAACGACCCGGCCCTGACAGCCGAGCATCAGCTCCACAGCGCTTTCAAAATCTGCCGCAAGCCCATTGGCCAGCGCGTCCTGCAGCGCCTTCAGCCCATCGATTTCGCAGCCGATGCTGCGTTCCGCCGCGGGCAGCGCACCGCGATCCGTTGCGCGCACGTGTCCAGCGGCCTGCGCCCGAGGCTTTCCCATTTTGCTCCCCCTGGAAACCTTCACGTCCGTCTTGCCGCGTGCGGTTTCGTCTGCTTCAGCCCCGAAAGGCAACGTTGTTGAGACGCTAGCACGCCCCGCGGGAAACCCTGCACCATTTGCGGCTGGCGCTGACAGGATTTCCCGCGGATAAGGCGTACTAGCAGATCTTTGTTGCTAGTGCAGCTTACCGGCCGGAAGTTCGCGTGGCGGCGCGAGCTGCAAGCGGGTGCGAACGCGCCGCCGGCTGCACTAGTCTCAAACAATACGGCCGCCTTCAGGCTATCCTTCAGAATGCTTGGCCTGAAGCTCCGCCGCAAGCTTTTTCAGCTCTTCGCCAAATTTTGGAGCTAGGTCGGCGCGCGCCAGCGCAAATGCGACATTTGCGCTCAGAAAGCCGAGCTTGGAGCCGCAGTCGTAGCTCTTGCCCTTGTACTTGTAGGCGAAGAACATCTGGCTCTGCATCAGCGTCTTCATGGCATCGGTCAGCTGGATCTCGTCTCCGGCGCCAGTCTTTTGGGTTTTGAGGATGTCGAAAATTTCAGGCTGCAGGATGTACCGGCCCATGATGATGAGATTGGATGGCTCTGTGCCGGCGGCAGGCTTTTCCACCATGGACTTGATCCGCCAAAGCCGGTCATCCTCAGCACTTTCAAGGTCCACAACGCCGTAAGAGCTGATCTCGTGCGGGGCGGCTTCCTCCACGGCGACGATGTTGATTTTTGCGTCCGGCCCATATTTTGTGCGAAGCCGGTTATACACGGCGATCATCTGCCCCAGGCAGCTTTCGCCGCCATTCTGCAGGACGATCACGTCGGGCAGCAGCAAAGCGAAAGGCTCATCGCCGGCTATATCGCGCGCGCACCAGACCGCGTGCCCGAGGCCCTTCGGCTCCTGTTGGCGGGTGAAACTCGTGGAGCCCGGCAGTGGCTGATGGTTTTCCAGTTCCTTGAGCTCCGTCAGCTTGTTCCGGCGCCGCAGCACTTCCTCCAGCTCGAATTGGCGATCGAAGTGGTCCTCGATAACGCCCTTATTGCGGCCCGTGACAAAGATGAAATGCTCGATGCCGCCAGCCCGGGCTTCGTCGGCCACATGCTGGATGATCGGCCGGTCGACGACCGTCAGCATTTCTTTTGGCATGGCCTTGGTGGCCGGGAGAAAACGTGTGCCAAGGCCTGCGACCGGAAAAATGGCCTTGCGGATAGGCTTACTCATGCGCGGGTTCCTGCGGGGTGGCGAAGAGAGTGAATGCGAAATTGCATATGGCGGCGTTGCATATAGCCGAAAAGCCGGCACATTTCAGCCAGAATTCCGGCAGCTCCATGGCAGCTGTTACAGTTTGGCACAAAGCGGACTCCGGCGCGTTAACGGCGGCATAGCGGCCGGCAATCCTCACCCGCGCACAGAAAGGAAACAGGCGCATGCTGTGGCTTGATCCTGACATAATGTGTAATATAGCTAACAGGGGATTCGGGGGAGAACAGGCTTGAGCTTCAGCATAGGCTGCCGGAGCATTTGCAGGGGATTGGAAGGCAGGCCGCGGGAGCGGTTCGCCAATCTCATTACCGTTTTGATTTTCCTCTTCTGCGGCGCCGCCGGCGCTCATGCCCAAGGCGCTACTCCCTCATCGAGCTACATTACTCCCTTCCCCCAGGGAGACCGCTATCAGATCCGCGTGATCGGCGACTGGTTCGGCGCCGGTTTGACGGCCGGTCTTCAAGACGCCCTTAAGGGCGAGGCTTCCCTGGAAGTCTCAGATGCGTCCCGCTCTGGCTACGGGCTTGTGCGCTCGGAGCAAAGCGGTCTTCTGGCCGATGCGGACAAGATGCTGAAGGGCCCGCCAGTTCACATCGCGATCGTTATGCTCGGCATAAACGACCGGCTCTCCATGAGAACTGCAGAAGGCCATACGCTGCTGCCTGGCTCCGGCGAGTGGAAAGAGCTTTACGGCAGGGAAGCGGAAAAGCTTATCAAGAAGCTGCGAAACGCCAGCGTCGCGGTCTATTGGGTGGGCCTGCCCCCTATGAACAATCCAGGCCTCAACGAATTCGTAGCCGGCCTCAACGATACCATCCGGCAAGCCGCCTATCTCAACGGTGCCAAATTCATCGAAACTTCCGCGGGATTCACCGACCAGGCCGGCGCCTACAGTGCGTGGGGAGCCGACATTTCAGGGCAGACGAAGCGCTTGCGCGAGGGCGACGGCGAAGGGCTAACCCAAGCCGGCTATCGCAAGATTGCCAGTTTCGCCGAGATATCGATCCGCCGGGATTTGGCTCAAGCGCGGGCTCAGCGGAACATCCCTCTTGCAGGCGACGAGGAGGAGCAGGCGCGCGTAGTGCCTCTTTCTCCGCGCGGTTCCCCAGCGAAGAGTGCCGGCGCCGATGGCGCGAAACCCGGCACAGGCCCTGCATCGGGCTGGAAGGCCGATACCGGAAGCAGCAGCAAGCCCGATCCAGCCGCTAAGGCTGCCGCGGGCGCTAAACCTGAGGCTCCGGCTGCGGCCTTGCCGGCTCCCGATGCCGCGCGGCGGGATCAGGCCGCTTTTGCTGAAGCAGGCGGCCAGCAGGGGGAATACATATTGGCCGAGCTCGGCGACGGCCTGACCTCGATTGCGGTGATCACGCCCGTGGGCGATTTGTCGATGCGCGAGATTCAAAGGCAAACGCCGCTCGCCGACCGCGTCTATTTCAAGGTTCTGAGCAAGGGCGAAGCCTTGCCGCCGAAGGAAGGCCGCGCCGACGATTTCCGTTGGCACGGTGAGGAAAACACGCGTTCTCAATAGCTTTTTTCAAGGGCGTTCGCCTGTCTTACTGGGGTCGATATGCAGCGTAGTGAGCAGAGTGTTTTGAATTTCTCGCGCTGCGTGCGGCGCGGGGCTCTCTTCTTGCTGCTCGGTTCGCTTCTCTCGGGCTGCTTTCCCGGCTTTAAATGGGGCGAAGAAGATGCGGATGGCGCCCCGCCCGCCAGTCAGAACGCGCCGGCACTTAACCGCGATTACAAGTCCAACTTCTTGTCCCTGCAAATGCCGTCGCTCGGCGTTTCGAGCGGGCAGGGCCAGCTCATGCCCGATATCGGGCCCAGCATTCTAAGCGCGTTCTCCACTGTCGAGGCGCGCAAGCCCGCCCCCGCCGGCGCACCCAGCCTGTTTGCCACCACAACCGAAACGGCCCCCGGCTTCGAACCGGCGCTCCTGCCCCCGGCAAAATCCCTCGCAAACTTCTACGCCGCGCTGTCCGCGCTGGCGGCGGGGAGGCGCCCCCAACCGGTTACGATCCTGCATCTGGGCGACGACCACATTGCTTCCGACCGTTTCGCCGGCGTATTGCGCGAGCACCTCGCAAGCCGGTTTGGGTTGGCCGGCCGCGGCTTGATGATGCCAGGACTCTTCCCCATTCGCGGCATGCAAGCCGGCCGCGGCGGACAATGGAGTCTGGCGAACGCCGCCGCCGGAGCGCAGGGCCCCTTCGGCATCACGGGCGCGAGAATGACGGCGAGCACAAGCGATGCGTGGATCCGGTTCACCGCCGCGCAGGGGACGTTCGATTGGGCCGAGGTAACTTTCATGACCGGCCCCGGCTTCGGCACCGCTCTTGTCAGCATTGACGGCGACACCAAGCTCGTTCCCACGCAAGCGCTGCGAGCCAGCGAAACGTCGATCCGCGTTACATCGAAGGCCCGGGAGATTTTGATCAAGCCAAAGGGCGATGGCCCGGTCTCCGTCCTCTCCGCCGCAACCGGAACGAACAGTCCAGGCATTGCCTACAGCAGTCTCGGCCTGCCTGGAGCAACCGCATGGACGGCAGAAAAGTGGACGCCGGACTTTGCCGCAAACGATCTCAGCAAGCTTAATCCCGATCTGATCTTGATGGAGTACGGCACACGGGAGGGGTTCGACGACGAACTGGATGCGAAGCAATACGAAACGCGCCTTGGCCTTCTCATCGATCAAATCCAGCAATGGGCCCCGCGTGCCTCCATCCTGCTCGTTGGGCCGCCGGATGCGGCAAGGCTGCCAGGCTTCGCGGGCGGCGCGGGGGCGCAGGTGTGCCGCGCCCTCAACTTGCAGGAGATTGGAATTTACGGCCGCATGATGGAGGGCGCCGACGAGCGCCTGGCGCGCTGGCACAGCCCGCCGAAGCTCGATGCCGTGCGGGCTTCGCAACGCCGCGCCGCAGCTACCGCCGGCGTTTTCTATTGGGATTGGGCCAAGTATATGGGCGGGCCATGCGCCATTCACGCCTGGGCCTCGTCCACGCCGCCGCTCGCGGAGCCGGACCACATAACCCTGACCGAAGCCGGCGATGGCCGCTCCGCGCGCGCCCTGTTCGCAGAACTTATGGCCGGCTACGACTCGTACCAGCGCGCGCTTCAGGCGAAAGCGCAAACGCTTGCCGCCATGGCGCAGCCCAAGACACTTCACCCTGCACCGAAGAAGCACAAGCCTCAGTAAATCGCTTGTCTTCGTCATCCCGGACGCCGGTTGAAACGCTTGAAATCTGGGCCGCAGCGTCGTCCCCGCGAAGGCGGGGACCCACGCTAAGGTCTTGTTCTAGTGGCTGAAATGGCTTCCCCCTTCGCGGGAATGGCGCTGCGGAAGGGCAACGCGCCTTACGCTGGCTGGACGGTGCTCCGGCGCTTTGGCGGCCAGATGACCGCGTAGAGATATCTTAGCACCCCAAGTACCCACGGCATCAGGGCAAAACCCGGGAAGATGAGATGGCGATTGCCCGCCATGTCGATAAAGTGCCGGAGCGCCGGCGATAGAGCCATATCGGCGGCGATAAGCGCAGCGCCTAGAAGGGCCACAAGGGCAAAGCCCAGGCGGAGGGCCTTGGCGAAGCGGTTCGCTGTGCCTCTCAGCGCAAGAGCGGTCAAACCGTAACCGATGGCGATAAGGGCGCCCCCGAGCCACGGCGAGACCACAACGAGCGCGCTGCCCGCGAGACCGGTAAGGATGCCCGCATAAAAGGGCATCCACGGATCGCGGTGGCCCTCTGGAGCAGGAAGAAATAGACTTCCCTCTTCGCGGTTGGAGTTCTGGTTTGACTCGTCGGTGACATACTCAGGGAAATCGTGTCCCGGGTCTGAAGACATTCATGCCTCCACTGAAAGATCGCGCCCGCCAAAGGCTGTGCCTCCAGCCAGAGCGCGTGCCCGGAATGTAATTACCAAAGATTAAGGTTGAAGGCCCTCTTGCGCTGCTCGCGGCGTTTTGCTGGAATATTTAGCGTGCCCCTTTTAAAGCGGCGCGCCTCCGCCCAAATCCATTAGCCAAATTTGCGCCGCCCGCCACCGCTTTAGCGGGCAAGCTCTTTGAGCGCCAACCGGATGAGGTCCTCCGTGCGGGGCAGCTCCCCGGTTTTTTGTAAGGCGGCGGAGACCGCGGCGTTCGCCTGAACCTGCGCGTAACCGAGATTGAACAGGGCGGACACGGCCTCGGCCACCGGGGAAATGGCGGCGTCCAGCGTGGCGCTATTGGCGGGCAGGGCAATTGTGGACGCCGCACCTGCCGCAGATATTGCAGCCGGCGGCGCCTTGTCTTTCAGCTCATTTACGATGCGCAGAGCAACCTTGGGGCCAACGCCTGGCGCGCGCGCCATCATGGCGCGGTCTTGCAGCGCAATAGCGCGGGCGAGCTGGCCGGCGTCGAGAGTGCTGAGGATCGAGAGTGCAACTTTCGCGCCCACCCCTTGCACGCTTTGCAATAGCCGGAACCAGCCGCGCTCGGCCTCGCTCAAAAAGCCGTACAGCTTGATCGCGTCCTCCCTGACATGCGTCTCGATGCAGAGCGTCACGGCTTCGCCCGCGGGAGGAAGAGCGGCAAGCGTGCGCGAAGAGCAGGCGACTTCGTAGCCAACCCCACCCACGTCGACGATGGCATGGTCCGCGCCCACGGTATCGACAGCACCACGCAATTTTCCGATCATGCGCTACCCCAAAAAGGCGAGACCGCATTATATCAAAATCCGGTTGCCTGCTTCAGCGGAAGACCCCCTCACCCCAACCCTCTCCCAGCAAGCTCGCCTTGGCGAGCTTGCCACTTTGCTCGCGCATCCGCTTGCGGATGCGGATGGGAGAGGGAGTTGGTTGCGGCCTCGCCGCAAAGGTTGAGGCCAATTCAGGCGTCCCTTCTCCCCGTCCGCACCCGCTTGCGGGCGCGGCAGCAAAAGATGCAAGCACGCCAAGGCGTGCTTGCCCGGAGAAGGGCAGGATGAGGGGGGACTTTGCGAAACACTCAACCGGATTCGATATTGCACCCCATAACATTAGCGCGAGTCTAGCCTGGCGCGCCTAGCCGCTAGCGCGGTTTTGCACAAGTGCCGGGTATTGCGCCGCGATCGCCCGCGCGCGCCGGTGGTGCGCGTGGGTGATCGCAACCGCTAGCGCGTCGGCTGCGTCGGCGGTTCCGGGTGCCGCTTTCGGCAGGAGATAGCGGATCATAGCGCGGATTTGCGCCTTATCGGCGTGACCGGTGCCTGTGACGGTCTTCTTGACCGAGTTCGGCGCGTACTCGGCGACGCTCAAGCCCATGCGTGCCGGGACCAGGAGTGCGATGCCCCGCGCCTGCCCGAGTTTCAGAGCCGAGCGCGCATTGCCGTTCACGAAAGTCTCCTCAACGGCAGCCTCGGCCGGCGCCCAGAGCCCAAGCACCTCCTCAAGTCCCGCGAACAGCGAGGCAAGCCTGTCGCCCATGGGGTCTCCGGCCACGGTCTTGATCGTGCCGCAGGCCACGAAGGTCAGCCGCACCCCGTCCCAATCGACCACGCCCCAGCCAAGGTTGCACAGGCCGGGATCGAGGCCGGCAATGCGCGTCAGTTTTCTTTGCATGGCGGGAGATTCCGTGGCGAATCGCATTTGAGGCAAGGGTTTACCGCGAATGGGCTGCGGTCAAGCCTGAAAGCTCCTTCCGCGTCAGCAGTGCCTGGTTACGTGGCAGATGGTTATGAGGACGTCGCCAACATCTTACGCCAAAACGGCGGGCAGGATTGAGTTCCCCTGTTAATGGCGGTGTAATCCAAACCGCGCCCGCCGGCTTCGGTGCCGCGCGTTCAATCGGCAAGCTTTGCGGGCGCTGCAGATAGCTGCGCTTCTAGCTCCCGCCCCAGCCACTTCTTGCATGGCAGCAATCTCATGCGCATTATAGTGTGTATCGGATTGAAGGGGCGGGAGCCGCATGCCGAAGATCGAGACGAACGCCCGGAAAATCGCTGCCCGGCTTAAGAAAGACGGGTGGGTCAATATTGGGGGCGGCTCACATGACCGTTTTGTCAACGAAGAGTATCCCGAGGTCATGATAACCGTTCCCAGACATAAGGAGCTTACATCCGGCGTAGCGCGTTCGATCGCCAAGGCCGTAGGCTGGATTTAGGAGACCGTTATGGTTCATTACGTGGGCATTCTGGACGGGGCCGGGAAAGTCTGGGGTATCCGCTTTCCCGATATTCCCGGTTGCGTGGGCGCCGGCAGCACCCCTGAACAAGCCATAGCGGACGCAACAATCGCGCTCCGCGACGTCATCGCTTACAAGCGCCAGAAAGGCTTCGAGCCTCCGAAGGCAAAGCCGATTTCAGAGGTGCTCGCGTCCGCTGAGATCGATCCAGGTGAAACCGCAATCTTGATTCCGGTTATCCTCGACGCTGGCCGGACCATCCGCGCTAACCTCACTCTTGACGCCGGACTGCTCGCCGCGATTGACAGTGAAGCGAAGCGGCGGGGTCTGACGCGCTCGGCTTTCCTGGCCAGCGCGGCCCGCGAAAAGCTTGAGGCCCGCGGCAAATGAAAAAAGCAAGCGGTGACGGTGAACACCGCTTGCCCCCCCTTCCAAAGGCGCGCCGTTTGCTGTCACGCTGGTCTTTTGGCAGAGGAACCTGCAATGACTGGTCGCGGTTTTGAATGCGCACTGCGTTTCATATGTTTTTCCTATATAGCAGTCAATGGCTAGGTTCTCGTTTCCCCCAAGGACCGAGCGCGCTTGTGACACTTTTGTGACAGCACTCCTGGATGGGACAGCCCTGGAAAAGAAGGTTGCATACGCCCCGCGGAAAACTTCACGGTTGCGTGCCTTTCGCTATTTGCCCTTTGCCAGGTTGCGGCAATCGGGTTTAACCTCCCCGCCCAATTCAGGAGGCATGTATGAAAACCGATGTTCCGCACCCTATTTATCTAAAAGACTACGCTCCGCCGCCCTTCCTGATTGACGAGACCGTGCTCGATCTCGCCTTGGCCCCGGCGGAAACGCGCGTCCGGTCGCGGCTTTCGATACGGCCAAACCCAGCGTCGAAAGCGAAGTCCGGCGCCCTGAAACTCGACGGCGAGATGCTCAAGCTTGTCCGCGTGCGCGTCGACGGCGAAGAGCTGGAGGCATCGCGTTACAGGGTCAGGAACAAAGACCTTACCATCGAGGGCGTGCCGCTGCAGCCCTTCACGCTCGAAATCGAGACGGTCTGCAACCCAGAAGCCAACAAAGCGCTTTCTGGCCTCTATCGCAGCCAAGGCGTCTATTGCACGCAATGCGAGGCCGAGGGCTTCCGCCGCATCACCTATTATCCCGACAGGCCGGACGTGCTTTCGAAGTTCCGCGTACGCATCGAGGCGGACGCCAAGGAAGCACCGGTGCTCTTGTCGAACGGCAATCTGATCGAAAGCGGCGCCGCCGGCGCAGGGAGGCACTACGCGGTCTGGGAAGACCCGTTCCCGAAGCCGTCCTATCTTTTCGCGCTGGTAGCGGGCAAGCTCGGCATGGTGCGGGACAGCTTCTCCACGCGGTCGCAGCGCAAAGTCGATCTGCGGATTTATGTCGAACCCGGCAAGGAAGACCGCTGCGGCTGGGCCATGGAGTCGCTCAAGCGCGCGATGGAGTGGGACGAAAAGCGCTTCGGCCTCGAATACGACCTCGACACCTTCATGATCGTCGCCGTTTCCGACTTCAACATGGGCGCGATGGAGAACAAGGGGCTCAATATTTTCAACGACGCGCTGATCCTAGCGCGCCCCGATACCGCGACCGACGCCGATTACGAGCGCATCGAAAGCGTGATCGCCCACGAATATTTCCACAATTGGACCGGCGACCGCGTCACTTGCCGCGATTGGTTCCAGCTCTGCCTCAAAGAGGGGCTCACCGTGTTCCGCGATCAGGAGTTCACGGCGAATGTGCGTTCGCCGGTCGTCAAGCGCATCGAGGACGTACGCTTTCTGATGAGCGCTCAGTTCCCAGAGGACGCCGGCCCGCTCGCCCATCCGGTGCGGCCTTCGTCCTTCATCGAGATCAGCAACTTCTACACGCGCACTGTCTACAACAAGGGCGCCGAGCTCTGCCGGATGATGCAAACCGTGCTGGGCAAGGACGGCTTCCGGCGCGGGCTTGAGCTTTATTTCGAGCGGCATGACGGCCAGGCGGTCACGGTGGAGGATTTCATCTCAGCGCTTGGCGATGCGAACGGGACCGATCTTTCCGGCTTCCTGCTCTGGTATAACCAGGCCGGAACGCCCGTGCTCGATGCGCGCATCGCCTATTCAAGCGACGCCAAGACGGCGCGGCTCACACTCAGCCAGTCCTATCCGGATACCGCCGGCGGGGATAAACGCAAGCCCGTCCCAATCCCGGTCAAGCTGGGCCTCCTGGACGCCAGCGGGAAGGAGTTTTCCCTCAAGAGCGGCGGGGAACCGGTGTCCGGCGGCCTCGTGGTTCTCAGGAAGAAGAAGGAGACCTTCACCTTCGAGGACATTGGCGAACGTCCCGTTGCCTCGCTATTGCGCGGCTTCTCCGCTCCCGTAAGGCTCAACAGCGGGGCAAACGATCGCGATATGCTGACGCTGATCCGCTCGGACGGCGACCTGTTCAATCGCTGGCAAACCGCGCAAGCCTTCGCGCTCAAACATATGGTGCAGATGACCCAGGCGATTGGGGCCGGAATGCCTGCGCGCGTCAATCCGCGCTTCGTACAGGCAGCGGGCGCCGTTGCAAGCGACGATACGCTCGAACACGCCTACCGCGCTGCTTTCCTGGCCCTGCCGTCAGAGCCGGATATCGCGCAGGCCATTGGCGAAAACATAGACCCCGAAGCCATCCACACAGCGCGCACAGGCTTGCGCTCGGCAATGGGCAAGAGCCTGCGCGAGACGCTTGAGAGCGTCTATGAGCGGAGCGCGCCCGCCGAAGAGTACTCTCCCGATCCCGAAAGCATCGGGCGGCGCGCCTTGCGCCTAGCGGCTCTGATCTTGCTTGCGCTTGGCAAGAGCCGCTTCGGAATCGCCAAGGTCAAGGAGATCGCGCGAACTGCATCCAACATGACCGAGTCGGTAGGCACGCTCGCAATCCTGGCGCAGCTTGACGGAGACGCTTACGAGGACGCGCTGCAGCGCTTTCACCGCCGGTGGAAGGACGAACCCCTCGTCATGAATAAGTGGTTCGCCCTGCAAGCGAGCGCGCCGGGCCGGGAAACGCTGAAACGCGTGGGCCAGCTTGCCTCGCATCCGCTGTTCTCGATCAAGAACCCCAACAGGGTTCGAGCGCTGTATGGGGCCTTCGCGCACGGGAATCAGGTCCGTTTCAACGATGCCAGCGGCGAGGGCTACGAGCTCGTGGCGAATGCCGTGATCGAAATCGACGGCTTCAATCCTCAGATCGCCTCCCGCCTGCTCAGCGCTTTCGAAAGCTGGCGCATCCTCGAACCTCAACGCAAGAGCCTTGCCGAAGCGGCGTTGCGCCGGGTGCTGGCCAAGAAGGATCTCTCGCGCGATGTATTCGAGATTGGAACAAAAATAGTTGGCGAACAGGCCGCTAAGGTGGCAGCTTAAATAAGTGTAGTCCAAGTTCGATTCGCTCGCGCGGGACTTTATGCCTTTTGCGCCGGGTTCCGGTGCAGCTGAAAGTGTCCGCCGCAGATCGCGGAATGCTTGCAGAATTTTGCGATCTCTACTTTGAATTGAACCCGATCACGGCCTCCGGCGCAAGGTTTTGTTAACCAATACCCGGCAAAGTTAAGATCTCAGTGAGAAGGGTTAAAAACCGGCAGGATGGCATGGCTCCAAATGCAACTCGCCAGTCACTTATGCAGTCCCGGCCCGCTCCAGGCACGCAATCTCCGGGCGCAGTGAACTTGGCTTATACGGCATGGCCGCTCTTGGCAGACGTGCAGCGCGCCGCCGGAAGGCACGCCCAGCAGTTGGCGCTCCTGCTTGGATTCCTCGGCCTGCTGCTTCCCGCATTCAGCGCGCTTGGCTTCGGCGCACTTGGCGCCACCTGCAACCTGTTATCCATTGCCGCTGCTGCATCGGCACTCGTGCTGGTTCACAAAGCCGGCCAGCGCGCGGCCCTTAAACTGGAAGCGCCGGCCCGGTATTACAGCACGCAGTCGCAGTGCGTCGCAGCCGCTGGCGGCGCCGTCCTGCGCTGGAACCTCGTGGATGGCGAGCTGACCTGGGCTGGAGGCGCACGCGGCCTTTTCTCAAAGGGCGACGCCCCAACCAATTTCCGGGACCTGAGCCCCTATCTCCACCCTGACGATTCGATCTATAATCTCGTCTCCGATGCCCTTAAGGCCCACGCCCGCAGCGTTTGCTGGACACTTCGCCTCAAGGACGGCGAAACCGGCTGGCGGGCCTATCACCTGCGCGGCCATATCGATCACGGCAGCCGCGCCAATCCGTCGCCAGTCTTCTCGGGCGTCCTGCTGCCTCATGAGACGCAGCTTGCCCTGGCCCCTGCAGAGCAGGGCGGCACGGCACGCCTGCGCGCCATCATCGAGGCGCTGCCCATGGCCTTCGTGGTATGGGACAGCTCGAAGCGGCTACAGCTTTGCAACCGCAAGTTCCGCCAGATCTACCGGATTGGCCCGGGAAAGGCCCTGCCCGGAACGCCATTCGAGGAACTGCAGGAGCAAACGAAAGAGCTTATGCTGCAAAGCCCAGCGGATACCCCAGGCGCCCCTGGCCGCTTTCAGCTCCTTGAAAAGCAGACGGCGGACGGAACTTGGCTGCAAATTTCCGAATATTGGACCGCGGACGGGACGATGGTGAGCGTCGGCACCGACATCACCGTGCCGAAAGTGAGCGAGCAGCGCCTCCTGGAACGCGAGCGCGAGATGCGCGCTACGATGCATATCTACGAGCAAAGCCGCAGGCAGCTCGAAATCCAGACCCACCAGCTTCGCGAGCTTGCCGAAGGCTACAACGAAGAGAAGATCCGCGCCGAAGCCGCCAACAAGGCAAAATCGGAGTTCCTGGCCAATGTCAGCCACGAGCTGCGCACGCCGCTGAACGCGATCATCGGCTTTTCTGAAATGATGCGCGACCAGGTTCTGGGCCCAATCGGACACGCGCAATACGAAGGCTACGCGAACGACATCAGCTCAAGCGGCCGCTACCTCCTGGAAATGATCAACGACATTCTCGACATGTCGAAGATCGAGGCAGGGCGCGTGACCATAACGCCGGAATGGTTCCAGCTGGGGCCGCTTTTCCAAGAATGCTTCCGGGTGGTTCACCCTGACGCCGCCCAGCGCGACGTCAAGCTTATGCTGGCTGGGAACTCGAACGTTTCGGTGCATGCGGATAAGCGCGCGCTGAAGCAAATCCTCATCAACTTGCTGGCGAATGCCGTGAAATTCAGCCTGCCCGGCGGCAAGGTAGTGCTTCGCGCGACACGCTACAAGGGCAGCGTGCGAATTGCCATCAGCGATACCGGGGTCGGCATCGCCAAGCACGATCTGCCGCGCCTGGGCAAGCCCTTCGAGCAGGTGGAGAACCAGCTTACCAAGGGACACAAGGGCACCGGGCTTGGGCTTGCCATTTCGCGCTCGCTGGCCGAGCTGCACGGCGGCAAGCTCGACATCAAGAGCAAGCCTGGCGAGGGCACCACCGTTACCTGCGTCCTGCCCGCAAGCGAAGACAAGGCCATGAGCAAAGCCGCAGCATAAGCCCAGCGCCGCCCCTTGGCCGGGGGCGCTCGCAAAGCGGGTGGGGGCGCACAACGCACCAACCTGGTTAGTTGCCCCTTTCGCCTTGACCTTGGCGTAAAATCCCTTAAATCCAAATTCGTAAGGTGCTAAACCTCAAAACGATTCGTACCCTGTTTGCACGGTGTTAACAGAAACAGGGGCTTTCAGCAGTGCCGCCGCTACCTGTGCTTCCCCGAAGGGAACAATTGCCCGGAACACGCTTTTACCGGCACTAACAACGAGTGTGTCAGTTATGACCATCAGCGAAGAAGCTGCCGTTTCGTCCGGCATTGGCTTGCACGAGGCAACCCCGGCCGGCAGCGGCCTTGCAATCGTGGACCGCGCAGGCGCCTCAGAGCTGCAAGCGTGGCGCACAGCCTTCCAATCGCAGCGCAAGGACAGGCGCTATTTCGAGCTCGTCGAAGAAACGATCTGCCCCGATTTCACCTTCCGCTACTTCCTTATTCAAGACGAAAACGGGCGCACCCGCAGCGTGCAGCCGTTCTTCATTCTCGACCAGGACGTACTCGCGGGCACGGGTGCGCGCCTGCAAAGACTCGCTGCCAAAATCAGGCGGATCTGGCCCCGGTTTCTTTTCATACGCACGCTGATGGTTGGCTGCGCCGCAGGCGAAGGGCATCTGCCATCCGGTGCTGTGGCCGCACAGCAACGCGACGCGGAAGCGCTTTCGGCCCACATTTGCCGGCTGGCCCGCCAGCAGCGCGCGGGGCTGATCGTTTTGAAGGAGTTCCCGGCGCAGTACCGCGGCACGCTGTCCTGCTTCTTGAAAGGAGGCTTCACGCGAATTCCCAGTATGCCCATGACGCGGCTCGATATTTCAGGGTTCAAGAGTTTTGACGACTACTTGTCCAAGGCGATCAAGAGCAAGCGGCGCAACGAATTCCGGCGGAAGTTCAAGGCCGCTGCTCAATCCGCGCCTATCGAGCTGGAGGTCGTTTCCGGCGTTTCCGAAGCGGTGGATGAAGTGTATTCGCTCTACCTTCAGGTATTCGCCCGCTCAAAAATGCAGTTCGAAAAGCTGACGAAGGAGTATTTCATCGAAGTCGGGAGGAGAATGCCGGACAAGGCTAGGTTTTTTCTCTGGCGTCAGAATGGAAAGCTCATTGCATTCTCGCTCTGCCTCGTCGAGGGGGACACGCTTTACGGAGAATATATCGGTCTCGACTATTCCATTGCGTTAGATATTCATCTTTACTTCTATGTTATGCGCGACATCATATCGTGGTCCATCGCTAACGGCTACAAAACCATAGAAAGCAGCGGCCTAAGCTATGCCCCCAAGCTTCAAATGGCTCATATACTGGCGCCGCTCGATCTTTACGTCCGGCATACCTCGCCGCTCATAAATCCCATCCTAAAGTTCTGCCTGCCATGGCTTGAGCCGACAGGCGCAGAGCCAGCGCTCAAGCAGTTCAAGAATTATAACGAGCTGTGGGCGTAGCCTTGCCGTTCATTGAAAGCCTCAAGTCAGCTTGGAATAATAGCGTTTGAATAACGAATAGGCATAAGTCATCGTGACAAACCAATAGCTAGACCCGCAGCTGCTAAAATTTGCTTTCTTTCGCGTCTTGATTTGTATTTAGCCCGGGTGCCGCAAATTTAAGCTATACAAATCGAAGTGTAGCAAAAGCGTCACAGACATCATCCTGCCCTCTGGCACGTCGATATTTGGCTTTAACTCTTTCGCTTGTAAGGCTCCTGTAAGGCTGGCGCCCCATGGAGTGGCGCTATACCCTGCGTTGGGATGGGCACTGGGGACTGGGGCACGGGGCATCGATGGCGATTGGGCGATTTTTCGCGGCCGCTTGGGGCAAGGCTGCGTTCAAAGCGGGCTGGGCGTTAAGCCTCGCAGGCTGCTTAGCGCTACCGTCTTGCGTTGGGCCGGATTTCCAGATCCCGAAGGCTCCGGAGATCGCGGCCTTCACACCGGAGCGGCAGCCCGCGAATAATACCGCAGGCGGAAAGACGCAAACGCTGGAAATCAGCAATAAGCTCCCCGCGGATTGGTGGGCGCTTTTCCATTCCCATGCCTTGAACACGCTGGTCGAGCGGGCGCTCCGGGACAATCCGAACGTGGAGGCGGCGCAGGCGGCACTACGGGTAGCGCAAGCGAACGTCTACGCCGAGGTTGGCCAGCTCTTCCCGCTGGCGAGCGGCGACTACTCCGGCACCGGCGGCAGGTCCGCCCCCTTAGGCGCTACATCGCCCACCAACTCGAGTCCCTATTACACTCTCCACACGGGGCAATTGAGCGTGTCCTACGTGCCCGATATCTGGGGCGGCACAAGACGGCAAATCGAAAGCCTCGATGCGCTCAAGGATAACCAGCGCTTCGCGAACGAAGCGACATTTCTCACGCTCACATCCTCGATCGCGCTTGGCGCGGTCCAAGAGGCGTCGCTGCGGGGTCAGATCGCCGTCACCGAACGGCTGATCAAGATCGCCAAGGAAATCCTCGAAAAGGTCAAGCTGCAAAAGGAGCTGGGGCAGCTTACGGGCCTGGACGTCGCGGGCCAAGAGGCGCTTGTCGCTCAAACCGAAGCAACCTTGCCGCCCCTGCGCAAGGCGCTCGACCAGAATCGCGACTCGCTCACCGCGCTCTCGGGCCATTTTGCGGGCCAGGGCTTGCCCGAGCGCTTCGATTTCGCGGGCCTCAAGCTGCCCCGTTTCTTGCCGGTGAGCCTGCCCTCCGAAGTCATCGCGCAGCGTCCGGATGTGCGCGCTGCCGAGGAGAACATGCACGCGGCCTGCGCTCTGATTGGCGTCGCTATCGCCAACAGGCTGCCGCAGTTCTCCATCGACGGCGCCGTTGGCCGGCAAGGAACGCAGTTCGCAAATTTGCTCAGCGCCAGCCCGCAGTTCTATTTCTATAACGGCATCGCCAACGCTTCGCAGACCATCTTCGACGGCTTCACCCTGCAACAAAAGCAGCGGGCCGCCGAAGCGGGCCTCGATCAGGCGGCGGCGCAATACCGGATGGCGGTTCTCACCGCCTTTCAGAACGTCGCGGATGCGCTTTATGCCATCCGGCATGACACGGTTGGCCTCCAAAAGGCAATTCTGGCTGAAACCGCAGCGAAAAAATCGTTGGATCTGACGCGGATCCAACTGAACGAAGGGCAAGTCTCCTTTCCGCAGCTCCTTGCTGCGCAGACCGCCTATCTGCAAGCCTCCCTTGTCGTCATCCAGGCGCAGGCGAACCGCTACAGCGACACGGTGGCCCTTTTCCAGGCCTTGGGCGGCGGCTGGTGGAACAGGGCCGCCCCGCCGCATATGGAGCAGCCTGGGTCTTGGCTTACAAGCGTTACCGGCGTGGAGCCGGATCCCGTGGCAAAAGAGTACTCCGGCGCGTCACAGAATGAGGCCAGAGCCGCTGCGGCGCGTGCGGCAAATTAGAGTGCGTCCGGAAAAGTGTGAAGCGGTTTTCCGAAAAGACGCACGGCATAACAAAAAGCTAGAGCCTGCTTATGATTCCATCAAAAGCGGACTCTAGGACGCGAGTTTGAATATGGCTCTCAGTGGAGTAATGAACTTGAGACTTCTTATCGCAGCGGGCGCGGGGCTTTTCCTCGCGGCTGCCTCCGTCCCTGCGCTGGCTGCGGCGGCCGAGCCTGCGGGCGAGCCGGCCGTCGAACTTACGGAAACGCAGCTTAAGGCAATCAAGATCGAGCCCGTAAGCGAGCACGTATTTCTGCAGGAGCAGCAGGCCGTCGGCAATATCGACTTCAATCAGGAGCTTCTGACCCAGGTTTTCACGCCCTATCAGGGACGCATCTTGAAGGCGTATGCCAGCGTGGGCGAGATCGTGAAGAAGGATCAAATCCTGTTCACCATCGATAGTCCCGATCTCGTGCAAGCGGAGTCGACGCTCATCGGGGCGGCTGGCGTCTTGGAACTCACCTCCAAGGCTTTGGAGCGGCAGAGGAACCTTTATAAGCAAAACGCCGGCGCACAGAAAGACTACGAGCAATCGGTCTCCGATCAGCAAGCCGCCGAGGGCGCGTACAGGGCGGCGCGCGCCGCCGTGCTGGTATTCGGCAAGACCGAAGCGGAGATCGATAAGATTGTCGCGGAACGCAAGATCGACGCGGCGCTGGTGGTGCCTTCGCCAATATCCGGCCTCATCACGGCAAGAAGTGCTGCTCCCGGCCTCTTGGTCCAGCCCGGCAATCCGCCGGCGGTTTATACCGTCGCCGACATGTCCACGATGTGGATGCTGGCGAATGTGCCGGAGAAGGACGCGCCTGCACTGAATGTGGGGCAAGAGGTGAGCGTTACGGTGGCACCGCTGCCGGGCCGCGTCTTCAAAGGAAAAATCGTGACCGTCGGCGCCTCGGTCGACCCCAATACCAGGCGTGTGCTCGTGCGCTCCGAAATCGCCAACCCCAGCAGCGAGCTGCGCGCCGGGATGTTCGCCAATTTCACGATCACGGTTGCGCCGCCGAAGCGCGCGCTTGCGGTGGCGCAGGACGGCATCGTGCGCGAAGGCGACGGCACAATGACGGTCTGGGTCACGGAGAACCGGCGCAAATTCGTCAAGCGCCTGGTCAAGACGGGCCTGACGCACGACGGCTTCACCGAAATCGTCGAGGGGCTAAAGCCGGGCGAACTCGTTGCAACCGACGGCTCGCTGTTCATCGCCAACCAATTCTCGAACGCCCAGTAGCGATAAACCCGCGCGGGCAAGACTTAAGCAGAGTTCCAAGCTTCCCCAACGCATGGCCTTCCCAGGCGTTAGGGCCATCGGGGTAATAGGGGCAAAAGTCCGGCCAGGTAAGTAGTTCACCGCGTTAAGCCAAGGTGTATGCCGTCGTCCCCGCGAAGGCGGGGCCTCAATAAAGAGCCTGTTCCAACGGGATAAATGGATTCCCGCCTGCGAGCGTGTGAAGAAATCCATGCGTTGCAGCACGCTCAGTTTGTCATGGCCGGGCTCGACCCACGGCTGTCCGGTTTAATTTTATGGACGGAGCGCATGACATTGATTCTACTCCTATCCGGACGTTTCGCGACGATCTGGACACGAAAAGGGATCAATGCCATGCG
>JBKQNN010000313.1:0-8730 GCA_052145975.1 Rhodomicrobium sp. | reverse complement strand
TTCCCTTCACGTCGCTCGTTCGTTCTGGATGGTACGGTTATCACATTTGCAGGTAACGGCCAGTTCTATTTTCCGGGTTTTACATCCGATGGCGGACCGGCTACTCAGGCGAATCTTTACTATCCGGGGCCTTTGGCCGTGAGTCCGGATGGGTCTGTGTATGTCATTACCGGTGACGAAAGAATTAGCAAGATCACACCGGACGGAACCATTCATCTGGTGGCCGGCGCGGGCGTTGGAGTTGGCATAGATCGTTCTCAGGACGCTTTTTCTCAAATCGTCCAACAACGCAATCACGGAAAAATAGAGGGAACCGGCAAGGAATTTCATACCTTCTCCGTACCCGGCATATCCAGCAGTGCCGCCGTCGGAAGAACCATAAAGGGAGAATATATCGCTCTCATCGATCCCACCGGCGACACGCTCAGGCAGTCCGGGCTTCGCAAGGAGCGGGACAAAAATGCGCCCGATGTTTTTGCCGTCAGTTTGGGTTATTCCGAAGACTGGCTGCAAAGCCTGATAAATACATTACCGCTTATCCGCGAGCGCCTGATCTACAAGGACATACTTTATTCAAATATTTTCGATGGAGAAAAACCGGGAGAATTCGGTACGCTCGGTGCAAGGGCGAAGGCTCCGGTTAAAGGGGCAGATGGTAAGTGGGCAATAGAAACCGAGTATTACGAAGGAAAGATGACGCTTCGCGGCAAGCGTAAATTCTCCAAAGGAAGGACCCTCCATGCAGATACGGAGGATGCGGTTATACATTTGGCGGAGCGTTATATTTTTCGTTTGGAAAGATTGCGTCAACGCGGGCATTCGCTTTCAAGTTCGAAAAACCAGGAAAAAATCTCCAACCTGCAGCCGATAAATCATGGAGAAGCCGAGCCTGCCCACGCCGCTGCCCATACCCATAGCAACCGCGAGCATGTTGCGCATGCGCTTCGCGCTATCAACAATGCGCTGAAACACAGGTTTGAGCCAAGTGAAAGTGCCCTCCATTATTCAAATGCCATCTTTAAGTGGGCAAGGTCTCCCCAAGGTTCGCTCGCGAAGCTTGTCTCAGCTATCGATGGCGTTCTCGATTGGGCGGTATTCGACAGGTTTCTCTACAACCACACTTTCCCCGAATTTACGGCGCCAAGAGGCTCGTGGTTTGCCGCGCTAACCGATCAGGTCGAGTATCGCAAGGTCAACGGCCGCAAAGCGAATATGGATGCTATCGAGCGGGCCGTAGATCGCAAATATCCCAGATTTGAATGGATGACGTTTAACGAAAGCGGTCCGAGGACGGTTTTATCCTCGAATGTCGAGAACGAAGAAGCCTGGCAAAAAGTGAAGGCGCACGATGCCCTCATTTCGCTTATCTGCTGTCCGACCTATATGAGGCATAGTCACACGGCAAACGGCGAACTTCAGTCAGACAAAACGAATGGTTTTAGAGTGGTAACGTCAGTAAGTCCGGATGCCCGCAGCACGGTTCCGGATGTGCATGCGGAGCTCGATCCCAGACCCAAAACCAAAAAAATTGTTTCTTTCTCTCCAGCGTCCAGCACCGGGTTCGAAGGTCTTTCGCGCAAAACGCATGATCTGGTCGATGTCGTCAAGGCATTCGCCGATGCTATAAATCTTGTGCGCATCGATCCGTTTGAATCTCCTCATGGGGTTGGGACAAAACTGTTGCCAATCGTAGCGCCGCGTCTCGCGGCCCGAACGGAGACGCGGGCGTGCGCCGGAAGCCAAACCGCGACTTGAGGCTCAGGGGGAACCACGCGCTAGATTTTGACCGCCAGGTGGGTTCGTAGCACCTTTACCCCAAAAAAGGCAGTTGAGCCTGCGCCAAACCGTAAAGCATGTGCCGAAACAACGTGCTTTACGGTTTTTGCGGTGCACCCGCAGGGTGAAGCAGCGGCAGCAGCATTCCCCGCCGTCACACCGAATCCGGTTGATTACTTCGCGAAGTCCCCCCTCAACCTGTCCTTCTCCCCGAGGGGAGACGGAACGCTTGAACCAGCCGCAGCGAGATTTCTGGCGTCCTCTCTCCCCTTGGGGAGAGAGACAGAGTGAGGGGGTCTTTTGCTGAACCATTCAACCGGATTTCGTATCATTCCCGCGAAGGCGGGAATCCATTTCTGACGTTGCAACAAGCTCTTATATGGGTCCCCGCCTGCGCGAGGACGACGCTGCGGCCCAGCTTCAACTGCCGGATTTAGGTTCAAGTCCGAGGGCAAGCGCGATGACGGCAGCAAATCTCCTTAACATGACAGTTTAAATAAAGGTTATCGCCCGTACAGACCCGCCCATGGTTAATACAGGAATGGTAAACGCCGATCCGGTATATTTTCCGCCACCGTCTTTCTGCGAATATTTTCCCGCTTTAGGTCGATTTCCACGATTCCAAAATACTATAAAATATGTTCGCAGATTTAATGTTTACCATGAAACGGCGCATTTTGCCCGCTGAAGTGCGCCGGTCCAGTAAATATTGTGCTGTAAAAACAGTGCATTAGCAACACGCTAACGAATCTCTAAGGGGTTTCGGCGTATTGTTCTGTCTCAAGGAACAGAGCTTGCCGCGGCAGTTCTGCACGGAATTCATTAATGCGCCGCAAGTTTTGTAGCGATCAGCATAGCTCCTGGAGGAGAATTTTGAGGACACGCGGGGAAAATGCGAAGGACAGATGGCCGAGGCCGTCCAGCACGATCTCCTGGCAGCCCTCCATGCGGCTCGAAGTTTGCGGCGCGACGAAATTGTCGTGTGCGCTCCAGATGTTGACGAAAAGCGCGGGCGCGCCCTCCGCAAGCGCGCCGGGCCAAGCGGAGCCCGGTTCCATCTCGCCGGCGTTGCGGCCAGGGCCGAAATACGCGAGCCGGGTGCCGTGATGCGGGCAAGCGAGCGTTATGAGTTTCGCCACGCGCGCGCTGCCATGCCGCCTGAGGTAGGCGCGCGCGGTCAGGCCGCCCATGCTATGGGTCACGAGGATGAGCTTTTCGCTGGCGCTATCGCGGAGGTGGTTTTCGATATCCCGCTGAAGCTGAGCGGCGAGCGCATCGATGCTGGCGAAGGGCGGTTCAAGGCTCACGGCCGCGGCGCGGATACCGTCCCAGCGCAGCCGCCGCACAATCCACCACCACAGGCCGCGATTGCACGCATAGCCGTGCACGAACAGCGCCGGCAGCGTGTTTCTCAAGAGCGGGCTTTGCCCAGCGGCGCCCATGAACAGGCTGTCGAAGGGCTGGATGACGGCGAAGAGCGCGAAGTGGGCGGCGCATTCAGCGGCAATCGTTGCGCATCCCGCGAGGAAGCCGGGGCGCTGGCAAGCCCGCGGCCAAGCAATCGCGAAGGTGACGAGGATCAAGGCTGCGTGGAGCGCGAACAGGATGGCGATGGAAAGCGCGGCGGCGTAAGCGATGCCGGCTCCCAAAAGGCGAGCGGCTACGAAAACGCCAATCAACTCAATCGCCAATTTCCAGCGAAGCGCGGCCGCTACCATTCGGCATTTCCTATTGCGAGGCAAGCTAAGCTTAAGTGTAGCTTCGGCGCGGACATTTACAATTGGTCAAACGTGACAATAATGCCTGGTAAAGGACGCCGGCTAACATTGCCTTGACACTTGTCTTACGTCGATTGTAAAGAAATATATCTTTTTTGCGAGCGCGATATGGATTATATAGAAAGGAATCTCTTGCCGGGCGAGCGGGTTATGTATCGCACCAACCTTCATTGGGTCGAATATGTTGTTAAGATGTTTTGGTTTCTTTTGGCCGGCATCATCGTCACAATTCCGCTGTTGATCGTCTATCACAGCAAAGAACCGCTCTGGTTGATAGCGTCTCCCATACCTATATTTGGTTTTATTGGTTTTCTGGTTGCAAAAATCGTAGTAATAACGTCAGAGTTCGGTGTAACGAATAACCGTGTTCTGGTAAAGGTTGGCTTCATCCGCAGGCACTCACTGGAGATCGTGCTGCCGCAAATCGAAGGTATAGGCGTCGATCAGGGAATTATTGGAAGAATACTCGGTTTCGGAACAATTTCCGTATCTGGAACCGGAACAACAAGAGAGTTTTTCATCCGCATAACGAACCCGCTTGAGTTCCGGCGCCAGGTGCAAGTCAACGCCAGGGCGCATGACACCATCCACGGAACGCTCTAAGAATCGGAAATAGAGGTTTCTGCGCGCTCGATAATCAATGTGCCCTTTGTTGTTGGCATCGACAGGCGCTCCACGAGCCAGAACTTAGGTTTTGGCACCTTCGTGAAAGTAATTTCTAACTCGCTCTTCTCGAAAGCTTCGCCCGGGATCGCGGCATAGCCGGCTTCGCAGACCACCATGGAATTCTCTCTTTGACCTTCGTCTCCAGGCTTCGGATGCAAACTTAGATCGAAGCGCGCGCGCCCGGTGAAAATCGGGAGCACATGATTGCAAGGGTTGCCAGCCGGGGACAAGGGCTTGAGGGACGTGGCAAGCAGCGCCGACAGGGGATCGAAGACACCTCGCAGGCGGGGATTGATGCTAGTCTCGGACCCCCCCTCACCCTTGAAATTGACGTCAATTGTGCCTTGCTCGCCGCCCGACAGAGCAAGCTGGAAGTGCTCTGGAGTGAGCTTTACGCCCGCCCTCGCGCCGGATGCCGCTCCTTGGATTTTTGTACTGTCGAATAAAGTTCCGACGTCAGCCGAGACAGAAACCTCGTAATGTTTTGCGTCGATAGTTGCGTGAAGTATCGCGTCACCGGCAGGAATGCCGCCGACGTTCACAGTGTAGCGCGACACGAAAACTTCCGCACTTGTGCTCGAATACAGAGCCAAGGACGCGAACACGATTGCTACGAAGCGCAGCGGAGTGAGATCTAGTCTCAAATTAAACTTCATTTACGCCTGACAGTTACTCAACTCTAAACCGAGGGCCTTCTCCGAAGCGCCCTTCTCCGACGCTAGGTTACAGAATTCATTGTTCGAAATATGAAGAACTTAGAGCTTTGCTGTGGCCGGTGCGCCTTTCTTTCCATGAGGCAGATGCTTACAATGAGGCGTTGATTTTTGTCTTTCTGCGCGCACCCGTAAAGCAGCCAGCCCAAGCTTGATAACTATTCGCGGTTGTGCCTTTGTTTGGCCCCGCCCGGTGTTGCGGGACGCGCTACATTATTTTGCTCTGAGATCGCGCGCTTGCCATCGCGGATGCTGCCCGGCATCGAGCGCAATCATCTGGCCCGTCATGGAACTCGCACGTAGGACGAAAAGCACTGCATCGGCAATTTCTTCCGGCGTGGTGCCATGGCCCAGGGGCATGGCCCGGCACTCCCGCTCGAACTCGGGTTCGCTCAGATAGACGCTGCCAAGGGCGGGAGCATGGCCTATAGCGTTCACGCGGATGTGTGGCGCGAGTGCCTGCGCCATGGTTCGGGTGGCAGCCCAAAGCGCCGATTTGCTGAGCGTGTACGAAAAGAAATAGGGGTTTGGACGCAGCGCCAGCTGATCTATAACATTGATAACATTGCCATTTTGGTCATTTGAGAGCTGCGCCGCGAAGGCTTGCGCGAGAAAGACCGGAGCTTCGAGATTGACGGCCATATGCCTGCGCCAACTCTCGGCCGGGAACGCCGGCAAACGGTCGTCCACACAATGCGATGCGGCGTTTACAAGGCAGGTCAGGGGGCCCATCGCTCTGCTAATCTGAGCGATAAGCCCCTCAACTTCTTCGTGTTTTTCCAGCGAAGCGCCGAAACACTCAGCTCTTCCACCCATCTTGGTAATCGCACTAACCAAGTCTACAGCTTCTTCCTTAGACCGGTTGTAATGTATAGCTACAGAGTATCCTAATTTACCCAAAGATATAGCTATAGCTTTGCCAATAGGCACAGCACATCCAGTTATGAGCGCAAGTTGTATCATCAGCGTACCAGTGTTTTTACTGCAACCGCATGTCGAATAGTTTTGGGAGACGCGTAATAATAGTTGCGGTCAAAAGATTCCCGTAATAGTTGTAGATCCAACGAGGCGCGGGTGTAACCGATCTTACATCTCAGCCGGTTTGTACGGTCAGCCGCTCGACTCATTGGAGAGCAAACACAAGCGTCCCCGTTATGATCTCTGCCAATCCATGCCCAAGGATTGCGTTGATCATTTCCTCTCAAGTGCCCAGACGGCCGGACCCCTGCCCCACCCGGGTCCGGCCAACTTCCCTGCTTGCGCGATACTTTCGCACAACCTATAATTACCCGCATATTACTCTATACCGGTTAAGCCATTTATCGAGCGCATTCCACAATCTCCGGATAATCTCTACAGTCGCAATGTAGACGAGCGCAGCCAGCAAATAAGCCTGGAAGTCGTAGGTTCTTTGGAAGGCCAATTTTGCCGTCGCAAGCAGGTCGTAGACGGTGACGACGCTTGCCAGCGCGCTTGCCTTCACCATCATGATTAGCTCGTTGCCGATCGGCCTGAGCGCAAGGCGCGCCGCTTGGGGCAGGATGATCCGGCGCGCGGCAAGGAGGGGCGGCATCGCAGCCGCGCGCGCCGCCTCGATCTGTCCCGCGGGCACGCTGCGAATCGCGCCGGCGAATATCTCGGTCTGATAGGCGGCGGTGTTGAGCGTGAAGGTGAGCAGCGAACAAAAGAACGGATCGCGGAAAAGCCACCAGAGCCCGGCCGCGGACAGCGCCGGCTGAAACTGCGCGGAGCCGTAGTAGATGAGGAAAAGCTGGGCAAGCAGCGGCGTACCGCGAAAGAGATAGGTGTAGGCGAAGAGCGCCCCGCTGATGGGCTTCGAGGCGAAGACGCGGCCTAGCGCGGCGGGCACCGCGATCAGCAAGGCAAGCGCAACCGAGCCCAGCGCGAGTTCCAGCGTCACAGCGAACCCTTCCGCCATGCGCGGCCCGAACCTCTCGAACAGCTCCCAATGGATCATGCGGGCCTCTTCCAGCCGCGCCCCGCTGCCTTTTCGGCGAGTGCAAGCGCAAGCGTCGAAAGCGCCGTCATAAGCAGATAGAGGACGCAGGCGGCAGCGTAGAACTCGAAGGGCCTGTGCGTGCGCTCCACCGCGGCCGACGACATTCGCAACAGGTCGTTGAGGGCGATCACCGAGACCAGCGACGTGTCCTTGAGTAGCGAAAGCCAGTTGTTGCCAAGGCCGGGAAGCGCCATTCGAAGCATTTGCGGCGCGATCACCCGGCGGAAAGCGAGGCGCGGGGTCATGCCGAAGCTTCGCGCCGCCTCGATCTGCCCCCGCTCGACGCCGTGAAGCGCGGCGAGCAGGACCTCGCTCGAATAAGCGCCGAACACAAGCGAGAGCGCGGCCACTCCAGCCCAGAACGGCGAAAGGTTCACGTCGATGGGCAGACCCGAAGCGGCGGCCAAATTCTGGCTCAGGATTTGCGCGCCGTAATAGATCAAAAGCAGCGTCAGAAGCTCAGGCAGGCCCCGGAACACGGTAGTGTAGGCTTCGCCCAGCCCTCTCAGCCAGGTCTTCTTCGAATCTTTTGCAAGTGCTGCGGCCAGCCCGAAGGCGAGCCCGAAGGGAAGCGTCGTCAGTGCAAGCCCGGCCGTCATCGCCGCTCCCTGCAGGAGCAAAGGCCCCCATTCAATCAACAACCCGTCCACGATTTCCTCCGTCGTGTCCCGTCATTGCGAGCGAAGCGAAGCAATCTAGGGCCACAAAAACGCACTTTATAAACATCGCTGGATCGCCACGGCGCTAAAGCGCCTCGCGATGACGAGTAAGCATGCACGCTGGGCACTCCCTAAAATATCGGAAAGGGAAAATACTTCGCGTTGATCTTGGCGTAGGTGCCGTCGGCCACGATGCCGTCGATTGCGGCGTTGAAGCGCGCTACGAGTGCGGTGTCGTCTTTACGCAAGGCGATGGCTATGCCGGAGCCGAAATAGGCGGGGTCGCTGAGATCGCCGGGCGCGAGCTCGCAGCACGCCGCTTCCGGTGTGTTCAGCCAATCGTAGGCGGCAAGCTTGTCGTAGAGGACGTAGTCGATGCGGCCGGCGCCAAGGTCGCGGTAGGCGTCCGCCACCGTGTTATAAAGCCGGACGATGGAGCGGCTGTATTTGTCATCGAGAAAGGCGGCGTGGTTCGTCGACGACTGAACGCCGATTGTCTTGCCCGCGAGCGCCTTGGCCGAAAGGTCTTTCACATCCGTGCCCTTGCGGACGACGAAGGCGCTTGGCGAGTGGTAATAGGGCTTGGTGAACGCGACCACCTTCGCCCGGTCGGCGGTGACGTTCAGCGAGGCGGCGATGGCGTCGTATTTGTGCGCGAGCAGCGCGGGAATGATGCCGTCCCAGTCTTGGGCCACGATCTCGCACTCCGCGCCCATTTTCACGCAAAGCGCGTTGGCTATGTCGACGTCGAACCCCTCAAGCTTGCCATCGGAATTGATGGTGCTGAAGGGTGGGTTTGTGCCTTCGGATGCGATGCGCAGTTTGAGCTGCTCCGCCGCCGCAACAAAAGGCAGGAGCAAGGCGCAGACGAGTCCAAAGGCGCACCATGAATAAGCCCTAAGCATTGCGAAACCCTCTCAGTTCGTTATTTCGAGTGCGGTGCGGGCCGCAAAAGCGCACTGCCATCCGTTGTCGTCCCGGAACGGCGCTTGCGCCGTATCCGGGATCTTAAGGGGCGACGGCACTCGTAACGATCCCGGATTGTATGTTTCTGCCGGTTGACCTTTCCGGCCTCGAATCGGTGAAGGTCAGCCCATGAGGGAGGGTGGCCACCCTCC
>JBKQNN010000312.1:0-3833 GCA_052145975.1 Rhodomicrobium sp. | reverse complement strand
ATCTCTACAAATACCGGCGCTATCAGGATGTGCGCCTCGTTTTCGCGCCGGAGCAATCGATCGCGTTTTTCGGCGGCGATCCCGACAATTTCGAGTTTCCGCGCTACGATTACGATGTGAGCTACTTCCGGGTCTACGACGGCGGCAAGCCGCTCGATACGGCCGCGAATTTCTTCCGCTACGCGAAGGAGGACGCGAAGCCGGGCGATCTGACCTTCACGGTTGGGCATCCGGGCTCGACGCAGCGGCTCGATACCGTCGCCGAGCTTGAATATAGCCGCGACGTCTCGATGCCGCGTTCTCTGTTCCGCATGTCGGAGCTGCGCGGCGAGCTTACGGAATTCTCCACGAAGGGGGCGGAAGAAGCGCGGATCGCCGCCGGAAAGCTGTTCGGCGTCGAGAATTCGCTCAAGGCGCGGAAAGGGCAGTTCGAGGCGCTAGTCGATCCTGCGATTATCGCAGCGAAAGCCAAAGCCGAAAGCGAGCTTAGGGCGAAGGTCGAGGCCGATCCCGCGCTCAAGGCGCAAGCCGGCGCCGCCTGGGACACGATCCGCAACACGCTTCAAGCCTGGAAGCCCAAGAGCCAGCGCTTCATTTACTTGGAAGGGCAGGGGGGATTCGGCTCAAAACTCTTCAGCCACGCCTTGCGCCTGGTGCGCTATCCGGAGGAGCAGGGCAAGCCGGACGAAAAAAGGCTGCCGGAATACACCAAGGCGAATTTCCCGATTATGCGGCAAGCGCTTCTCGCCGTTGAGCCTACCTATCCCGAACTTGAAAAGCTGACGCTGACCTTTTCGCTCACGAAGCTGCGTGAGGTGCTTGGACCGGACGATGCGTTTGTGAAGAAGGTGCTGGGCAAGAAATCGCCGGGTGAGCTTGCCAATGAACTCATCGATGGCACGAAGCTGGCCGACGCGGGTTTGCGCAAAGCTTTGCTCGAAGGCGGCCAGGCCGCGATCGAGGCTTCCGCCGATCCCATGATCGTGCTCGCGCGCCTCGTGGACCCGGACTTCCGCGCCATCCGCAAGGACTACGAAGACAACACGGCGGCGCCGCTGACCCAGGCGCATACCCAGATCGCGCGGGCGCGGTTTGCGATTTTGGGCACCTCAGTCTATCCGGACGCGACCTTCACCATGCGCGTCTCCTACGGGACCGTGCGCGGCTATGTGCAGGACGGCAGGCAGATCGCGCCTATCACGCAGATTGCAGGGCTGTTCGAGCGGGCGACCGGAGCGCCGCCGTTCAAGCTGCCGGAGACGTGGGTTGCGGCGCGGCCGGCGCTTAACATGGAGCAGCCGATGAACTTCGCGACGGATAACGATATCATCGGCGGCAATTCCGGCTCGCCGGTGATCGACGCGGCGGGCGAGATCGTGGGGCTGATCTTCGACGGCAATATTCAGTCGCTCGGCGGCGATTACGGCTTCGATCCGGCCGCCAACCGCGCCGTCGCTGTGAACGTTGGCGCGCTGCGCGAAGGGCTCGCCAAGGTCTACCATGCGGACCGGCTTGTTGCGGAGCTGGCGGAGTGACAGCCGGCGAAGGAAGCGCCAGGGCCTTGACAGCGGGGGCCTTGCCTTCCCTCTCCGGCGCATCGATGTCTTCCTCGATTTCGCCCGTGGCGATCTTCATTACCTTGACGGCATTTGCTATAACGTCAGCGGGGCGCTTTTCACCTCTGGATCCCCTCAGTCATAGTGTTTTGTCGTGCCTTCTATTGGCCTTGCCATCCAAGCACCATGCGATTTGTCGAACTCCAAAATCGCCTCCATCTCCAATTCACCCGTCATATAGATGATGACCTGCAGGCCGTCGTAGAGCTGGCCGGAGATCGGGGCCATATCTTCAAGCGAACGCCTCAACCACAGGGCATAGCGCTCGTTATCTGGCCCCTCATTTGTATCGAAATAAATACGGTGTATATCGCTAGGCATAAAGGAATTCTCTGCTAAAATCCAATGCGATTACAATACACTTGAGACACTACCCTCGCAGTACTTCATGCTCAGGCTCGCGCATAAGGATCGCGATAATCGCGGATGTGCCGGCACAATCACCGCGGTATGCCGAATTCATCATAGCCGATAATTTCGTCGATGGATCGCGTGTCGAGCTCCGGAAGCGCTGCACACTCGCGCGAAAGCTGGTCAAGCTGGCGGATGATTTCTTCCTTAGAGTGCTTGGCGCTTTCGTCCAGGAGCCCGGCCTTGCGCGCGCTATCGGCAATCGCCTCCTCAACGGCCTGCTCGATGGACACGCCGCGTTTCTTTGCAACCTTGGACGCTAGCTTCCCGGCGCCTTCCGTTAGTTCAATCGTAATGCTCATGCTAGTATTCTCGCCTTATCTTAAGGCAAAGTCCAGAGCCCGAGGTTATTCCGGCGGAACGATCCATTCGCCGTTCTTCTTGATTTCGGCGTGCATGGCATCGGGGGCGATATCGATCTCGCCGGGCCAAGCGACAGCGCCATACTCAACGAAGGCTCGATTGAAGAGCGCTTCGTCCGCCAGAGCGGCAAACACGCCTGCATTTGGGGAGCGCACAAGGGCGCTCAGATCGGCGATGCCTTCCAATCCATCGGCGAATTGAACGCGCAGGCGGTGTCCGGGCAAAGCTTCGACCGAGGTAACAAGCCAGGGAAGCCGCGGGCTGCCCGCCGGCTTTATTCCAATGGCGGGATCTTTTTGGGTTGTTGCTTCGTCGCGCATAATTCCCAGTTCTCCAAAAGCTCCGCCCGATGTTCATCGGCCCATTCGAGCACGTGCACCTTCGCCCGCCGGGGCAACCGGCCTTCCATTTCCTCCAGGGTCTCGATGTTGATCACCGCCCGCTGGTCTCCATAGATTGCATGAAAATGAGGAGGCGGGCGATCTCTCTCAAGCCAGGGCATGCCAATGAGACAATACCATAAAAGGAGCTGATTGCCGGCATGGCTGCTCAGCATGCATCGGCGTCCGGTTCCGGAACTCGCCGGAAAATCCGCACGTTATTACAGCAGGTTAGCTCAACAAGAGGAACCGCTGAATTGACGTATTTATTCTAAAGGACAATTAAGCTAGTTTATGCTAACCTCCGGCAAATCGTTTTTCCCTGCAGGAGAGCGAAGCCGCCGCCTCTCCTAGATCAAAGTGAGGCCGCCAATGACCCATCAACCGGCCAATACACCGCCTAAACCCAAAGGGACTAACCTTTGGGTTGTCTTTGTCTTGTTGCTGGGCGCAACCGCTGGCGCGGCTTACCTTGGACTTCAAAACATCGACTGGACGGAAAACCTGCCGTCTCTACCGAAGGCTGCAATTGAGCCGCCATCCGGGCAAGCCGCGGCGCCGGTGCCGGGAGCGCCGAGCTTCGACGCCGTCTCCGCGGACGCCGCCGGCATGCTGGTCGCGGCGGGGAAAGCGCAACCCGGTGCTACGGTCGTGCTTCAGAATGGCGCTCAAACGCTGGGCGGGACGAAAGCGGACGAAAACGGCGAATGGGTGCTGACGCTGGAGCAGCCTCTACCGGCCAACCCCTACGATTTGTCACTCTTTTCCGTGGACCCGCAGACCCAAGCGCGTGTGCCGGGCGCACACCACTACGCCTTAACGATCGCTCCGTACAATAAGAAAGCGCCGGCGGCGGTCCAGACCGCGGCTGCAGCCCAGCCGCCAGCGTCAAATTCCGCCGTCACCACGGGCGCTGAGCAGCAATCGAAAAAGCCAGCGGCGGTGACGGCTGTCAGGCGCGGCGACACGCTTTGGGGCATCGCGGAACATTTCTATGGCAGAGGCAAGGGCGCACGCTACGGCGAAATCGCGAGTGCGAATAAAGACCAGATCAAGAATCCGG
>JBKQNN010000311.1:0-3385 GCA_052145975.1 Rhodomicrobium sp. | reverse complement strand
GGCACGTCCGCACCTGTGGTCCTCAAGAACATGGTGCTGGTTGGTGTATCGGGCGCTGAGTTCGGCATACACGGCCGCCTTACCGCCTCCGATATCAAGGATGGCAAGCAGATTTGGCGCGCCTATTCGACAGGGCCGGACAAAGAGATGCTCATCGATCCGGAGAAGACGACCGAATTGGGCAAGCCGGTTGGCCGCGATTCCAGCCTGAAGACCTGGCAAGGCGACCAATGGAAAATCGGCGGCGGTTCGACCTGGGGCTGGTACTCCTACGATCCGAAGCTGAACCTCATCTACTACGGAACTGCTAACCCGTCGACTTGGAACCCCGTCCAGCGGCCTGGCGACAACAAATGGTCGCTGACCATTTTTGCCCGCAACCCCGATAACGGCGAGGCCAAGTGGGTCTATCAGATGACGCCCCACGACCAGTGGGACTACGACGGCATCAATGAGATGATCCTGACCGACCAGTCCATCGACGGCAAGGAGCGCAAGCTGCTTACCCACTTCGACCGCAACGGCTTCGGATACACGCTCGACCGCGAAACGGGCGAGCTGCTGGTGGCCGAGAAGTACGATCCCGCGGTCAACTGGGCGACTAAGATCGACATGGACAAGAGCTCGAAGAATTACGGGCGTCCAGAGGTCGTCGCGGACTTTGCTCCAGGCTCCAAGGGCGAGGATGTCAACTACACGAACGTCTGCCCCGCAGCACTTGGCAGCAAGGACGAGCAGCCGGCGAGCTACGATCCGGAGACGAAGCTCTTCTATGTGCCGACGAATCACGTCTGCATGGACTACGAGCCCTACCGGGTAGCCTACACCGCCGGACAGCCTTATGTCGGCGCTACGCTGTCGATGTTCCCCGCTCCCGGCGGAAACCACATGGGCAACTTCATTGCCTGGGACAACACCAAGGGCAAGATCGTCTGGTCGGACCCCGAGCAGTTCTCCGTGTGGTCCGGCGCGCTTACGACGGCTGGCGGCGTCGCCTTCTACGGCACGCTTGAAGGCTATCTGAAGGCGGTCGATGCGAAGACGGGCAAGGAACTCTACAAGTTCAAGACCCCGTCCGGCATCATCGGCAACGTTATGACCTTCGAGCACAAGGGCAAGCAGTTCGTTGCGGTGCTTTCGGGCGTAGGCGGCTGGGCCGGTATCGGTCTCGCGGCTGGCCTCACGAAGCCCCAGGAAGGGCTCGGAGCGGTCGGCGGCTACGCGGCGCTCTCGAACTATACTGCGTTGGGCGGCACGATGACCGTGTTCGCGCTGCCGGGCTCCAGCCAGTAAGCCTAGCACAACCGGAGGCCCGGCGCGCCAAGCGCCGGGCTTCGGCCCCTTCCACCGCCGAGGCAAGACATTGAAACTCCTGGTGTTTTTGCTGGGTTTTGCCCTATTTTCGTGCGCGCTGTTCAGCGGAAACGCCTGGGCGGACGCCTCCGGCGATCCGGCTGCGGTCAAGGAAGTCAATGGCGAATGGTACGACAAGGATGGGAATCCAACCTTTCACATCGGACCCGATGGCGAGGTGGACTGGTATACATTTTCCGGCTACTTGCGTTTTAACTCTATCTGTATTGTTTGTCATGGCCCAGATGGCGCTGGATCGAGTTACGCGCCAGCTCTAACCAACTCATTTAAGACGCTAAACTATGGAGAATTCTTGGCTATTGTTGCAGAAGGCCGGAAAAACGTATCCGCATCCACAGATTATGTCATGCCAGCCTTCGGAAACAACAGAAACGTCGTATGTTATCTTGACAATATCTATGTTTACCTGCGGGCGCGCTCCGACGGCGCCATGGGGCGTGGAAGACCGGAGAAGCATGTGCCAAAGCCGCCTGCCGTGGCTAAGGCTGAAGACCAATGCATGGGACCAGAATGATGACGATGAGCAGAAACCGGTTTGCGCCTCTCCTCGGCGCTTTGTTCTTCGGGCTTGCGGGGCAAGCGAACGCGGTCCCGCAAGAAGGCCCCGGAGCGGCGGTGGAACTTGTCGATCCGAAGGTCTTCCGCGTCTGCGCCGACCCCAGAAACCTGCCTTTTTCCAACGAAAAGGGCGAGGGCTTCGAGAATAAGCTCGCCGAACTTCTGGCCGCCAAGCTCGGGAAATCCTTGAGCTATACTTGGTATCCAAACTCCATGGGCTTCGTGCGTAACACCCTGGGCTCCTACCGGTGCGATGTCATCATGGGCTTCCCGCAAGGGGACGATATTGCGCAAGTCACGAACCCCTACTACGCAACCACCTATGCGCTCGTCTACAAGCCTGGCGCGGGACTCGACGGCGTAAGCTCGCTCTCCGACCCGCGCCTCAAGGACAAGCGCATCGGCATCGTGGCCGGCACGCCGCCTTCGAACCTGATGATCGCTAACGGCCTGATGGGCCGAGCCAAGCCCTATCCGCTGGTCATCGATACCCGCGTGGACTCGTCCGCCCGCGACATGATCAAGGACATCGAGGACGGGACCGTAGACGCGGGCGTCCTGTGGGGGCCGATGGCGGGCTATTACGCCATGCACTCCAACCCCAAGCTCGCTGTGGCGCCGCTTACCGGCCCGCATATGAGCTTCAGGATCGGCTTGGCTGTGCGGCACCAGGATCAGGAGTTCAAGCGGCTGCTGAACCGGCTCATCCAGGAGAACCAGAGGGACATCGACGCGCTGCTCGCAAGCTACGGCGTGCCGCTGCTCGACGCGCAAAACCGCCCGCTCGCCTCCGCCGCGCAGAAACCGGCCGCCGCTGCTCCGCCTCACGATTAAACGCTCCTTAACCTTGATTTTTCGCATTTGCCGCAAATTTCGCGCGATTGGAGGGGTTCCGTTTAAGGCGCGATTATAGGGGATGCTCCTTTTTGAAGGCTTAAGGGGCGAATCGGCCATTGATAATACAGGGGAATTTTCGCTGGACGCGCGGCATGGCCAGGCCGGAAATGCACCGTATGATGGTTAATTTCAAATCTGTCCGTATATTTAATAGTATTTTGGAGTCGCAGAAATCGACCTAAAGCGGGAAAAGATTCGCAGAAAGACGGCGGCGGAAAATATGCCGGGTCCGCGTTTACTATACCTACATTTACCATGATAGGGCTCTACGCGAAACGAACGATGCATTAAGGCCCCGCGCTAACGGGAATTGCCGGCAGGTAGTACCAAGTCCGGTTGAGTAGTTCCGTGACTGTCATCCCGCCTGCGCTCGCACTCGATGCGGGGGTGCGCAGCGCAGCGCGAAGCGGTGCTCTGCAGACACGGGATCTTGCAACATGCAGACGCCTGTTAAGATCCCGGATAGCCGCAAGCGGCTTCCGGGATGACAGGTGCAGAACCACTCAACCGGGTCCGGCGCAATCCCCCCGGCGTTCACCGGAACTTCTCAGCGAAC
>JBKQNN010000310.1:0-10333 GCA_052145975.1 Rhodomicrobium sp. | reverse complement strand
ATTTGCAGGGAAATGCCTGCGCCACGGGCATTAGGGACCGGAGCCGGACTAGCATGACAAATAGAAGGCCGCCGCTTGCGAGGCTTTGCTTGGGCGCAGCCTCTTCGTTTCTTCCTCCAGGCCCCGGCCGCGTTTCCGCAGCGCCAAGGCCCGGTCAAGCCGCATATGCGCTAACATAACTGGCGTCACTCCCCTCACCCCAGCCCTCTCCCCATGGGAGAGGGAGTCCCGTTGTGCCCGTTGAGAGGGCGTCCCCTCTCCCATGGGGAGAGGGACAGGGTGAGGGGCGATTCCCCCGTTCGTTACGCCATCCGCTAATTCTAGCGCCCATGCGTCTTGACCGGGCCGTCCAGTAATGCACTGAGTGCATTGGGTTTTCCTGGATGGCCCGGTCAAGCCGGGCCATGACAATTGAGTTTGCTGCAATTGCCCTGCGGGGCATTAGCACATCGGTAAGGAGCTATGGTCCACCATTGCGCTATGGGAAGGCACGGGCGCGGTCAGGAGGCTTGCCATGGCGTCATTTGCAGGACTGAGAGCGCAGCCGCGGGGGCTGCCCGGCGGCAAGCGGCGGGTCTGCGCAGCGCGGGCCGGTGCAGCTTCCTGCGCGCGTCCCCCGCGCCAAAAGGTAAACGCGTTGCGCCGCGCTCAGACGCCGGAAACGGCGCGATTGGCAGGCAATCCCTATCCGGCATGGCTAACAAACCGGTAATCGGCTTCCGGGATGGGGGCGGAATTATTCAGTCTTTTTCGTGCGGGCCATGCTGTAATATTCGGCGTTGGGACGCATGTCCGTGGCGGCGGCGAGCCGGTTCGACATATTGAAAAAGGCTGCGACGGCGGCGATATCCCAAATGTCGCGCTCTGAGAATCCGAGCTGGCGCAAGAAATCGCGGTCGGCGTTCTCGATCTTGTCCGGCGCTTCCGTGAGCTTGACCGCGAAATCGAGCATCGCTTTCTGCTTGGGCGAAAGCTCCGCCGCCCGGTAGTTGTGCTCGATCGCGTCGCCAAGCATCGGATCGTCCGAGCGGTACCGCACGGCCGCGCCATGGGCGGTCAGGCAGTAATGGCAGTGGTTGACCGCGCTGACGGCGACCGCGATCGTTTCCCGCTCGAGCCGGGAGAGCCCGCTCTCGCCAAGCATCAGATCGTCCACCATATCGATGAAAGCTCTGAGTTTCTTGTTGTCGAAGGCATAAGCCTTCAGCACATTAGGCACGAAGCCGAGTTTCTCCTCGCAAACCCTGAAATAGTCGCGGAGCTCGGGTTCAAGGCCAGTTTCAGGAATGTTCAGCGCTATAACAGGTAGAGGCTTGTTCATAGGGTCCATCTCCCAAAGATTCGCGGCCACCATGCCTTGCGCAGCATAGCATGCGGCGGCCGCGGTTCGTAGGCTGGTCCGGTAAGGCCTCGATCAAAATAGCCGCGCTATATTACGCAGCTATTTTGAGCGAGGCCTTAGATGCGGGAAAAGGCATAAGCGATGACTTTAGCGGCGGGGACATTCGAGGGAAGCAAGCTTGCGGCGATGCTGCAAAGTTTATCGGGCCGCATGCCCGGCGAGCTTGCCGCGCGTTTCGCCGAAGAGCTTTTCAGCCAAGTGGATGCGGGGGAGCTCGATGCCTACGATCCGGCGTCTCTCGCCTTGCTTGCGGCCGGCGCTTTCGAGAGCTTCCGCATCCGCCCGGCCGGCGAGCCCAAGGTTGTCCTGCGCGACCGCACGCTTAACGGCACCGACTACCTCGTTATCGATATCGTCAACGACGATATGCCGTTTCTGCTCGACTCCGCCGTTGGCGAGCTTCGCGCCCGCGGCCTCGTGCCCGAGCTCGTCGCGCATCCTATTTTCGAAGTCCGGCGCGACCGGGGAGGGGGGCTCGCGGTTCTCCATCCGGCCCGCGCGCCTTTGGATGGCGCGCCCCGCGAAAGCTTCATTCATCTCCAAGTCCGCAAAGCCGGCCCTCTTCCGCCGTCAGGGGAAATCACCGGCGCCCTGCTCCGCGTACTCGCGGACGTCAAGACCGTGGTCTCGGATTTCGAGGCGATGACCGCCCGGCTAGCGCGCGCGATTGCGGATTTCGAGGCGAACCCGCCCCCGGCAGCGCCCGAGGTCGACGCGGAGGCGATTGCATTCCTGCGCTGGCTCAGTGCGGACAACTTCGTTTTTCTGGGCGCGCGCGAATATGATTATACGGGCGGCCTGGAAGCGGGCCAGCTTTCAGCCAGGACAGGCTCCGGCCTGGGCCTGTTGCGCGATGAAAACGTACTCGTTTTAGCGCGCGGCCAGGGCCAGCCCGCGCTCACACCGCAAATCCGCACCTACTTCCTTAATTCGCCCCCAGTCATCGTCGCGAAGGGAAACGGCAAGTCCACGGTGCGCCGGCAAGCGCGCATGGACATCGTCGGCGTCAAGCTTTACGGCAGAGGTGGGAAGATCGCAGGCCAGTTGCGCATTGCGGGGCTGTTTGCCGCCAGTGCTTATAATCTCTCCGTTCTCAACATACCGCTGCTGCGCCACAAGGTTGAAACCGTGCTTCAGGGCTCCGGCTATCCGGCGTACAGCCATTCTGGGCGCGCATTGCTTAACGCGCTGGAGACCTTCCCGCGCGACGAACTCTTCCAAATCCCCGCGGACCAGCTCGCCAGGATCGCCGGCGAAATCGTGAAAACAGACCTGACGCCCAGGCCCCGCGTCTTCATTCGCCGCGACGAGTTCGAGCGCTTCATATCGGCCTTCGTCTACGTGCCGCGCGAGCGCTACACGACCGAAGTCCGCCTCGCCATCGTGAAAGCGCTCGAAGAGGCCTTCGGCGGATGCCTCGAATCGTTCACGCCGTTCTTCTCCGAAGGCGCGATGGTTCGCATCCACTTCGTGATCTGGCGCACGGTCAAGGCGCTCAAGGAAGCGGCGGAGGAGGGCCTTGAGCGCGAGGTTGAAAAGATCGTCCGGACCTGGGGCGACGAGCTACGCGATTGTATTCTCAAGCAATACGGCAATGCCGGCTACAAGCTCGCGGACAAATATTTGAATGCCTTCCCCGCGGGCTATCAGGAAACCCACCGGCCCGCCCGCGCTTTGCAGGATATCGGCGGACTGGAGAAGCTGGGGCCAAATCTCAAGACCGAAATCGACATCCACCGGGAGGACCCCGCGGACGGGGACCAGGTGCGCGCCACGCTCTTACAGGTGGACCTGCCGGTGACGCTATCCGCGCGCGTTCCGATATTCGAGAATATGGGCTTCGACGTTATCTCCGAGCAAACGTTCGAGCTCAGCCCGAAGCTGGATGGGAACGCCAGCCTCGTCTACCTGCACGACACCAGCCTGAACCTAACCAATGGCCGCAAGGCGGAACTCCTCGCGCGGCGGGAAAACCTCGAAAAGGGCTTTCTGGCCGCTTGGAGCGGGCTTGCGGCGAACGACCGCTTCAATGGATTGATCCTCGCCGGCGGGCTTGACTGGCGTCAGGCGTCGCTGCTCCGCGCCTATAGCGCGTATTACCGCCAAACCGGCACGCCGCACGGCACGATCTACGTGGCCGAAGTGCTCAACAAGCACGCAGGGATCGCGGCGGACTTGTTCGAACTGTTCGACCGGATGTTCAACCCGGACAACGGCCTGGATGCCGATGCCCGCGACGCCGAACGCGCAAAAATCGCGCAGCGCATCTCGGCCGCGCTCGATAAGATCCCGGTGCTCGACGAGGACCGCATCCTGCGAAACCTGCTCGCGCTCATCAATGCCACGCTCAGGACCAACTTCTATCAGACGGGCAGCGGTGGAGAGGCGCCCGAAACTATCGCGTTCAAACTGAAGAGCAGCGAGATCGAATGGCTGCCCGCCCCCAAACCGCTTGCCGAGATTTTCGTCTATTCGCCCCGCTTCGAGGGCATCCATCTGCGCGGCGGCTTCATTGCGCGCGGCGGCATTCGCTGGTCGGACCGTCCGCAGGATTTCCGGACCGAGATTTTGAGCCTCGCCAAGGCGCAGCAGGTGAAGAACGTGGTCATCGTGCCGCAAGGTGCCAAGGGCGGTTTCGTACCGCGCAGGCTGCCCGCCAATCGCGAGGCGTCGCAAGCCGAGGGCATCGCCTGCTACAAATCTTTCGTCTCAAGCCTGCTGTCGCTTACCGACAATCGCGTGCGCGCTCAGATCGTGCCGCCCGAATCCACGATCCGGCGCGACGGAGACGATCCTTATCTTGTTGTAGCGGCGGATAAGGGCACAGCGACATTCTCCGACATCGCCAACGAAATTGCGCTCTCCCGGCATTTCTGGCTCGGCGACGCCTTCGCAAGCGGTGGCTCCGCAGGCTACGACCACAAGAAAATGGGCATCACCGCGAAGGGCGCCTGGGAAGCGGTGAAGCGCCATTTCCGCGAGATGAACATCGACATTCGGACATCGCCGTTTACGGTTGCAGGCGTCGGCGACATGTCCGGCGACGTGTTCGGAAACGGGATGCTGTTGTCGAAGTCGATCAAGCTCGTGGCCGCTTTCGATCACCGCGACATTTTCATCGACCCCGATCCGGACCCAGCCGTAAGCTTCGAAGAGCGCAAGCGGCTTTTCGATCTGCCGCGTTCGAGCTGGCAGGATTACGGCAGATCCAAGATTTCGAAAGGCGGCGGCGTCTTCAGCCGGGGCGAGAAATATATTTCGCTTTCAGCTGAGGCGCGGAACTTGCTCAGCGTTGGAGCTTCAGCCACACCGGCTGAAATTATGGCGGCGATTATCAAAGCGCCGGTCGATCTCCTGTGGTTCGGCGGCATCGGCACTTATGTGCGCGGCAGCGGCGAGGCCGATGTCCAGGTCAACGACAAGGCGAACGATGCGATCCGGGCCGCCGCGAAGAACGTCCGCGCGAAAGTAGCCGGCGAGGGTGCCAATCTCGCCGTCACGCAGCGCGGACGCATCGAATTGACACTGCTGGGCGGCAAGATCAACACCGACGCGATCGACAACTCCGCGGGTGTGAATACCTCCGATGCCGAGGTCAACATCAAGATCGCGCTTGGAACCGCGGTTTCAGCCGGCAAGCTCGATATACCGTCGCGCAACCGTTTGCTCGCCGCGATGACGGACGAAGTGGCCGCCAGCGTCCTGCGCAACAACCGTCTGCAGACGCTAGCCATAAGCCTCGCTGAGCAGGACGGTGTTGCCGATCTGGGCTTCCAGCAGCGGCTCATGCAAAGACTCGAAAAGCAGGATCATCTGGACCGTGCGCTCGAGAACCTGCCTTCGGATGCCGCGATTGCGGGGCGCATCACCGCGGACAGGCCCCTGACGCGGCCAGAGCTGGCGGTTCTGCTCGCTTACGCCAAGATCGATCTCAACCGCAGCCTTATCGACTCGACCGTACCGGACGATCCGCATCTTGGCCGCGCGCTCGCGGTCTATTTCCCGCCGCTGATGCGCGAGCGGTTCGCCAATGAAATCGCGCATCACCCTTTGCGCCGCGAGATCATAGCGACGAGCCTCACCAATGACATTGTCAATACCGGCGGGCTCACCTTCATTGTCCGCCTCGCTGAAGAGACGGGAAGGACGCCGGAGGACATCGCCTATGCCTTCGCGGCGGTGATGGCGGTCCATGGGCTGGGTAGCATCTATGCCGGCATCGACTCCCTTGATGACAAAATGGATGGCCAGAAGCAGCTTCTGCTGTACCGCAGGGTGCAAGACATGCTCCGGAAGCAGACAGCTTGGTTCCTGCGGCACGGACTTTCCGAAGAGAGCCTGGAGCCCGAGATCGAACGTTACCGCGAGGGAGTTGAGCACCTGACGATGAATTTGGCGGCAGCGCTATCAAAAGAGGCAATGGCACGCCTCGAAGACGAACAGGCGCGGCTTCATGCCGAGGGTGTTCCGGCGCCGCTCGCCCGGCAGCTGGCCGCTTTGGAGCCGCTATCGCAAGCGCTCGACGCCGTACGCGTTGCAGATACCGTGAAGGCGCCGGTCCAAGATGCCGCGCGCGCAATTTTTGCGATCCGCGACGCGTTTCACCTGGACGAGCTTGCCGCGGCAAGCGAGGCGCTCGCGGCTGGCGATTATTTCGACAGGCTGGCGGTGAACAGCAGCCTAGCCGCGGTGGCTTCCGTACAGCGGGGGCTTGCCCGGAGCATCATCGAGCACCCCGCCGCCAAAGGCAATTTCGCGGTTTGGAGAAAGCTCAATGAAGGCGCGGCCTCCCGCGTTGCCGCCAGTCTCGCCTGCATGCTCGAAGGCCGGGGCCTGACCCTGGCGAAGCTTACCGTGGGCGTAGCCCAATTGCGCGATTTGGCTGCAGCTTGAGCGCGAATTTGTAACCGAATCTCATTATAGGATGTATGGCTGGAAAAGGCGCCCTATATTTGCAGCATTGGCTCCGCTGAATTGCTTTGCATAGCTACGACCTAAGCAGGATGGCACGTTAAAGTCTCCGCATCCGCTCGCGGATGCGGAGGGGAGAATGGACGACAAGGGCAGTTCGAGGGGCGCTGTGGGAAGCAAACGGGCGGACCGCATGCTGCCGGTTTTGTTGGCGCGAGTTTTGCGTTCACTCAAGCTCGCCTGATGAGGAGCGGTCTCTGTGAACAGATTATTTGCATCGGCTAGACTGGCGGGAGGCGAAGCGCCAACCGTCCCGGCTTCCGCGAAGGTACCGGCCGAAGTGCAGGAAACGCACCGGGTGCGCACGCAAAAACCGCATTACGATTACCGCATCGACTTCTTTCGCGGTCTCTCGCTTATCTTCATTTTTATCAATCACATCCCGGACAACGCCTTCAGCTATTCCACGTCCCGGACCTTCGCGCTTTTCGACTCCGCTGAGGTTTTCATGTTCCTGGCGGGCTATTCGGCAGCACTCGCTTATTACAGCCTCGTTCCGCAAGGACTTCAGGCCCTTTCGCGCAAGGCAATGGGCAGGGCGCAAAAAATACTTATGTACCACATGGTGCTCGTGGTTCTGATCATGACAGCGGCCTACGCGCTGATCTCGGCTGGCGTTAGGACCGATTACGAGGTGTTTCTCGATAAGATCCAAAGTGAGCCGCTCCAAGCGATTGCCGGCGTGCCCACCCTCGCATTCCAGGCGCCGCTTCTCGACATCCTGCCCATGTACATCGTAGTCATGCTGCTCGCCCCGTTCCTCATATGGCTGCGGGCGCAGAGCGAATTAGCGCTGCTTGCGGTGTCGGGCATGATGTGGATGTTTGCCGCCCGGTTTTTCCCGGCGATCCCGACCGTCACCTACGATGTCAACTGGTTCTTCAATCCGTTCTGCTGGCAATTCCTGTTCGCCATCGGGCTGATTTTCGGCTGGCGGACACGAACCAGCCTCCCGCCCGTTGCGGCGGGAGAGGCGCGGCGCGTCCTCGACATTTGCTGCGTGCTATTCGTCGTCTTCAGCGCGTGCGTGCTGATGACCATCGCTTTCGAAACCATCGACAACGCGGCCTCGAACCGGCTGCGCGCCATGTATTTCAGCCTGAACAAGCAGACGCTGGATTTGTGGCGCGTCGTGGGCCTGCTCGCGTCGGCCTATCTTGTGGCACGCCTCATCCCGAAAAACGCTGGGTGGCTTAAAACAAGGGCCGCAGGCTGGGTCTGCGCGGCAGGCAGCGCCTCGCTTCCGATTTTCTCGCTTACAGTCCTGCTATCCTTCGCCGGCAAGTTCTTCGTTTTGGCAATGGGGCCCGAATACTGGGTTCTCGCGGATGCCATCGCCACCGGCGCGGGCATCGTCCTTATTTTCGTTACTGCCCACCTTTTGAAGACCGGGCTGCTCCGGCAATGGTTCGAAAGCGCAATCTCCGGCCTTGGGCGCGGCTCCGTGGAGCAGCGCGGATAATTCGGTGCGGTGCCATCTCCGCCATAAACTAGGGAATCGCCCCTCATCTTGTTCTTCTCCCCATGGGAGAGGGACAGGGTGAGGGGCGGAACCTCAGTATTGGCACCCATGCGATCAGCTGAAATAATCGGCGGTAAGCTCTTTTCCTTCCTTGATTTTCTGCTCCGCGTAATATTCGCCGCGCGCGATCAGATTGCTGATATCCGCGCTCTTGAAATTGTTGATCTCGGCATTCGGGCTGTTGATTTCGACTTCGAGAGGCGCCGCCGGCCTGATTACCGCGATCTTCTTGCCAAAGGCATAGCCCAGGTCTCTTTCTATGACATTATCGCTGGCGATGTCCGAAAGCCGGCGCGCGAGCTGAACAACGTCTTGCGTGTTGGCGAGGGCTGGATACTTTTCCGTCTTGAGGGGAGCCTGGCACACGATGGCGATCATGTGGGTTGCCGGCCCGGCGGCGGCAGCGTCTTTTACCGGCACGATGTGCTTGGCGCCGCCATCGACATATCTGCCCGCGTTTGCGCCACTCTTGATCTCAGCGATGGGCATCACCAGCGGAAGTGCTGCACTCGCCAATATAAATTGTTTGAAATCGGCATCGGTGTTCAGCACATATTTGATGTTTGTGGTGTCGATATTCACCGCACCTATAGACGTGGGCACTTTCGATGCCTGCAGCCGCTGATCGCTCACCGTGGCATCGATGAGGTGCTTCAGAGGCGACACGCTCAAAAAGCCATTGAACTCGCTAAAAAGCGCGTGCAGAGCGACGCCGGTCACGGGCCACTCCTTCACCACCTTTGAAGGATCGGTGACTTTCTGTGTCCAAAAGGCTTCCAATTGGTCGCCTATGAAAGGCCAAGTCACCGGAGCACTCAGATCGCCCGCATTCGCTGGCGCCGTTTCCTTCAGCTCCGAATAATACGCGCTCTTGGGCTTCCCCAGGAAGTAGGCCCTGTCGCACAGGAACGCGGCGTTGAGCGATCCAACGGAGATGCCATAAATACTGTCCGGTACGAACCCTTTGTTGAGGAGAACCTTGATCGCGCCGGCCTGATAGGCGCCTTTGATCGATCCTCCGCCAAGCAACAAAGCCCGCTTGATTGGCTGAGGGGCTTGCGCGGAGGCCCCGGCGGGCGCCATTGCCGCGATAGCGCCGCCTGCGGCGGTCAGCAGCACGGACCTGCGGTCCACGCCGGAACCCGCCCATTTCATTCTGGAAAGCCACGATCCGGACATTTGCCAAGCTCCCTTCGCTCCGGCGGCGCGTGCCCCGGCAGCATTCGATTAAAAGTTTGCGGATCAAATTAGCAATCCAAATACGTTCGATCAACCCGGCCGCAAAAATAACGAGCGCCGCGTCATACCTTACAGATCTCCCTACCGCTTTTTTTACTAGCTTATGGCACGATCCAGTTGTGGCGCCTCCCCCCCCATCCCTCAAACAGGCGTCACTCAGCGCAGCCCTTCCGGCACAGCTTGCCCCTGGCCGGAAGGGACCACTGCAAAAGCCGGATCGCGCAAATTTATGGCTGGCGCCCGCCGGCGGTCTGTGCAACTTTAAACTACGCGACGGTTCCCCGGCGACGGGGATGAAAAGGGAATGCGGTGACGGGAAACCGGAAGCCGCAGCTGCCCCCGCAACTGTAAGCGGCGAGTGCCAAGGCCCGATGCCACTGGGGTAATGCCCGGGAAGGCGGCCATGGCGCTTAGACCCGCGAGCCAGGAGACCTGCCCGAGCGAAAACAGGCTAGCCGCGCTGCCGGAGGGGCAGCAGGGAGGTTGCGATGACATTCCACGATCCGTAGGCACCGCCTTACGCGCTAATGGCGCGCCTCGCCCTGTCACTTAAATTTCATCACACCATGGAGACTCCATGCATATCGAACCAGGCGTTCTGAACGCCGGCAAAGTGCTTTTCGCCAATGTCACGGCGATTTCGGCGCTCACCGCTTATTTGCCATCGCTACTGCGCAAGCCCCAAGAAATCGTCAAGGTGGCGCTTGCCGCCGTCTTCTTCTCCCTGTTCATGGAAGCGTTCCACATGCCAGTTGGGCCTTCCGAGCTGCATTTCGTGGGCGCCTCGGCGGTCTATTTCGTGTTCGGGTTCCGGCCCGCGCTGTTCGGCTTCGCCATCGGCCTTCTTTTGCAAGGGCTGCTCTTCGAGCCGCAAGACCTCGTGCACCTCGGTGTGAATTCCCTGTCGCTCATGGTTCCGCTCATCGCTGTTCACACGCTGCTCGGCCGCCGATATTTCGCGGATCGCGCCGTCAAGCCGCGGCTTTCTTGGGCAGAGATCGTGAAATTCGATGCCGCCTATTATGCCGGCGTCGTTGGCATGGTGGGCTTTTGGCTGGCGCTCGGGACCGAGGCCACACCGCTTTCGAGCTGGGCGCTGTTCGCGGTGTCGTATGTGCCACTTGTTTTGTGCGAGCCGGTATTCACTTTCGCTGTACTAAAGCTACTCGGCAAGCTCGATCCGGCGAGCCCGATCCGCA
>JBKQNN010000309.1:0-3865 GCA_052145975.1 Rhodomicrobium sp. | reverse complement strand
CCACGGCCTTGATCTTGCGCTTGAAGGGTGCGCGGTTCGCGAGATCGTCCATATAGAGCTGGGCCATATCGGCATGGAAACGGTAGCTGCCGCCGGCATGCGTCTCGTAGCGGCCTTCGAGCACCATTGCTTTAAGCGCCGTCATCTCGTCCGGGCCGAAGGTGAGCGGTCGTCCCATGCCCATCTTGATGCCCGTCCAGCCGTTGTCGTTGTGGCTCGCCGTCACCATCGCGACCCCCTCGACCTCCAGCGCGAACTGCGCGAAATACGCCATCGGCGACAGCGCCAGCCCGATATCGTGCACCTCGGCTCCGCCCGCGAGCATGCCGCACATCAGCGCGTATTTGATGGACGACGAATAGGAGCGGTAATCGTGGCCCGTGACGATCCGCACCGGCACGCCGCGCTCGCGCATCAGCGTGGCGAGCGCCATGCCGATGGTCTGCATGCCCATCAGGTTGACCTCCTGCGGGAATAGCCAGCGCGCGTCGTATTCCCGGAAGCCGGTGGGCTTCACGAAGGGCAGGCGTTCGAAATCGGCGGTGTTGGGCGCAAGGTCGGTGCGCGGCGCGGGAAGGGCTTGGGCGGTCATGGCAACTCCGGGCTGTGGCTGGGAGTTGCATAGCTTGGCGCTGGAGCGCTGCCAAGGCCGTTTCGCAAGAGGCTGCGGGCTGCGTGGCTTATTCGAAGATAGTTGCCACCCTGGCGAGGATTTCGTCCATAAGATCGGGAGGCACTGTCTCGACCTTCCGGCCGCGGCGCGCGCGAATGTCGAGCACGCGCGGCTGATCGCAACGAACCACCCCGGTTGTTTTTGTACCGGTTAGCGGGACGGCAAAGCCAATGCGCCGCGCGAAGGCACCGCCGCTCGTGACCGGTACGATCACGGGAAGTTGTGTCGCCGTATTGAATTCGTCCGGCGAAACGATCAGCACCGGACGCCGCCCCTGCTGTTCATTGCCCTGCGTGGGGTCCAGCGAAACCGTGTAAACGTCGCCGCGCTTCATAGCGGCTCGTGGCCGGCTGCCGGTGCGTCGACCCATTCGCGGTCCCCGGCCTCCTGCGGCTGCGAGTAGTCCGATTGCGCAAGCAGCCCGGCCATGGTGTATCGCGGGCGCCGGCAAGGTTCGATCACGAGGCGGCCGTCTTCGATAGCGACCGCGACGGTGGCGCCCGCCTGCAGGTCCAGTACGTCGAGAAGAGCGGGCGGCACGGTCAGCATCACCGATCCCCCAACTTTGCGCAGATTCGTAGTGTGCATGGCGAGCCTCTTTGGTTATATAAAAATATAACATCAGCTCCATTGCAATGCAAGGATGCCGCGCATCCGTTTCGCCAGAACAGGCGCGTTGCTTCTCCTGCATTTATAGTACGTTTTCTGCTCGCGTGTGCTATTGTCACACGCATGAACGAAAAGGCAGAGCTATCGCAGAACGCGACCACGGTCTTGAGCGTGCGCCTCAGCAAGCACGAGCGGGCGCTGCTGGAGGCCGCCTCGGAACAGGCCAGAATCAACGTCAGCGATTTCGTGCGCCGCAAAGCCCTCGACGCCGCCGAGCTCTATATGATGGAGCGGCGGATCATCACGATCCCCGCAGCGGACTGGGAGGCGTTTGAGCGCTGGGCACAAGCTCCCGCTCAGGATATTCCGGGGCTTCGCGATCTGGGCGCGCGTCCGCCCACATGGCAGGAGTAACGCCGCCCCGCCCCCTCCGCGAGACCGATAATCGCGATGAGTTCGATTGCGGCAAGGAATCCCTCAATTTGTGGTTCCGGCGCCATGCTTGGGCGAACCAGGCGGCATCGGTTTCCCGCACCAGCGTCATAACCGCGATACCGGACGGACAGATTATCGGCTTCGTTTCGCTCAGCACCGCGCAAATCGAGCGCGCCTTTCTGCCCCGGCCGCAGCATCGCAACAAGCCCGATCCCGTGCCGGTCGCGCTTCTCGGGCAGCTCGCGGTTCACAAGGATCATCAACGCCGCGGGCACGCGCGCTCCCTGTTGCTGTTCGCGCTCAAGACTTCGATGCGTCTTGCCCAAGAGGTGGGCTGCTTCGGCGTGGTCACGCACCCCGTCGATCAGGCCGCGCGGAGCTTTTACGCCCGCTGGGGATTTCAGGACCTGCCCTTTGATCCCAGGGGAGCAATGATCGTCCGCATGATCGATCTTGAGCACGTTCTTGGCGGCGTGCAGATCTGAGATCGCACCCCGGTTCTCCCCAATTGGCTGATGCGAACCGTAAGGAATCGCGGGCATGGCAGCGGTTCCTAGTGCTGGCTCAAAGTATCTTTAGGTTGCCATGTTCATTTCTTCAACGACCGGCTCGGGACTAGACCAATCCAGCTTTTCCGAAAGGCACCAAAGCTGTGCCCATTCGCTTATGAACGCATGGCAAATGGCCTGGTCTTCGACAACGATAACGTTCTCGCGGCTTCTAACAGCGTTTTGTGTCAGGTTGAATGACCCAGTTACTACGCACCGGGGCCGCATGATCAAACCTTCTTGCCGGTCACCGAATACCAAAAACTTGTGGTGCATTTTGGGAATTTGCCGATTGTTCTGCACAGCGTAACCCAGACAACGAATAGGTTCCCCGCCGACCTGAAATTCGCCGCTGGCGTTGAAAAGCCAGTGCTGCACTGCCGGGTTGTAGTCCGGGTGATCTTCCTGTTGTCCGGGGTAGGTCTCCTTGAAATCTAGCATGTCAAAAGGGCGTATAGCATTATAAAGACAACGCAGATCGTGTCTCCAACGCGGGTAGGATGTAACACCGGAGTCCCGTCGCAAAAAGTCTTCCTTCTGAACAACTATGGCAACGTGAGCCGGCGTCGATAGCGCGCTCAAAATGTCGTTGTTTGTCAACCACGCGACTGCCCCCACAACAACCTCATGCTTACGAGCAAGGTCAACGAATAGTTCCTCAATTTTCTCGAATCGAACAGCGATACGACCACCGTTTGAGGATTCAACTGAGTAGTTTTTGAGCTTTTCTTCACTGTAACGCGCGCCCGCCGGCAAATCGGTGGTAAAATCGCTTCCATGGAAAAAGCGCGTTGAAAGTTTATTTAGGTCGGGTTCTTCGGGCATTCAAAATACTCCCGATCAGCTGAAGCTTATGCCATATCAGGTATGCCCCTAGCCGCATCAAGGGTTTTCAGACGTTATCAGGTAATCACGTCCGGCTGTTCGCGGCCGGTGAACTCACCTAAGCGGGCGAGATCGCGGGAGGTTGCGATCAAGTCCGCGAGCGCAGACTGCGTATCCTGCGCGAGCAGCGCCGGGTCCGCTTCGTAGCGCTCGATGTAGACGCGCAGCGTCGCGCCGGTGGTGCCGGTGCCGGAGAGGCGATAGACGATGCGGGCGCCGTCCTCGAAGATCGCGCGCAAGCCTTGGTTCTTCGACACGCTACCGTCGACCGGATCGGTGTAGCTGAAATCGTCCGCCTGCGCGACGAGCCGGCCGCCAACGCTTGTGCCGGCGAGGCCCGCAAGCCGTTCGCTGAGCGCCTTCATCAGCGCCTGCGCGGCGGGCGTATCGATGCCTTCGAAGTCGTGGCGCGTGTAATAGTTGCGTCCGTAGGTGGCCCAATGCTCGCGCGCGATGTCCGCCACGCTTTGCCGGCGCGCTGCGATAATGCTGAGCCACAGCAGCACCGCCCACACGCCATCCTTCTCGCGTACATGGTTGCTGCCGGTGCCCGCACTCTCCTCGCCGCAGAGCGTGATGCGCCCGGCGTCGAGCAGATTGCCGAAGAACTTCCAGCCGGTGGGCGTCTCGTAGCAGGGCACGCCGAGCTTGGCCGCAACGCGATCCACGGCGCCGCTGGTGGGCATCGAGCGCGCGACACCCGCGATGCCGCCCC
>JBKQNN010000308.1:0-5645 GCA_052145975.1 Rhodomicrobium sp. | reverse complement strand
AATCTCTTGCGTGCCGCTCCCGATAAGAAAAGCCTGAAACTCAGAAGAAAAATCGCCGGATGGGACCCCGATTATCTGCATAGCTTGGTTCAAAAAACGCCCGTTAACCTGGATTCGTGACCCTGGTCATGCCGGCGGCTGGCTCATCCCACCTTTTCGAGGCGCAGAAGCGTGAAAAGCCCAAATGGCGCCACATCGATAGCTTCGGCCAGCCGGAATCCCGGGGACTTCGTGACCGTGCTTAGCGGGAAAACGGGATGCCAGCCGAGATTGTGCGAATAGCGCGCGAGAAAGCGCTCCGAAGCCGCACGTAAACCCCGTTCGCGGCTGAAGTGATTGATAACGATCGCCGTTCCGCCCGGCCGCAAAATCCGCCGTATCTCCGCCATCACGGCCGCGGGATTGGGCACGACGGTCATGACAAACATAACCGCGGCGGCATCGAAGGTTTCGTTCTCGAACGAAAGCCTGCTTGCATCCATTACGGTAAGCGTAATGCCTTTGAGATGGAGCTTTTCCACACGGGCTGCCGCTTTAGCCAGCATGTCCGGCGAAAGATCGATCCCGGTCACTTCGAGCCCAGGCTTGTAGTAAGGTAAAGAGAGCCCGGTGCCGACGCCAACTTCCAGGACGTGTCCATCGACCTGGTTCAGCTTCGAAACGGCGAGCCGCCGCCCCGGCCCGGCGACCACGCCGAAGCTATAGTCGTAGACCGGCGCCCAGCCCCTGTAGGCGAGGCGCACCGCATTCTCGTCGAGGCGCGGCTGATGCAGAACTTTTTCCATACCCGGTTATCCCATTGCTGCAGCGATGAATCCGCCGCCCAAAACGCGCGCCCCCCCGCTTCCCCCGTCATAAAGCACACAAGCCTGACCGGCCGCCACACCAAATTCGGCATGGCTGAGTACGGCGTAAACGCCGGCAGGGTCTGAGAGGAGGCGCGCGGGCCGCGGCTCCTGCGTTGAGCGCACTTTCACGAAAAGCGCGCAGCCGTCTGCCGCGGCACGCTCAAGCGTGCCAGTACCGATCCAGTTCACTTCCCGAAGCCGTATCCGCACGGTGCGCAGCAACTCCCGCGGCCCCACGATCACGCGGCGCGAAGCCGGTTCGATACGAACCACGAAAAGCTGCTCGCCCGTGGCAATTCCCAGGCCCTTTCGCTGCCCGATGGTGAAATTTACGATGCCCGGATGCTCGCCCAGGACCGTGCCATCGGCATGTACGATCTCGCCCGGCTCCGCGCTTTCCGGCCGCAGTTTGCGGATGACGCTCGCATAATCGCCAGCCGGGACGAAGCAGATGTCCTGGCTATCGGGTTTATCTGCGACGGGCAGGCCAAGGCCCGCCGCAAGCGCTCTGGTTTCGCTCTTTTCAAAGGAGCCCAGCGGAAAACGCAGAAAATTCAGCTGTTCTTGCGTAGTCGCGAACAGGAAATAGCTTTGATCGCGGGCAGCGCTCACGGCCTGATACAGTTCCCATCCCTCCGGCCCCGGCTTGCTTCGCACGTAATGCCCCGTCACCAGCGCCGAGGCGCCAAGCTCGCGCGCGGTCTTCAAGAGATCTGTAAACTTCACACCCTGATTGCAGCGCACGCAGGGAATCGGCGTCTCGCCGGCGAGATAGCTCGACGCGAAATCGGAGATGACCGACTCGCGGAAACGGTCCTCGTAGTTTAGCACGTAGTGGGCGATGCCGAGCGTGTCCGCCACGCGCCTCGCATCCATGATGTCTTGTCCGGCGCAGCAGGCGCCCTTGCGCGCCGTGGCCGCTCCGTGGTCGTATAGCTGAAGCGTAATGCCAACGGTCTCGAAGCCCGCTGCCGATACCAGTGCTGCCGCCAGCGACGAATCCACGCCGCCCGACATCGCGATGGCGACGCGGTGTGTGCTGGGATCGCCGCTAAGGCCCAGGGTTTCGGCGGTAAGAGCTGGCGGCGAGGCCGGATAAGCCCCGCGCGCCAGCCCTTCGTTAACTGTAGGCATTTAGCATGCTCATGATGAAGAGGCGCTTGCTGAAGTCATACGGCCACGCCGCTACAAGTGCAAACGGATATAAGCTACAGTTAGGTCCAGTCCGGCGTAAAGCTGCAGTCGACATATACTCTACCAGAAGTTGAGCGCAAAAAGATTTTTTTTCCTAGCGCGTTAAGCACGTTTTAAGCGAATCCGGATACAGTGCGCTGAGGTCTTGATCGTGTGTGAGAGTACTATGACCGATATGTTCCGTCCCCGTCTGCGCTATGTCCTTGGCCCCGACGGCAGTCCGCTGACAATTGCAGACCTTCCGCCGCCGAACACCAAGCGTTGGGTAATCCGCAGAAAAGCGGAGGTTGTCGCTGCTGTGCGTGGCGGCCTGTTGAGCCTTGAGGACGCCTGCAAGCGCTATAAGCTGACAATCGACGAGTTCCTGAGCTGGCAGCGTTTGATCGACCGGCACGGCCTGCCGGGCCTGCGCGCAACAAAGGTTCAGGATTACAGAAACTGAGCGTGCAGTCACCTTCATCCACCATGCTTTTGCGGCTTCAGCGCCGCGGAGCATGGGGTTTGAAGCAGGCGAAGGCCGTCACCGGGGCGGCCTCGCGATGACGGACAAGCTAGTGCCCGCTATCGCTGAAGGAGGAGTCACAGCCATAGGGCATTAGCCCTCACCCTGTCCCTCTCCCAGCAAGCTCGCCTTGGCGAGCTTGCTGCTCGAGTGTCCGCATCCGCAAGCGGTTGCGGATGGGAGAGGGGACGCCTTCTCACCGGCTGCGACAGGACTCCCCCTCCCTCTCCCCCATCCGCATACGCGTGCGACTGCGGACGCTATAAGTTGCAAGCTCGCCAAGGCGAGCTTGCCGAGAGGGTTGGGGTGAGGGGTAATGCGCGTAGTGCGGATCACTGATCCCGGGTACTAGGGTTTATGCCGCGCGCAGGTTCGTCGCCGACATACGGCCGCGGTCATCGCGTTCGAGATCGAAGCTTACCCTCAGGCCCTCGCACGGCGTGCCGAGCCCCGCCCGCTTTGCCTCGCTGATATGGACGTAGACGTCGTTGCCGCCGCCGTCCGGCTCAACAAAGCCGAAGCCCTTGGCAGGGTTGAACCATTTTACCGTTCCCGATGGTGCCGCGGCACCTCTTTGCGGCCTGCGCTGCGCGGATGGCTTGGCCCCGCCGTTATCTTCGGCCTTGAAACGCGGCCGTTGTGCGGGTCTTGACCTTGGCGCGAGCGGCGGTTTCTTCGCCAGCTCCGGCTCGGTCTCCGTTTCAGCCATGCCAGACCCCAACACGATGAGCGGCTTTCCAGTGAGCCTTTCTATGGCGCGAAGCGTGCCGCGTTCCGCCCTATCGCAGAAGGATACCGCTATCCCTTCCGCGCCCGCGCGCGCGGTGCGCCCGATGCGATGCACATAGGTCTCGGCTTCCTCCGGAAGGTCGAAATTTATAACATGCGATACTTGATCCACGTCGATGCCGCGCGCCGCAATGTCGGTTGCTACCAGCACCCGCGCCTGGCCGGAGGCGAACCGCGCGAGCGCCCGCTGGCGGGCGTTCTGGGATTTGTTGCCATGCAGCGCCTCTGTTACGATCCCGGCTTTTCCGGTTTGCGCCGCCACTTTGTCGGCGCCGTGTTTCGTGCGCGTGAATACGATGGCGCGCGAGACGGCAGGATCGCCAAGCAGCTCCTGCAGCATCCGCATTTTGGCGGCCTTTTCGACGAAGATCACATTCTGCGTAACGCGCACAACAGCTGTCCCCGAAGGCGTGATTTCCAGGCGCTCAGCCTTGTTGAGAATTTGGCCGGCGAGCTTTGCGATCTCGGGCGGCATGGTAGCCGAGAACATTGCGGATTGGCGGGATTTGGGGCACAGGCTCGCAATTTTCCGCACATCGTTGATGAAGCCCATGTCGAGCATGCGGTCGGCCTCGTCGAGCACCAGCATCGAAACCCGGTCGAGCTTCACATTGCCTTCGCCGATGTGGTCCATAAGCCGGCCGGCTGTCGCCACAAGCACGTGGACGCCTTGAGCGAGCTGGCGTGTTTGGGGGGACATCTTTACGCCGCCGATAACAATGCCGTGCCGCAGCTTGAGGTGGCGCGCGAAAGCCATCAGGCTCGTGTGAACCTGCAGGGCCAGCTCCCGCGTGGGCACCAAAATAAGTGCCTGCACGGTCTTGGGAGGGCATGGAACGCGGGCAGCCGCTATCTTTTCCAGGAGCGGTAGCCCAAAGGCCGCCGTTTTGCCGGTGCCCGTCTGGGCAATCGCCATCAAATCCGTGCCGGCCAGCAGGATCGGTACGGCCTTGGCCTGGATGGGCGTCGGCGTTTCGAAGTTTTCAGAGCGCAAAGCGCGGAGGATGGGTTCGGAAAGTCCGAACGCGTCGAACGAAGTCTCAGTCAATTTGGAAATCTCTCTCGCGGCGGAACCCGATACCGGGTAGCCGCTTGGCGGATATTTGCCTCCGCCGCCGCGCAATCAGAGAGGACAGGTTTCGTGGATGAACTTGGGACGAAAGAACCGCCAAACGGTTCGACGCGCGATCCCAAACTATCGATGTGACGGCAACTTGCCCCTATTCGCCGCGCAATGTCAAGGCCCGCACAAGCCGGCCCGAATTAAAAGGATCGCAAGCTACACTGGCGCAACGGCCTTTCCGCCCTTCTTGACGCGATAATAGGCCCAGAGCAGCCGCGCGGCGGCGCTTCGCCAGGGCGACCACGCATCGGACATGGCGCGAAAATCGCGCGGGGAGGGCCGGGCGTCGAGCGCGAAGGCCAGGCGCGCGGCCTCCTGCAAAGCGAGGTCGGCAACGGGGAAGATGTCCGGGTGGCCCGCCGCAAACAGGAGGTAAACTTCGGCAGTCCAAGGCCCAATTCCCTTTATGCTGCAAAGGGTTAGGATGGCCTCCTCCGAGGATTGGCGTTCGAGCGTGGCCAGATCGAGCCCGCCGCCGAGTGCCGCCTCCTGGATCGCCCGCAAGGTACGGATTTTCGGCGCGGAAAATCCAGCGGCGCGGAGCACGTCGTCGCCGGCTGCCGCAAGCTTTTCCGGCGTGATGCCGTCCAGCGCGGTTTCGAGCCGGTTGTAGATGGCCCTGCCCGCTGCGATGGAAATCTGCTGTCCGGTGACGACGAACACCAGCCCCTTGAAGCCCCCATCGAGCCACCGGATGGGAACGCTGCCGGCCTCGGCGGCCAGGGCTGCAAACACGGGATGCGCCTCCGCAAGCTGGGCGATATGCCGTGCAAGGTCCTCATCGCATTGAATAAACCGCGTCATGGCTGGCTTGCGTCGAAGGCCGCGCGCGCGGCTTCTACCTCCGCGATATGCTTCTCCGCCCAGCGGTCCAAGGCCCAGATCGGGCCGGCCAGGGACCGTCCAAGCGCGGTGAGCCTATAGTCCACGCGCGGCGGAATCTCACCATAGTCGCGGCGCTCGATCAGGCCGTTGCGCTCAAGCTCGCGCAGCGTCTGGGTAAGCATTTTTTGCGAAACTCCGCCTACCGCGCGCAGGAGTTCGCTATTGCGGCGGGGGCCGTTCTGAAGCGCGGGCAGGATCAGCATCGTCCATTTGTCCGCGATCAGCGCAAGCACGCGCCGCGACGGGCAGATTTCGCTCATCACATCCGGGCCAGGAAAGTTTATGCCCTCCGGAACGGCAACGG
>JBKQNN010000307.1:0-17049 GCA_052145975.1 Rhodomicrobium sp. | reverse complement strand
GAGGGATGCGAGGCGATGGCTGGGCTGGTGACTGAACGCGGCGCCAACGCATGATGCTAGTACCCGCTATACCGGAAGAATGAGACATAGTCATATCATACGGCATTACCCCTCACCCCAGCCCTCTCCCCATGGGAGAGGGAGTCCCGTCGCAGCCGTTGAGAGGGCGTCCCCTCTCCCATGGGGAGAGGGACAGGGTGAGGGGAGATCCCCTCGTTCGTCACGCCATCCACTAATTTTAGCGCCCATGCGGTCAAGCCGGGCCATGACAACTGAGTTTGCTGCGATGCCCTGCGCGGCGTTAGCGCATCGGTAAGGAGCCGTGGTCCTGGATTGCGTTATGGGAAGGCGCGGGCGCGGTCAGGAGGCTTGCCATGGCTTTATTTGCAGGATTGGAGAGCAGGGCAGGGGCGGCTGCCGGGAGGCAGGCGGCGGGGCTGCGCAGCGCGAGCCGGGGGAGCTTCCGGCGGGCACCGCTCGCGCCGAAAGGTAAACGTGTGGCGCTGCACTCGGGCGCTGAAAATCGCGGGATTTGCAGGCCATACCTATCGAACATGGCTAACAAACCGCTAAAAAACCTATGGCGTTCGGTATGAGGGGGGCTTTTTTGCTGCAGCTAGAGGGAAGCAATCGAGCGGCTCCGGTATGATGCGCGATGAGCCCCGGCATCTGTTCGTCTACGGTACGCTGATGCGCGGCAGCCGCAGCCCTTACGCCAAGCTTTTGCAGGCGCGCGCGATATTTGCAGGCGAGGCATTCGCGCCGGGGCGGCTCTATCGTCTCGGCCAATTCCCCGGCGCAGTCTTCGATGCAGGCTGCGCCACCGCGGTGCACGGCGAGGTGTTCCGGCTGAACGGCACACCGGTTCTTGGCGCGCTCGACGCCTATGAGGGCTGCCGCCCGGAAGACCCTGAGCCGCGCCTCTTCCGCCGCGAAATCGTCGAGGTCCGCCTTTTACGCTCCGGAGCGATCTCCGTTTGGGCCTATGCCTACGCGGGCGCGGTTTCCGGCGGCCCCGTCATTGCGTCCGGCCGGTTCCTTCCATGGTAGAAAAAGGTACTTACAACTCTTTGGCGGCAAGCTTTGCGCAAGGCTCAGGCTGCTATTCATGCACGCAATAGGAGACGGGTTCCGCGTGATGTATGGCCAGGGCGAGGCCATTGTTCGGGTGGGCACATTCATTAGGGGCGTAACCGGCCGGTTCCGGTTCGCGCAGGGGAAGAATGATGCCGCTAGAAAAGACTTCGGCCATTTGCCGTGAAACAAAGCTGCTCGTGGAGCAAAGCAAGCAGGAACTGGCCCGGCTCCGCAAAAGCCATTGCGAATCGGAAGCGTACAACGAGGCTGCACGCGCCTTTCTTCAAACAGCCAATTGGACGCCGCAAAGCCGGTTCGAGGAGACGCGCCCCGCTGGCGGGCATTCCCCCTTGCCCGTCACAAGAACCGGCGATCCCGGCTGGAACAAGCGTGCGCAGGAAACGCGGTTTTTCGCCGGAAAAGTCAGGGACGCTTACGTCAGGCGCGAGTTGATGGCAATCGCGGAGCTTTACGACAGGCTCAGCGGCGCGGAGCCCGCCGGTTACACTTCACCCGGCATCGATGCGATAGCAGCATAAGCCATTCGCATAAGCGTGCTGACGCTTCGAAGGCGCACGGCCGGCAGATCGCGCGGTTGCGCATCGAGAATCCATTCGCTACCTTAGGCCTCGCTCTGAAATAACTGCGCCATCTGGCTTGTCCTTTTGTCCTCCCGCTGCGGCGCAAAAAGGGTTACATATCCCGGATATGCGCCCCTTTTTGCGCCTTGCAGGGGTACAAAATTCCGGCGCCATATGACGCAGTTATTTCAGAGCGAGGCCTAAGGCGCATGCCTGCACCGCAGAAAAAAACCTCTGGCGCCGAGATCGAGGAGCTGATCGCATTGCTCAGCCGTCTGCCTGGGCTAGGGCCCCGTTCGGCGCGCCGCGCGGCGCTGCATCTCATCAAAAAGCGCGAGCAGCTGCTGTTGCCGCTTGCCCGCGCCCTGGGCCTTGCCGCCGAGAAGATTGCGATCTGCAAGGAATGCGGCAACATCGACACGCTTGAGCCTTGCGCCATCTGCCAGGACCCGGCGCGCGATGCTTCGCTGATTTGCGTGGTGGAGGAGGTGGGCGACCTCTGGGCACTGGAGCGGGCCGGCATCGTGGGCTCGCGCTATCATGTGCTTGGCGGCACACTGTCGCCGCTCGATGGGCGCGGGCCGGACGATCTATCCATCGCCAAGCTCGTGGAACGCGCGCATGCGCCCGAGGTGCGCGAGATCATCCTCGCGCTCAACGCAACCGTTGAGGGCCAATCGACGGCGCATTATCTGGCGGCCGAGCTGGAGGGATTGCCTGTGAAGATCACAAGGCTCGCGCGCGGCGTGCCCATCGGCGGCGAACTGGACTATCTGGATGAAGGCACGCTCGCGGCGGCCATCAAGCTGCGCCAGCCGCTGTAACACCGATCGCCGTTCTCTGTCATTGCGAGGGGCTTCAGTCCCGAAGCAATCCAGAAGCCGAAAGCGCAGCGCTTGTTCTGGATCGCCGCGGCCGCCAAAGGCGGCCTCGCGATGACGGAGAGCGTGCCAAACCGGCGCGGTTCTAATTCGCGGCGGAGCTTCTGATGCGATATCCGCCATCCTCAAGCTCATCGAAAAGATCCGCCAGTTGCGGGTGCCTGAGCGGCTCGCCGCTGTCGTCCGGCAGCAAGTTCTGCTCGGAGACATAGGCAACGTACTCCGTCTCCTCGTTTTCGGCGAGAAGGTGATAAAATGGCTGGTCCTTGGCCGGGCGCATATCCTCCGGGATCGACAGCCACCATTCCTCGCTGTTGGCGAACTCGGGATCGACGTCGAAAATAATGCCCCGGAAGGGGAAGAAGCGGTGTTTCACGACCTCCCCAATCGCATATCTCGCGCGCCGTTCTTTCATCATCATGGCGCTCCGCGTGTCAGTTCCCAGGTTGCGCGACTCCCGTTACTCTCAGCACTAAAACTCCAATATGGGTCAAGACGAAGGTCCATCCTTCGCCGCGACTAAATCGCTCAGGTCAACCATCACCTTCGCTTGTTTCCAAGTCGCATCGTCCTGCATTTTGCCGTCCACCATGACGGCTCCGCTGCCGCCAGGCATGGCTTCCAGGATCCGCCTTGCGAACGCCACTTCCGCCGGATCGGGCGTGAAGACGCGCCGCGCGATTTCGATTTGGGCGGGATGCAGCGTCCACGCCCCAACGCACCCCTGCAGAAAGGCATTCCGGAATTGGGCCTCGCAAGCCGCCGGGTCCGAGAAATCGCCGAACGGCCCGTAAAACGGCTTGATACCATGAGTCGCGCAGGCATCGACCATGCGGCCGACCGTGTAATGCCAGAGATCCTGCTGATAGAAGGCCCGGGGAGCTGTAGCGTCCGCGCCGGGATCGGCCAGGACGCCGTAGGATGGATGCCCCCCGCCAACGCGGGTCGTCTTCATGGCCCGGCTTGCCGCCAGATCCGCCGGCCCAAGGCTCATACCGTGCATGCGGGGGCTCGCCGCAGCGATCGCCTCGATGTTGCACACCCCCTCGGCAGTCTCCAAGAGCGCGTGGATCATCACGGGTTTTTCGATGCCATGCTTCGCTTCGAGTTGCGCAAGCAACTGATCGAGATAGTGAATGTCCCACGGACCTTCGACTTTGGGCAGCATGATGACATCGAGTTTGGCGCCAACAGCCCCCATGATCTCGACGATATCGTCCAGCACCCAGGGGCTGTTCAGCGCGTTGATGCGCGTCCACAATCCCGTGCGCCCGAACTCGTTCGCGCGCGCCAATTCGATGAAACCCTTCCGCGCCGCTTCCTTTTCGGAGGCAGGGATCGCATCTTCCAAATTCCCCAAAACCACATCGACCTGCTTGATGAGCTCGGGGATTTTGGCGCGGATTTTTTCCACATGCGGCGCCACGAAGTGGATCATGCGCTCCAGCCGCACCGGCTTCTCGGTGAAAGGAGCGGGAGCGCCGGCCGCGAGAGCCTTGAAGAACTTTGAGGGGGGCCGTGAGGGTGCCATGGGTTTCTCCACCTTAGCGCGTTATTTGCCTTCGCCTGCCACGCGGGTCAAGTTATTGAGCACGCAGCCAATAAGAGGCTGAAGGCTGGCGCACGTGCCGATGCTTTCGCGGATCGCGTCCGGGCTTTGCTCGAAGGGCCCGGTTCCAATTTCGTCTGCGGCATTTTGCACCAAGTCCGCGACGCTTGCGGGCGTCGCTTCGATATGGAACTGCAGGCCAAGAACGCGGCCGTTTACGCCAAAAGCTTGATTGGGCGTCGAGGCTGTCTCCGCCAGACGCACCGCACCCGCAGGCAAATCGAAGGTTTCGCCGTGCCAATGGAACGCGGGGAACGCGGCGGGCAAGCCCTGGAAGATAGGATGCGCCGCCTCCGTTCTCTCGACCTCGAACCAACCAATTTCCTTTTGCCTGGCCGCATAGACCTTGGCGCCAAGTGCCTTTGCTATGATCTGTGCGCCAAGACAGACGCCAAGCACGATCTTGCCGGCGTGAATAGCGCTGCCTACAAGGGCGATTTCAGGGGTAAGCCAGGTATACCGCGCCTCGTCGTTGGCGCTCATGGGGCCGCCCATCACCGCCAGCATATCGAAATCCGCGAGCGCGGGCAGCGGCTCGTTGCGGTACAGGTGAGTTACCGCGATCTCAGTGCCGCGAGCCGCCGCCCAATCCGCAATCGCTGCGGGGCCCTCAAATGGCACATGCTGCAGAACCGCTATTCTCATCAGTCTTGCGTCCCTCCGGGCATTTCGTGATCCCTCCAGCGTTTGTTAGACCACATCCACTGCTCAGGATGTTCGCGAATCCAAGCCTCGAACTGCCTATGGATGGCAGCCGTCAACTCCCTTATGTCGTCATCGGAGCGGTCCGTGCGCGGAACCCTCAGTTCCTTGAACGCGATCTTGAAGCGCGATTGCTTGCCGATGCGGCGGACCCTCATGACCCAGAGGCTAGCACCCGCCCGGCGGGCAAGCCACGCAGGCGCGGTAGTCGCCCACATCGTATGCCCGAAAAAGGGAACCTGAACGCCCTTCCAGTCCACGAGATCGGAAATCATCCCGACTGCGCCCCCGGCACGCGCATAGGTGGCGATGCGCTTGACCGTTTTGAACCCCTCCTCGCCCTTGCTCGCAAACAGGCCGCCTGGGTAGAGCGGCGCGATCAGGCGGTGGAGAAAGCGGTCGACATAGGGGTTTTCCACCATACGGTAGACGCCTGCCGCCCGGACGTTGAACGCGTTGGCAATTGAGATCGAGAGCTCAAAATTGCCCATGTGCGGGCCGGTCAGGATAAACGCGCCAATCTTATCCCGGTAGCGCTCGATCAAGGCTGGGTTTTCGAACTCTATCAGCGATGGATCTTTCAAAAGGCGCGGCAACAGCATCGTCTCAGCCATAACTCGCCCGAGATTGTCCCACATGCCGAGCGCAATGGCCTCGCGTTCCTTAAGCGTTTTCTCCGGCATCATTTTCTCTAGATTCTTCATCGCGCGGCGGTGACGCCTGGTTTTGGGAGCGATAAAGCGCCATACGCGCGCAGAGAGCGCCGTGGCCATGCCGAGAGGCATCGCCCGCACGAAGAGGACAATCGCCAGCAGGAGGCCATATTCAAGCCGTTGGCGGAGATCGAGCAGCATAGGTCCGGATTTTGAGCGGTTGCGATGAAGTGAGCTTGTCTTGCAAGCGCGTGCGGCGGCGTCAAGGCAATAAACGGCAACGGACCAGAGCCTATCCGCTTTTGATGGAATCAAGAGCGGGCTCTAGCTTTTTGTGTAGCCGTGCGTCTTATCGGAGAACCGCTTCACACCTCCGGGCCAAGCCCGAAGGCATGCTTCTCCAGACGAACTCTAAAGGAGTCCGGCTGGTGCGATGCCCTGCCGCATGAACGCCCGCCGCAACGGTCCTATGGCGCCGAGCGTGTAAAGTCCCAGGCCGCGCGCCGCCTGCAGGGGAAGAAAGCTGGAAAGCAGGCTTCGATTGAGCAGGTCCAAACCCAAGGTGCGGCTCAAAATGTCGCCCCTCCTTGCTGCGGAATAAGCGCGGAGCAGCTTATCGCCTCCGATATCCTCGCCGCGGCGCCTGGCTTCGCCTATGAGCGCGGCAAGGGCCTCAACATCGCGGAAGCCAAGATTGAGCCCCTGAGCGCCAATCGGCGGCGCGGCGTGGGCTGCTTCTCCCGCAAGGGCAACGCGCTCCCGCCCATATTCGCGCACAAGGACGGAGGAAAGCGGGAAGGCGGCTCTTTCGCTGGGATCGAAAATGCGGCCCAATGCGAAATGGGAGGCTTTTCCGGCCTCGGCGGCGAACCCGGCGGCATCGAGAACGAGCAAGCGCTCCGCATCGGCCTTGCGCTCGCTCCAGACGAAGCTGCAGCGATTGCCCGGGAGCGGGATCAGCGTGAATGGCCCCGCCTGGCGGTGAAACTCAATGCAAACCCCATTGTGCGGGCGCTCGTGCGAAAACGATCCGGCGAGCGCCGTCTGGTCGTAGGTCCAGGAGAAGGAGCGAATGCCAGCGGCCTCGCGTGTGGGCGAATTACGGCCGTCCGCGCCGATAACGAGCGGCGCGCTGAGCCTTGTGCCGTCCTCGAATGTAACTTGCGCGCCGCCGGCCCCGCTGTCCAACTCCAGGAGCCTTCCCGGCGAGATTATAGGAATGCCGCGCCGCTCCGCTTCGGCTTTGAAAACTCCGGCAAGATCCGCGTTGCCGATGTTATAGCCGAAAGCGTTTTCACCGATTTCCGCTGCGTGGAAAGCGCAATCCGGCGCGCGAAAGAGCCGCCCGGTATCGTCGATGAATTGCAGCGTCTTGAGCGGTTCGGCGACGGGCTCGCACGCATCCCAAACGCCAAGCCCTCGCAGAAAAGCAACCGTCTTGTTGAAAAGAGCGGCACTTCTGCCCTTCGCTGCGGCCACAGACGCGGTTTTGGATGTATCTGCGACAGCCGCCTTCAACCCCGCGGCACGGCAGGCGAGCGCTGCCGCCAGCCCAACTGGCCCCGCGCCGGCAATGATAACGTCTATGCGAGCGAATTCACTCATGTGCATTATTGCGGCGCAAAGCGCCGCCAGAAAAGCGGTTCGTTTCAGGTTGAAACAACAACCTGAAACGGAAATCTAGCACATGGATCGCGGAAAATCGATGGGTATGCAGGGCAAGGAGCCCTGCGAGAGAGCGCCTCACCGGTCGCGGTCGAACCCAAAGGGCGAGATCATGAAGTAATTCTCGGCAACTTTCTTATTCTGCTCCAGGTTCGAAACCTCGATACGCGTGTCGAGCCCCTGCGCATCGGTGATGATCCATTCCTTCAAGCTCGTATCGGCCTTGTTGAAGAACAGGCGAATGCGGCCCGAGCCGTTGGCGTCCTTCTCCTCGACAGAAAGAATGAACATATCCGGCCCCTGCTCGACGCCGAGAACGTGGGCCTCGTTGGCGAGGTCCACTTTATCCGATAGGAGCAGCTTGAACGGCGTGACGTCCAGCGGATAGCGCTCCGACGTGTTCATGTCGTGATCCTCGATTACGAGGTTGCTGCCGTCGGATATGATCCGCAAAGCGCTCGGCGGGGCATAATCGAAGCGAGCCTTGCCGGGGCGCTGAAAATAGAACTTGCCGTGCTTTTGTCTGCTGTCCGGATCCGTTTGGATGAAGTCGCCTTGCAAATCCGTCAGGTTATTGAAGTAGCCGTTGACCTTGGCCACGATCGCTTGATCGCTTTCCAGCATCTGGGCCGGCTCGGCAGCCGGAGCGGCAACAGGAGCAGGAGCGGCTTGTTGCGGCTTTGCCTGCCATGCAGCTCCAGCTCCTATCGGGCTGACCGGCTTTTGAGCGTGGGCTGCAGGCGCGGCGGCGGCGGGCGCTGGAACTGCGGGTGCCGCAACGGGCGCCGGCGGATTGGCCGGCCTCGTCTTCTGGACCTCGGTTTCCCCGCCCTCAGCGAACGCAAGTGGGACATAGCAAGCCCCTATCAATACGCCGAGGGCGCATCGCCTCAGAAATCTGGAGCTATCGAAAGACCTCGAAACTTTGCGTTCACGCACCATTTAGCCGCCTCTTGTACAATTAGCTCTCAACCCTTGGCGCCATGAATTTGCAGGAAAACGTCAAATTCGCGGCGGGCCGCCATCGCCGCAGCAACTTTTTGGAATTCAGCGCATAGCATAGATCCGCTCAAGCCCGGCGAATACAGCGGCGGCATCATGACAATTGCCGTGGATAAATAGCCACGCGCGCGCATTCCAGCGCCGCTCCCCATGTGATTGCATGTGATTGTATGCCGCGCTTTACCGCACAACCCTGGCATCATATTGCCAAGATTGTGCTGTGAGTAGGAGACCTTCTGTATCTCCCACCAATCCTAGTTCATCCCTAAGCATCGATAACAATGGAGGTTTTATGATCCGTCATCTTTTGATCGCGTCTGCCGTTCTCTGTGCGGCCACGGGCGCATCTTATGCGCAGGACGCTGCGGCAGGCGAGAAGGTCTTCGCCGTATGCAAAGCCTGCCACAACATCGGCGAAAACGCGAAGAACTCCGTGGGTCCGGTTCTCAACGGCGTTATCGGACGCCGCGCTGGCTCGGTCGAGGGTTACAAGTATTCGGACGCCAATAAGAACTCGGGAATCACCTGGGATGAGGCGACTTTCAAGGAATATATCCAGGACCCGAAGGCCAAGGTTCCCGGCACGAAGATGACCTATCCGGGCCTCAAGGACCAGCAGAAGGTCAACGACCTCTTCGCTTACCTGAAGCAGTTCGGCGCCGACGGCAAAAAAATGTAAGGCGGCTATACATCGCACGCCGGGCCAGCGTCATTGCTGGCCCGGTTTTTTTGTTCTGCTTGCGCCATCCGGCGTGAGATGCAAATTCCCCTTGCTTCATACATATTAGCAAAGCCATGCCGCCATAGCGTAAGCACCGGCGGCTACGAAGGCACGTCTTGGGAATAGCAATGGCATCGGCCCCGGTTTTGCGATTTGCGCCGAGTCCCAATGGGCGCCTGCATTTGGGCCACGCGTTTTCAGCACTGTTCACGGCGCGCGCCGCGGCATCGATTGGCGGAACGTTTTTGTTGCGCATCGAGGACATCGATCCCGCGCGCAGCAAACCGGAATTCGACTTGGGAATCTTAGAGGACCTGAGCTGGCTGGGCCTCCTTTGGCCTGAGCCTGTGCTGCGGCAATCCTCGCGCATGCCGGCTTATGCCGCAGCGGCGGAAACCCTCAAAGCGAAGAACCTGCTTTATCCGTGTTTCTGCTCGCGCCGGGAGATTGCGGAGGTAGCGGCGGCCACCGATCCCGAAGGCGCACCGCTTTATCCTGGCACTTGCCGGCAGCTCTCTAAAAGCGAAGCAGCTGAACGCTTGGCGCGCGGCGAGCCCGCGCAGTGGCGCTTGAAAATCGATTCCGCCGCTCAAGAAGCTGGCCGGATGACCATAGAAGAGGCCCCTGCCCGCGGCCTCGATGCACTTTGGGCTGAAACAGCGAACCGGCCGGCCGATCCCATGCGCTGGGGCGACGTTGTTCTGATCCGGAAGGACGCGCCTGCGAGCTATCACTTAAGCGTCACTGCCGACGACGCCGCGCAAGGCGTCACGCATGTCACCCGTGGCATGGACCTCCTTGCTGCGGCGGACCTCCACGTCCTGCTGCAACGCCTCTTGGGCTTGCCCGCTCCAGTTTACTGCCATCACCGGCTGCTGCGGGATGAGCAAGGAGAGAAGCTGGCCAAATCGAGAGCGTCGCCAAGCCTTAAGAGTTTGCGGGATGCCGGAGAGGCCGCTGCCACTGTCCGGCGCAGGCTCGGTTTCGAGTAGCGCTAAGGCAGCAATGCGTTTTCGAACGAAGCGAGATCGTCCGGCGTATCGACGTCGATTATGAATCGATTGTGGGTCACTTCAAAGCGGTCTGTGAGATGCGGGTTGGCGTCGATGAAAGCGCGGCATGCGGCATTGCGTCCGGCGGCGCGCATCGAGGCGATGAGGCTCGCCGGAAACAGCACGGGATTGCCGCGATTGTTGCCGGAATAAGGGATGAGGATGCGATTGCCGCCGCTTTCGGCGAAGGCAGCAAGCAGGCCGGCAATATCGTCCCGCGTCAGGGCCGCCTGATCGGCAAGCGCCACGAGAATCGCATCGTAGCCTCCGGGCAGGCTTTCAATGCCGGTGCGGACCGAGGATTGCTGGCCGTCGGCAAAATGCGGATTCGTGACGAACGAGATGGGCAAACCGCCAAGCGCCGCGCGAACCAGCTCCGCCTCATGGCCGAGGACGGCGTTCACCTCAGCCCCTGCCGCGAGATAAACGCGCGCGGTGCGGCGCACCAGCGGCTCGCCGCCAATTTCGATCAAGAGCTTGTTGCGCGATCCCATGCGCCGGGAGAGACCCGCAGCGAGCAGCACGGCGGCAACCTTCAGATCCTCGGCCCTCATAGCGCGCTCCGGTCCAGTTTGGCGCGCCTAAGGCTCCGTGCTGCGCCATTCCAATTGCGGCAATAGCCTTCAACGATTTCGTCCGGATCGGCGGACATGGTCGATACCTTCGTCACGGCCGGGCCAGCTCGTCTTCAAGAGCGGCCAGGCTTTCAAGATTGTGAGCGGGGGCGAACAGGTCAAGATAAGGCAGGGCAGCCGCCATGCCCGCGGCGCGCGCAAGCTCCACCCGTGTCGCGGCAATTCATCCTCCGTTCACCCTTGCGGCCCCGGCGAAACAACCATATAAACCCGTGACGTTCCGGGACTCGGATGTCCTGGATATTGGGGTGTAGCCAAGCGGTAAGGCAGTGGATTTTGATTCCACCATTCCCAGGTTCGATCCCTGGCACCCCAGCCACCCAGTCTGGTCTCTGTGGCTCGATTTCCCGGTTTGTGAAAAGCTCCGGTATTTCCGCGGCTTAGGCTTCTAAGCGGAAGTCTCTGGCCGGCAATCTTCAAATTCTAGCCCGACAGCCGCCGGCTTCACAGCGGCTGTCTCTGCCCGCCATTTTCCAATTTCCGTGTTGGTGCACCGGAGACCGGTTCGAGATGTGCCAGAGAGCGGTTCGGAAGACTACCTACAGCGGCTGCGATCTTGTCGCGCACGCGCTCACCGATCACCTCACGCTCGAACTGCGCGAACGAGAGCAGCACATTGAGCGTCAGCCGCCCCATGCTGCTCGTGGTGTTGAACGACTGCGTGACCGAGACGAACGGCGCGGAATGCGCGTCAAAGAGTTCGACCAGCTTGGCGAAATCGGCGAGCGACCGGGTCAGCCGGTCGACCTTGTAGACGACGATGACATCTACTTTGCCGGCCCGGACCCCGGTGAGAAGCTCTTGCAGGGCAGGGCGGTCAAGGGAGGCACAATAGGCGCCTAGGCGGCGTGAACCCTCTGTTAAGGCCAGCTCAGCGCGTGCTCTCAAAGCTTGCAAACGTGCCTCGTAGGGGATGGGGCGGTTTGACCAGCTCCCCGAGGTCCGGCTCGCCGCAGCCTGCAAGCACAACCTTGCGCGCCTCGTCGCGCAACTGGAGCACGGCAGCGAAGTCCTTTCCGGACGGTACGATTGGGCTGCCGATTGTGACGCTCAGAGGGGTCCATCGTGGAAACCACTGATCGCTGCGCAGCATGGTCCGCGTTCCCCGGATGATGCCGGGCACGACCGGCAGGCCGGCCTCCGCCGCCACCTTGAAGGCGCCGAGATAGAATTCGGAAAGCCCGGCCCGCCGCGTGAACGCGCCCTCGGGAAAGAAGACGATGTTGCGCCCTTGCCGGGCAGCAGCGATGGCGCTCTCCGTATCGGCAAGGCTCGCGCTGGTGTCGAAACGCTCGACGAACAGCGTGCCGAGGCGGCGCATGAAGTTCCCGATAAAGAACTTCGGAGCGAACTCGCGCTTTGCGATGTAGGCAGGCTCGCCAGGCAGAACCGCGCCGAGAACCACCACATCCATGTAGCTCGAATGATTGAACACGAGCACGGCGTTTCCGCCCGGCAGGCGATCCAGGCCCTCCGCTGTAACCGGAGCGCCAGCAACAGCAAGCGCGGCGCGGGCAATCCCGCGGACCGCACGCCAGCGCCATCTAAGCCGGGGCAGCAGCATCACGGCAAACCACGCCGTTACATAGCCCAGCGGTATCACGATCCACCACCAGGCTGCGTAAAGCGTTTCGCGAGCGGCAACCATCAGCCTGGAGAACCTGGCGCCGGTGACGGCCAGCCAGAGGCGGAGGATCTGCCACCGCAGCGCCCTCTGCGGCTTCCCGATGCGCCCTGTTTCGTAAAGCTCCTTGGCAGCGCTCCGGCGGATCTTGCCGCTCGACGTCTTCGGCACCGTGCGTGGTGGAGCAAGGACGATTTCATCTGGCGGCGTACCGGCGATACTGGCCGCGACCTCTTGCGCATGCGCTTGAAGCGCCGCGCGCGGTAGGTGGTGAACTCGGTATGTTGCTCCCAGCGCAATTCCCAATCGCCCAATAGGAAGCGGTGAAACTTCGCATCCCCGGAGGGCGCGGCAGCCCCGGTCTTTTGGCCAAGCGCCGCAATCGCCAGGCGGTCGGCGCGAGCCTCTCCTCATCGGCCAGGAAGGCGAAGTGATAGACCCGCCTTGGCGCATGGATGGGAACAAACGGACACCTGGTCCACCTCGGAGGCCGCCGCGGAGCCGTTTGCCCACCCCGATCCGCTGGGCGATGGCGAGATCGCGTTCAGGCCGCCCGGCCGTCTCGTGGTGGCCGCGCATCTGGCGCTTATCGCGGGCGGGCCTTCACCGGAGACGCTGGCGGCTCTGTTCAACCCTGAAAGCCTGTGCGTCATCCGCGCATCGAACAGCGCGGCTCACATGCTGACCGATTTTGCGGCGGACACCTACCGGTTTACGCGGCTGCTCATCCGGCTGGACCGCGGGGACGCGCTTCGCGCCGGGCGCGCCGTGCAGCGGCTCCTCGACATCGAAACCTATCGCAGCATGGCACTGCTCGGGCTTCCGGAAGCACAGCGCTTAAGCCCGGAGCTTTCGCGCATGGAACGCGAAATTTCGGAGATCGACCACGCTTTGAGCCAAACCGAGGGGGCGCGCACCAGTCAGGACCTGCTGAAACGCTTGAGCGATCTTTTGGCCTCAAGCGAAGCGCTCGCGACGGGGACGGCATTCCGCTTCGGCGCTGCCCGCGCCTATCACGCCATCGTCAAGAACCGCCTGGAGCTTATCCGCGAGGATAAAGAAGGTTCCCACACCACCATCTCGGGCTTTTTCAGCGCAAGGCTCGATCCGGCCATCGAGACCTGCAATGCGGCGGAGACGCGGCTTGCGCGCCTGTCCAACCAGGTCGAGCGCGCGATCGGCCTCATGCGCACCGTCATCACCTTCGAGCTGGAACAGCAGAACACCGCGACCTGCTCGAAGATATGAACCGCCGCGCACGGCTGCAGATGCGCCTGCAAGGCATCGTCCAGGGCATTTCCATCGCGGCGCTCGCCTATTATCTCTCGGGGCTTACGGTCTATCTCGCCAAGGGCCTCAAGGATGCCGGCTGGCTGCCCGCCGGCATGACCGCGGACATGCTGGCGGCGGGCGGCGCTGCCCGTCACGATTTTCGCTTCCTGGGCTTTCATGGAGCGCGTGCGGCGCCTCAGCATGAAGGCGCGCGACGAGGAGAAGGTGAAGGGAGGTTAGCCCCCTTTCTGGCGCTACGAAAATAGGCGGTCAGTCCTACCAAACTGTGCTTGCGACGCTGCCTGCGATAGGCCCGCAACACTCCATTAGCTGAAGTCTCTAGCCTGACGCGATGGGCCAATTCCGGAAGTGCGGCGGCTTTCAAAAAGGCGGCCGAGAACTTCCGAGGCCGACCTCTCTGACCTCTCCGGCGGGGCATTGAAGCCGCCAGGCCAGCCCCATTGACGCATAGTTAAGCTCAACTTGTATATCGAGGCTTTCCCTCGCAACCCGTCAAAGGATGATCGAGCCAAAGCCGACCCGCGACGGCGCCGTGATAGCGGGCCCGCTACGCTCGTGCCAGCTGATCATGAAGCTTTCCCGACCGCCCTCCTTGGGCTCAAGGCTCCAGCCCACATCGACGCAGCCGCTATCGTCGGAGAGCGCTCCATACTCGCCCACATTGCTGGCAAGTTCGTGGAGAGCCATGCCAATGTTCTTGGCGCCAGATGCAGAGAAAAGATACCGAAGGCGTCTTTTGCAGCGAAAATCTGCACAGTACTTCATAAGCGCGTCCAAAAAGTTTTTCAAGACGAAACGAAAATGAAACCTCACGCTTGGTCTGGTTGCGCGCAAAATACTTCAGCTTAAGTATGTCATACTTGAAAAAAGCCTATCTGTGGAGATTTTAACACACGCATCCGCATCGCGACTCGCCTACCACTGAAGCGCGCATCTTAGAGGGACGACAGGCGATGATTGCACTACGCGGCGGCGTGCCGAATGCATCCAGGAGCGAGTGCGTTGCAGCTGGAAGAAGCAGCCGCTTTACTCCGCTGTCCAGTTGGTCATCCATCGCTGCGGGCCTCTTTTTCCTTATGGCCGGAGAAACCATCCTGCCGCCGGCGGCATTGGCCGTGCCCGCATACGCGCGGCAAACCGGGCAGACTTGCGCAACTTGCCACACGGCGTGGCCAGAGCTGACGCCTTATGGCCGCCAGTTCAAGCTGACCGGATACACAGCCGGGGGGACAAGGTGCGGCGATGGCTCGGCCGAAACGGACAAGACGCAGGTCCCGCTCGCCGTGATGGCGTGGCCTGCCACTTATACGAGCTACAGAGACAAGGCTGCCAATCCCTCGCCCCCGCCCGGCAACTTTAACGACAACGAATGGATATCTGGGCAGTTCAGCCTGTTCGTCGCCGGGCAGCTCTATTGCGACGTGGGTTCCTTCGCCCAGATGACCTACGACCGTTCCGTCAACGCTTTCGGTTGGGACAACACCGATATCCGCTATGCGAAGACCGGTGTAATCGACGGAACGGACATCGTCTACGGCATTACGGCGAACAACAATCCTAGCGTTCAAGACGTTTGGAATACCACGCCCGCCTGGTTCTTCCCTTATATCACATCGGAAGTTGCGCCTACGCCGGCCAACGGCACCATGCTCGTCACCGATCAATTTGGCGCGCAAGTGGGCGGTGTTGGCGGTTATGTCTGGATCAACAATAGCATCTATGCCGAGTTCACCGCTTATGGGGCGTTGCCTCCGCGGCTGGCAACGGATCTCGGCGCCGATCCTACCGCCAACAGGTTCTCAGACGCCGCGCCTTATTGGCGGGTTGCCTACGAAAAGACCTGGGACAGGAACTCGCTGATGTTCGGCACCATCGGCATGTATGCCGATCAGCAGATAACCAACGCGGGCCTTGGCCTGAGCGGTACGGGATCGGCCTTGGCTACCGGCATAACCGATCCCACTCTCGATCTTGGGGTGGACACCCAATATCAATGGATCGGGGATGAGCATATCTTTACTGTTAGAGGGCTCTACGTCTGGCAGACCAAGAAAAACAACATCGAGAATCACTTTGGGGCTAACGCTAACGCAAGCGACGAGCTGAACGATCTCAATGTTTCTGCAACCTATATTTACGACCGCAAGTACAGCTTCACAGCAGGGTACTTCGATACGTGGGGTACGTCGGACGTGAACCTTTACGGTACGCCTAACGGGTCGCCGAACTCCTCTGGCTGGAACCTCGAGCTGGCCTATCTGCCGTTCATGAAGGGTGGCCCCGATTTGTGGCCGTGGTTTAACGCCCGGATCGGTGTGCTTTATACTCACTATGACGAGTTCAACGGAACCTCCGGGGCCGTTATCAATCCCGTAAATGGTATTCCCGTAAAGGCCAGCGGTAATGACACAGTATTCTTCTACACCTGGCTCATGTTCTAGCTCAATGAGACACGGCAGAAAACTTCGCAACTGGCCATAACAGGAAACGCAAGGCGCGGAATAGCAATGGTAACAGCCGTCAGCATACGATTAGCACTTCAAACGGCAATCTTGGCCGCACTTCTCCCGCTTGCCGCGCTTGCCAGTGACATGGGGACGTCTGTCCCAGGCTATGAGGCCAAGCTGTCCTTCTGCCAAGACTGTCATGGGGTCGAGGGCAAGGGCTTTCTGGGCTGGTATACGATCCCGCGCCTCGCCAACCAGCAGCCCGAATACATTGCGAACCAGCTCAAGGCTTTCGTTACCAAGAATCGCGAGAACAATATCGCTATCCCGATGTATAGGGTGCACAGCGTCGCCCCAGAATTGGGAAGGGCTCTTGCCGCGCATTTCAATAAGCTCAACCCCCCTCCAGCTGGAGGTGCGCCGGCGGGGCTCGCGGAAAAGGGTAAGAAAATCTTTGAAGGGGGCGACTCCGATAAAAATATCCCCGCTTGCCTTGCCTGCCACGGTCCGGAAGGGCAGGGTGAAGGGGTAAACCCAAGCCTCGCAGGACAGCGCTACCCCTATGTGGTCAACGAACTGCGGAACTGGCGCACCAAACGCGATCAGCGGTATCCGACTGAAACCGTTACCACCATGGCGCCCATCGCAGCCTCACTGAGCAAGGCAGAAACCGAAGCGGTCGCGGCCTATGTAAGCTCTCTATGGCTCATGCACGGAAGGTATGAAGCTGAGACCAAGAGTCAGCCAAGCTGTTTTCCCTGCACTCCACCCCTGCCTGCTGAAGAGGCTCTTGCCATCGGCGAAAGGCTTTTCACTCGAAATTGCACCATGTGCCACGGGGCCTCGGCCCAGGGATTTGCCACCGCGCCGCGGCTTGCAGGACAGCAACCCGCCTATCTTGAAAGCCAGCTTGAGGGCTTTCACGAACAAAGACGCGATAACCCTTTGTCTCAGCTCTATATGTGGAGGGCAGCGGCGCCGCTGGTGTCAGGGACGGCGGCGGAATTGGCCACCTTTTTATCAAGCGTAGAACCTAAGCCGGCCTGCGACGGGGACGAGCAGCTCGTAGAGGCGGGAAGGAAGCTTTTCTCAGAGGGAAGCCCCGAG
>JBKQNN010000306.1:0-5296 GCA_052145975.1 Rhodomicrobium sp. | reverse complement strand
GCGAGGGCGAGAGCGCCATGTACCGCGCCAAGCGCGCGGGCGCCGACAGGATCGAGCTGTTCAAGCCCGAGATGCGCGGGGCCACCGACGAGCGTTCCATCCTCCAGGCCGATCTCAAGCACGCCATCGAGCGGCGGCAAATCCGCGTCCTTTACCAGGCCATTCTTGAGATCGGCGACGGCCGCCTCGCGGGGATGGAAGCGTTCGTGCTGTGGGAACATCCCACGCTTGGCAGGCTCACTCTGCCTGAGTTCGAGGCATCCGCCGAGGCCGCGGGCCTTTCAGGAGAGCTGTGGGCCTACATCTTCGAGCGCTGCATCCGCCAAGGTGCGCGCTGGCACCGCATCCTGCAGCGCGACGATCCGCTTTACGTCAGCATCAACATGACGAGCCACCAGCTCTTCCACCACGATCTGGTGCAGAACTTGCGGCTCATCATCGGGCGGGAGACACTGCCCAAGGGCGCGCTCAGGCTGGAAATCGCGGAAAGCTTGATCAATTCCAACCCCGAGCAGGCGATCGAGATCATCGATTGGCTCAAGAGCTTGAATGTGAGCGTGGCACTCGACGAGTTCGGCGTCAGCTTTTCCTCCCTGTCTTATTGGCACCGGCTCAATATCGACGCCATCAAGATCGACCGCTCGCTCGTGGCGCTCAGCGACAAGGAACGGTCGAGCGCGATGGTGCTCAAGGCCGTGCTGACCATCGCCCATGAGCTGGCCAAGGACGTGATCGCCGCCGGCGTCGATAGCGAAGAAGACTTGGCTTATGTCCGCGCGCTTGGTTGCGACTACGGACAGGGCTTCTTCTTCTCCGAGCTGATGACCGAGCGCGAGGTCGTGCACCTATTGAATTCCATCGCACGCTCCGTTCGCCGCGACGACCGCGAGCAGGAAAAAGAGGCTAAGCGCGCCGAGCGCAAAGCCGCGAAGGAACGGGAACGGGAAGAAAAGGAAAAAGAAAGAGCGCTTGCCGAGGCTGAAGCAAAGCAGAACGCGCAAGCTGCCGCACTGGCGGACAAGAAGCGCGTTGGCAGCGGCAAGCGCCGGGCGCTTTTGGCGCCGCCAGGCAAGCCGAAACCTCAAGAGGGCCGCGCCGGTTCGGAGAGGCCGCGCAGCAATGTTCCAGAGCCCGCGCACTCGGCGGCGGGCGATGTCCCGCCGCCTATGGCCGGCGCCGAAACCGGCCGCTCCATGTTTTCATTCGGCCGCAAAAGAAAATCGTAAGGGGCGATCCCGCTTCTTGTCCCTGCCGTCATTCCATATCCGGCTGATCGCAAGGGCGCTAAAATAACGGGGGAATCGCCCCTCACCCCAGCCCTCTCCCCATGGGAGAGGGAGCAGGTCGCAATCGTTGAAAGGACGTCCCCTCTCCCATGGGGAGAGGGACAGGGTGAGGGGAGATTCCCCCCGTTCGTTACACCCTCCGCTTATTTTAGCGCCTGCTTAGTTCAATGCTGAACCAGGCAACCCGGCCGGACCATTGGCTCCCATCGCCAGCCGGTCCGGCACGCGGGCTACTCCGAATAGAAGAATCCGCCGCCCCAGCCGCCGCCGTTGCCGCCGCCGCGCCGGCTGTGGGTGAACCCACTGAAAAAGCTCTCTCCCCATTCGTCTCTGTGTTGCGGATGGTGCCGCGACGTGAGCCCGCCTTGCGGTTCGCCGGTCATCACCACGATGAAATCGGTATCCTTGCCGGTCTCGCTGTGCAACCCTTCGTCCGAGATAATCAGCGACGACCCCGGCAGTAGCGCAGCCGACAGGCGCTCCTGCGCTTCCGGCGTCACGGTAATCCGGCCAAGCGCAGCCTGCGCTCCGGAAAGGTCCGCAGGTGCCGGTTCCGCGTGGGAGACTTTGCCCTTTTCCTTAGCCGTTGGCTCCGGCGGCTCCGCATTGGCCGCATTCTTATACATGGAAACCACGTTCCAACGCATGGTGCCCGACGGCCCGCCGTAATCCAAAGCCGTGAAAACGAACGAGCCGATGGGCTTGTCCGCATCGCTGATCGCGACCGGGGCTTCGAACACCGGCAGGTAGTTCTTGCGAATATAAAGGCGCTGGGTTTTGCGGCTGATGAAAACCGACGTAGGGTAGAGATCGAGCTGCGCGTCTTCCGCGGCGTCGTGCGCTTTGGCGGTCTCGGCGGAAGCGGTGCGTAACTCTTGCTCGGCCTTTGCGGAGGCATCGAGCTTCGCTTGCGCCTCAAACCCGGCTGCATCGAGCTTTGCCCGCGCGGCCTCCAGCTTGGCGGCGGCTTGAGACTTGGCCGCTTGCGCCTGCTCTGTGCGCTCCGGCGAACCGGCCGTCTCAACCGCGTGCCCGGCCGCATCCAGCTCTGCCTGCGCGCTGGCAACGCCGGCTTCGGCGGCGCGCAATGCCTTCTCGGCTACTTGAGCGTCCGCGGCCTTCTTGGTTGCCGCGAGCTTCGCATCCTTGAAGCGCCGCGTGGCCACATCGGCCTCCACGGACTTTTGGCTAGCCAAGCTCTTCAGGCGGCTCGATGGATCCCCGCCAGAACGGCCGCCCGCCGCCGTGAACATGGCGGGCTGTGCGACTTCAGCCGGCGCGATATCCTGCCGCACCAGCAGCACGCGCATGCCAATTTTCGAGACCTGGTAGAGATCTTCGGCGAAGCGTCCGGGCATGCGCACGCATCCATGCGATGCCGGGTAGCCCGGCAGCACGCCGGCATGAAGCGAAATGCCTGTCCAGGTGATGCGCTCCATGAAGGGCATGGAAGCATCGTCAAAGAGACTGGAGTGGTGATCCTCTTCCTTTTGCTCCACGCTGAAGATGCCGGCCGGTGTTTCAAGGCCGGTTTGGCCTGTCGAAACCGGCGACTCCATGATCTTGCCGCTGGCATCGTAGATCGAGATGCGCTGCTCGCGGAGCGCCACGACCGCTAGAAGCGGCGTCTTGCCGCCCATGCGGTTGTCGTAGCTGTCGTCTTCGGAAGGCCTTTCGTAATGCCTTTGGTGGCGGCTTTGGGAGCGGCCGTTGTATGCGTCGTCGTCGTCCCTGTCGTCGAAAAAGAGCCCGCGGGCACCGGCTGGGGTTGCCAGCATTCCGGCCACGCTGACTAAAGCTAGCGAGAGCGCGGCGATCGCACAGTGCAGATTACGCTTGGAATTCATGTCCTTGACCTCGAATACTAGACCACCGCCGTTAGCTTGTTCGCTGCCACCGCTCATCAGAGATCCCGCGCCACCCGGAACCCGGCGTTGTTCAGCCGGACTTCGGGCGCCGTCGCATAACGGTAGGCGGAGCGCAAAAGTTTCGGATAATAGTTCCAGGCGCCGCCGCGAAGGATGCGCAGGCTGCATTTTTTTGCGAGTACCGCCGAGCCATTGTCCGGTGCACCTTCGTATGAGGGCTCGTAGCAATCCTGAACCCACTCCCAGACATTGCCGTGCATCTCGTAGAGGCCGAATGCGTTGTGCGGCATCGAGCCAACATCCACCGTCCTTTGCCGGTATTGGCCGGGCGGGCTCCCGTTATAGGTGAAATTGGCGTCGTAATTGGCCTGCTTGTAATTGATTACGGCGCCCGTGGAAAATGGCGTGCTCGGCTCGGTGGCTTTGGTTACCCCGCGCGCCGCATATTCCCACTCCGCCTCCGATAAGAGCCGGTACGGTTTGCCGGTCTTCTTCGAAAGCCAAGCGGTGAACTCTGTGGCGTCCTGCCACGACACGTTGATGACCGGATGCCGGCCGCGTCCCCAGCCCTCGTCGCCGGGCTTTTGCGTGCAGCCGCCCTCCGCCACGCACGCATCCCATTCGGCAAACGTAACCTCGTATTTGCCGGCCGCGAAGGGCTTGGCGAACGTAACCTTATGCTGGGGGCCTTCGTCCTTGCCGCGGCCCCGTTCGCTCTCGGGAGAGCCCATCAGGAACTCGCCGGCCGGAACCGTCACCATCTCGGGGCATAATGGGCAATCGCGGAAATTACGCGCCGCCGCACTTTCGGGTGCGGCCTGCCGGTACCTGGCGGAAGCTGCCGGCACCAAAAGCGCTAGAGAAATGAGAGCGATAAGAACACGAACCATCGGACATCCGTTCCGTTAAGCGGCTGCATCGCCCGCGCTGGAGCTTGATCGAGGTAGTAAAGGAGGCGGCAGAATACCACAACCTGGTTTCGGCATGCTAAATACATCGGTCCACATGCGGAAGATGCAATTCGCTGCCGGAGTTAGCTCATTTCTCTTGCATTAGCAAATTGTGGTGAATTCACGGCGGAAAGATGACCAAAATCCGGTTGAATAGTTCGCAACCGTCATCCCGCCTGCGATTGTGAGCGTCGGCGCCCTTTACGGCCCCAGAGCCTCGCTGGGTCCACCGATCCAAAAATGCCAGCAATACCAAATCCGCTCGATTGCTGCAGCAGACGACCCCCTCACTCTGTCTCTCTCCCCAAGGGGAGAGAGGACCCTAGACCATCCGCTGCGGGTAGTTCGAGGGTCCCTTCTCCCCGTCCGCAGCCGCTTGCGGTTGCGGCAGCAAAAGATGCCAGCTCGCCAAGGCGAGCTGGCGCGGAGAAGGACAGGATGAGGGGGGACTTCGTGAAGCAATCGAGCGGATTTCGTTTACCCCCCGTTTCCCGCCAATCCGGGTGGATCACGTCCCGCGAGCGGCGGCGACATCGATACCGAGGCGGGCAGCCGCACGCCGCGCAGTCCGCTCCCGCTGCTCCGTAATCGCCCGCACGGATTGCCGCGCCTGCTCCAGGATCGCAGCGGGGGCTCTTTCGGGTGTCCCGCTGTCGAAGGGCGGTTCCGGCGCATACGCCATGTGAAGCTGGATGGTCCGTGCCGCATCGTCACCTCGCAGCGCCGCCGCAAGACGCAAGGCGCCGTCGATCCCGGCCGTGACCCCGGCGGCAAACACCCAGTTCCCGTCCATGACAACCCGCTCATCGGCTGGGATCGCCCCGAAGAAGGGCAGCAAGTGAAACGCAGACCAGTGCGTCGTGGCCCGGCGTCCCTTGAGCAGGCCGGCCGCGCCGCAGATGAGCGCGCCCGTGCAAACCGAAAAGATGCGCGCGCCCGCCGCCTGCTGCCGGATCCAGCCGAGCACCTCCTCATCCTCCATCAAGGCTTCCTGGCCGAAGCCGCCCGGCACATGAAGGACGTCCAGCCGCGGAGCATCGGCCAGCACCGCATCCGGCATCAGGCGTAATCCCCTTACATCGCGAACGGGTTCTGCCTTCTTGGCGTAGATGCGGTAGGTCGAGTTGGGGAGGCGCGACAGCACCTCGAACGGTCCTGTCAAATCGATCTGATCGATATCCTCGAATAGCAG
>JBKQNN010000305.1:0-14405 GCA_052145975.1 Rhodomicrobium sp. | reverse complement strand
TAGCGCTCGGTCAGCTTGATGAGCTGCGCGAGCGTCTCCTCCGGCGCATCGGTTTCGAGGTCGAAGGCGAGCCGGATGGCCTTGAAGCCAACGGGGGCTTCCTTATCCACGCCGAGCGTGCCGCGGAAGTCGAGATCGCCCTCGGCCCGCACAACGCCTTTGGATAGCGAAATGCCAAGCGCCGTGGCGACGGCCTTCAAGGTCACGCCCGCGCAGGCAACGAGCGCTTCTAAAAGCATGTCGCCCGAACAGAGTTCAAGCCCGCTGCCGCCGGTCGCCGGATGCAAGCCCGCCACGCTAAGCGCACGCCCCGTCTCGACCCTGCAGGCGATGGCCTGATCGTCGATGGCGCCTTGCGCCTCCAGCGTGACGATCGCGGCTTCAGGTTCGGCGCGATAGCGTTCCTTGATGGGCGCTTGCAAGGCCTTCAGCGCTTCTTTGTCCATGGGTTTCCTCGATGCTGGGACTTGCCCGCCCCTTTGGGCGTCTCCGGTTTCCTTATGCAAGCACGGAAGCGCCGATGGAGGCAAGCACGCGCGCCGAACGCCATTGGAAGCGGCCGGCCAATGTGCCCGGTTGACGAAAGATGGCAAACATGTGGCAGGCGTAACGCAGAGGCCGGCTCTGACCGCCGCCTACTTGATGTACCGGCGCCCTCAGCCCTTGTTCGCTCCACACAATCGTCGATAAACAGTATAGTTAGAATGGCCTGGCATGGGGACGTCTGACGGTTCCGGCACGATGCTTGCGCGCAGAGACAGGCATAACAGACAATGTTGCTTTCTAAATTAAGCCGGATTTCATTCGCAAAAAAGTCATAAAATTTAAACACCTTTTCCAAGGCATATTCGATGGCTTTCTTGGTGACGAGTGGGGAATTTTCATGCCTTCAAGCACACGTAGACCGTTTCAGTGGTTTCGAGACCGGTTCGGTTTTCCTCAAGCGGGGGAGCCGGAAGACCTAGGTGAGGAACTGGCTCCGGATGAGGATCTGCCTCATAGCCATGCCTATTACTCCCGCCATTATAAAAAGCTAAAGTCGATCGGGCATACTCGCCCCACCACAAAACTGGGCGCTCCCACGCTTGTGTGGCATTTGGGCTTCTGGCCAATTGCCACAAAAGACCCGCAGCATGTATTCCCAACTCGCGTCGATAATCTCAAGAAAGACTCTAAATTAAGGTTGCTTACACCTGACGGTAAGGCGACCTACATAAGATCCCATATTAGAAAAAGATTAGATGAGATCGCCATTCCTGGAAAGCTTCGTAAAGTACAAAAAGCTCTGCCTGTGTTAGATGACGAATTTTATAGGAACGCCGTCAATCAATATGAGGATAATACAGCGTCACTTGAGAATGATCTGAGCAACTTTCTGATAAGGCTTCAATATCTCGGCCGTGCCACCGGAACAAGGGAGCGTTTTATACGCAGCGGAGCAAACAAAGCTAATGCCGAAGAGTTCAACGGTTACGAGTCTTTTCCATTTCTCGACCGCGACTCGATCAATTTTACCTTGTGGTGGGCTAAGAGCGGTCCCGTCTCTGGGAAACCGGCTGCCGATATAGCGCCGCTGCGCGTCCGCGTTCAAGCGAATATCCATCCCGATTTTTTTACCGTTTCCTTTTTTATCGATGTTAATCAGGGATGGAAGAGGGAACAACCTGAGGGTGAACAGGCCTCTCAGGCGCCCGCCGACGCCCGCCGGGAGCAGATTCTGACGCATATCGGTAACATCCGGCGTATATGCGGCACGGATATCGGCAACACATTAGCAAAAGAATTGCTTCCGGAAGCTTTGGAGGAAAAAGACGCAAGCGTCCTTATGGATGCTAGTCATTACCTTTATGAGACGGTCTGGCAAGAGTTTTGCGCCGGCTTCCAGCTTGGTTCGCAGGAACACCCGGAGGACCTTTCAGCCATAATCGGCCAGACCGGCCGCGTGTTTACCGACCAGCGGGGGCTGGTCATGGATACGGCGGGTTTGACGGAGGCGGCGAGTTACGTGGGCCGCTTCGTGAACAACGACGGGCGCGATCCCGCAAAGCCCGACGAAGCTAACGCCGTCATCAAAGCTTACTGGCCCTTCATGCGGCGCGTGACTCCTGCCCTCGATAACCGGGAGGTCATAGCTTGCGGCATGATGAACTGGCGAGCCCTATATATATCGTCGCTGGGATCCCTCAACGAGTACAATCCCTTGGATGAGGGCGGGTCGATTACCGCCGATATAAAAGGTGGCCACCTAAGGGAACTCACAGAGAACTTTAAGGAAGACGAACTCGCGCCAGTACGCTACCTCCTGTTAACAAAAGGTGCTCCCCATAAGAGGCAAATTGGCCGTCTGGTGGAACGGATCTGCACGATGGCAACCATCCGCTTCTACGCGTTGAAGGACTGGCAAATCTTGCAGAATGCCAGCATCCACGTCCGCATCCGCGGTCAAGAACTGGATCAAATTATACGCGACTGGACGGAGGGCAGGACCTATATCGACTTAACCCACTCAAAAGACCTGAAAAAAATGCCATCGAGACGGAGGTTCTCGGAGCACGATATTCGTGATGAGTGGATTGGTGAATATACGCGGGATATTGAAAGCAGATTGCTTTCGATTGGGGCGGCTCTCGATCAAATCGGTGCGAAAGCGGCTGGCGGCCTGCACTATCGTATTAATATTTCCAGATATTATGTGAATGAGTTCCACGTTCTGCTTAGAACTCTCCGGGTTGGAGCCATCGACTCCTGGATGCCGTACAATCGTTTTGTCGAGCGCGGCCTTAACCCTGCCTTCGGCTTTATCGATAGCCTCGGTCAACGCCTTGATTCTTTGCGGAGACGCTTGCAGGCTGTTACCGATGGCATTCAGACCAGTGCGCTTGTGGCGCAGTCAAGCGCCACCCGCGAAAACACCATGGAATTGAAGAAAATCGCACTTTCAGTAAAAAAGCTTACTTTCTTCGGAGCTTTGGTTGGAATCGGCTCATTTTCTTATTATGCATCCCGCATTGCTTACGATGCAGCTGTAGCTTACACAAAAAATAGCATTGAGAATATCGCGGGTGCCACAACTGGGCTTGCGATCATGATTACTGCTTTTGTCATCTTATACTTTTTGCGCCGCGATTAGTTTTGTAGCGCGGGATGGATAGCCTGGGGCCCGGAAAAGGGCCCCCCACATTACGTTTGCGATTGCTTGCAGTAGTTTAGACTTCGCATAACGCCGTTACCTAGGGTGTGGCATCGTCCTTGGGTCGAAATACGAAGGCTGGATGTTCGATCCTTGCCGCTTTATATTGAATCAACAGCTTTTTGCACATTTCATTTTCATTTCCGAACATCGTCCGGCAACCTTCCCAGGCCCTTCTTGCGTCGAGTTGGCTCAGCCCCGATTGCAAGTCCGCAACCAAAACACCTATAACGAGAGCGGCAACGGCGGCCATGCGCCAAAGTAAGTTATCCATTGTATAGGCTCTAAAGCTAGTGCTTTGACTCTAGGATATAACAAAGCAATTTAACTGGCAACATGATTATGCCCCCCTGTACGGAACACCGGTTGCGAATCGTGTGTTTACGGTGGTTGCTCCGCCGGATCAAGAGGCGCCATGCAGGAAAATCCCGCGTGCGCGGGATTCAGATTCAAGTGTGCTCTCGCGGGGACGGGGCGGCGGACCGGATCTCGAAGAGCGGCCGTCCGGCGAGCGGGGCATCGAGCCTGGCCCGCTGCAAGTCCTTCGCGGCTGGAAACGCCAAGCCGCGCCGAGGCGGCAACGCTTTGCAACACAGGGACAACAATTACCGCGAACCAAAAAATAAGGCAAATTTGAGCTTGACGGACTCCGCCGGGCAACCTATTTTGCGCACACTCTGGCGGCAAGCCGTAAGCATATTTTCGCGCGTCAAAGCGCGTTGCCAGCTTAAACACTGCCGCAAAGAAACCGGACACAGAACTTGTAAGGGGTGGGGGAAGCGTCGGCTTCCGGTCATCTCATTTTTCGTCATTGGACCGGACTTTTGCCGGGCCGTGCCGCTCTTACTTTGGAAGAGTCGATGCCAACGATACAGCAGTTGATCCGCAAGCCGCGCGTCGCGCCGGTAAAGCGAAACAAAGTGCCGGCGATGACGGAATGCCCGCAGAAGCGCGGCGTCTGCACGCGCGTCTACACGACCACGCCGAAAAAGCCGAACTCGGCCTTGCGGAAGGTCGCTCGCGTCCGCCTCACCAACGGCTTCGAGGTCACAAGCTACATCCCAGGCGAAGGGCATAATCTGCAAGAGCACTCCGTGGTGCTTATCCGAGGCGGCCGCGTGAAGGACCTTCCGGGTGTCCGCTACCATATCATCCGCGGCGTGCTCGATACGCAAGGCGTCGCCAAGCGCAGGCAGCGCAGGTCGAAATACGGCGCGAAGCGGCCGAAGTAGGTTTCAAGGAACAAAAGCATGTCACGGCGGCATAGAGCAGAGAAGCGAGAGATCATCCCGGACCCGAAGTACGGCGATCTCGTCATTACGAAATTCATGAACAGCCTGATGTTCGAAGGCAAGAAGTCCGCGGCCGAAACCATCGTTTACGGCGCGTTGGAACGCATCGAGCAGAAGGCGAAGCGGAACGGCCTGGAACTTTTTCACGAGGCTCTGACTAACGTAAAGCCTGCGATAGAAGTGCGCTCCCGCCGCGTCGGCGGCGCTACCTATCAGGTGCCAGTGGAAGTCCGCAACGACCGCCGCCAGGCGCTGGCCATCCGCTGGATCATCACAGCGGCCCGCGCGCGCAACGAGAACACGATGGAAGAGAGGCTTTCGGGCGAGTTGCTCGATGCCGCAAATAACCGCGGAACCGCGGTCAAGAAACGCGAAGACACCCATAAGATGGCCGAGGCCAACCGGGCGTTCTCGCATTACCGATGGTAGAGTTTAAGGCTACGGCGAGGGCTTAGTCATGGCACGTCAGACCCCAATCGAAGACTATCGTAATATTGGCATCATGGCGCACATCGATGCCGGTAAGACGACCACGACCGAGCGTATTCTATACTATACCGGCAAGAGCCACAAAATCGGCGAGGTGCACGACGGCGCCGCGACGATGGACTGGATGGAGCAGGAGCAGGAGCGCGGCATCACGATTACCTCTGCCGCGACCACCGCTTACTGGAAGGGCAAGCGGATCAATATCATCGACACGCCCGGCCACGTGGACTTCACCATCGAGGTGGAGCGGTCCTTACGCGTGCTCGACGGCGCGGTGGCGCTGCTGGACGCCAACCAAGGCGTTGAGCCGCAGACGGAAACCGTTTGGCGGCAGGGCGACAAGTACAATGTGCCGCGCATGATCTTCGTCAACAAGATGGACAAGATCGGCGCCGACTTCTTCGATTGCGTGCGCTCGGTCATCGACCGCCTCGGCGCGAAGCCGCTTGTCATGCAGTTGCCCATCGGCGCGGAGAGCGACTTCAAAGGTATTATCGATCTCGTCCGCATGAAGGGCGTGGTCTGGGACGAGGATACGCTTGGCGCGAGCTTCCGCGACATCGACATCCCGGCCGATCTCCAGGACAAGGCCAAGGAATATCGCGACAAGCTTATCGAGATGGCTGTCGAGGTCGACGACGAGGCCATGGAAGCTTACCTTGAGGGCAACGAGCCCGGCGAGGAGAAGCTCAAGGAACTCGTCCGCAAAGGCACGATCAAGAGCGCCTTCTATCCCCTGTTCTGCGGCTCCGCCTTCAAGAACAAGGGCGTGCAGCCGCTGCTCGACGGTGTGCTCGACTATCTGCCGTCTCCAGTCGACGTTCCGCCGATCAAGGCGATCGACGTGAAGTCAGGCGAGGAGACCGTGCGCAAGTCGGCGGACGATGAGCCGCTCGCCATGCTTGCCTTCAAGATCATGAACGACCCCTTCGTCGGTTCGCTCACCTTCTGCCGGATCTACTCGGGCAAGGTCGAGACCGGCACGCAGCTGATCAATACCGTGAAAGACAGGAAAGAGCGTATCGGCCGCATGCTGTTGATGCATGCGAACAGCCGCGAGGACATCAAGGAGGCGTTTGCCGGCGACATCGTTGCTATCGCGTCGCTGAAGGACGTCATCACCGGCGACACGCTTTGCGATCCGAGCAAGCCTGTGATCCTTGAGCGCATGGAGTTCCCGAACCCGGTGATCGAGGTTGCCGTGGAGCCCAAGACCAAGGCCGACCAGGAAAAGATGGGCTTGGCGCTCAGCCGGCTCGCGGCAGAAGACCCGTCCTTCCGGGTTTCGACCGATCCGGAGAGCGGCCAGACTATCATCAAGGGCATGGGCGAGCTTCACCTAGAAATCATCGTGGACCGCATGAAGCGCGAGTTCAAGGTCGAGGCAACTGTCGGTGCTCCTCAAGTTGCTTATCGCGAGACGATCACGCGCAAGCAGGAAGTTGATTACACCCACAAGAAGCAAACCGGCGGTACCGGCCAGTTCGCGCGCGTCAAACTCGTGCTCGAACCGCAGGAGCAAGGCGCTGGTTTTCTGTTCGAGAGCAAGATCGTGGGCGGCTCGGTTCCGAAGGAATACATTCCAGGCGTCGAGAAGGGCGTGAAGAGCGTGCTGGACAACGGCGTGCTCGCGGGCTTTCCGATGCTCGACCTCAAGGTCTCGCTCATAGACGGCGCCTATCACGAGGTGGACTCGAGCGCGCTCGCATTCGAAATCGCCTCCCGTGCCGCGTTCCGCGAGGGCGCCCAGAAGGCCGGCCCGAAATTGCTTGAGCCGATTATGAAGGTCGAAGCGGTGTCGCCGGAAGATTACGTTGGCGGCGTCATTGGCGATCTCACCAGCCGGCGCGGGCAGATTTTGGGCCAGGAAATGCGCGGTAACGCGACCGTCATCAATGCCATGGTGCCGCTGGCGAACATGTTCGGCTATGTGAACACGCTCCGGTCCATGAGCCAGGGACGCGCACAGTTTACCATGCAGTTCGACCACTATGCGCAAGTCCCGCAGAACGTAGCAGAAGAAGTTCAGGCGAAATTCGCTTGATTTTAAAGACAACCGCAGTAAGCAGGAGCTTTTTTCCGAGCCTATTTACTAGGCCGGTATAAAGAGGAAGACGGAGAGCCAAATGGCCAAGGCAAAGTTCGCGCGCACCAAGCCGCATTTGAATATCGGAACCATCGGTCACGTCGATCATGGTAAGACCTCGCTAACGGCTGCGATTACCAAGGTTCTGGCTGAAACGGGCGGCGCGACATATACCGCCTACGACCAGATCGACAAGGCCCCCGAGGAGAAGGCTCGCGGCATCACGATCTCGACCGCTCACGTGGAATACGAGACCGCGAACCGCCATTACGCGCACGTCGACTGCCCCGGTCACGCCGACTACGTGAAGAACATGATCACCGGCGCCGCTCAAATGGACGGGGCGATCCTTGTCGTCTCCGCTGCCGACGGCCCGATGCCGCAGACCCGCGAGCACATTCTGCTCGCCCGCCAGGTCGGTGTGCCGGCACTCGTGGTCTTCATGAACAAGGTGGACATGCTCGACGATCCCGAGCTTCTGGAGCTGGTCGAACTCGAAATCCGCGAGCTTCTGTCGAAATACGAATTCCCCGGCGACGATATTCCGATCGTCAAAGGCTCCGCGAAGATGGCCCTCGAGGAAGACAAGGGCGAGCTTGGCTATGGCGCCATCAGGAAGCTCATGGAAGAGGTAGATAAATACATCCCGCTTCCGGAGCGTCCGCGCGACCAGCCCTTCCTTATGCCGATCGAAGACGTGTTCTCGATCTCCGGCCGCGGCACCGTTGTGACCGGCCGTATCGAGCGCGGCGTCATCAAGGTTGGCGAAGAAGTCGAGATCGTCGGTATCAAGCCGACCGTAAAGAGCGTCGTTACGGGCGTCGAGATGTTCCGCAAGCTGCTCGATCAGGGTGAGGCCGGCGATAACGTGGGCTGCCTGCTGCGCGGTATCGACCGCGAGGCCGTCGAGCGCGGCCAGGTTCTTTGCAAACCCGGTACCGTGACGCCGCATACGCGGTTCAAGGCCGAAGCCTATATTCTGACGAAGGAAGAAGGCGGCCGTCATACGCCCTTCTTCGCCAACTATCGCCCGCAATTCTACTTCCGCACGACGGACGTGACGGGCGTGGTTCATCTTCCGGAAGGCACCGAAATGGTGATGCCGGGCGACAATATTTCCATGGAGGTCGAGCTCATCGTGCCGATCGCGATGGAGGAGAAGCTTCGTTTCGCGATCCGCGAAGGCGGCCGTACCGTGGGCGCCGGCGTTGTCGCTGCGATCATAAAGTAGCTAAGGGAATTGGGGAGCGGGCGTCCCTTGCGGGGCGCCTCTTCTTTTGGGAGTGAGAGATATGGCTGGTCAAACGATCCGCATCCGGTTGAAAGCGTTCGATCATCGTGTGCTCGACTCCTCCACAAAGGAGATCGTGAACACGGCGAAGCGCACGGGCGCGGATGTACGGGGGCCAATTCCGCTCCCGACACGCATCGAGCGGTACACCGTGAACCGCTCGCCGCACATCGACAAGAAGAGCCGTGAGCAGTTCGAGATGCGGACGCACAAGCGCTTGATCGACATCGTCGACCCAACGCCGCAGACCGTGGACGCGCTCATGAAGCTCGACCTTGCTGCAGGCGTGGACGTCGAGATCAAGCTTTAGGCCGTTATGGCCGGGCCGGGCCCGGCCGTCCAGCCGGGAATTGGCAAGTTTTTAGGGACTGAGGCATACCGATGCGATCGGGATTGTTGGCACAGAAGGTTGGCATGACGCGGATCTTCACCGATGCGGGCGAGCACGTGCCCGTCACGGTGTTGAAGCTCGATAATTGCCAAGTGGTTGCGCATCGGACGCAAGAAGCGAACGGCTACACCGCGGTGCAACTTGGCGCGGGCTCGCGCAAGGTTAAGAACGTGACGCGCGCTCAGCGCGGCCATTTCGCCAAGGCTCAAGTCGAGCCGAAGGCGAAGGTGGTTGAGTTCCGGGTTACGCCGGACAATCTGATCGATGTCGGCGCGGAGTTGACGGCGGATCATTTCGTTACCGGGCAATATATCGACGTGACCGGGACGAGTATCGGTAAGGGCTTCACCGGCGCGATGAAGCGCTGGAATTTCGGTGGTTTGCGCGCCACGCACGGTGTTTCGGTCTCACACCGCAGCCATGGCTCGACCGGTAATCGCCAAGACCCCGGCAAGACTTTCGCGGGCAAGAAGATGGCCGGCCACTATGGCGACGAGCGCGTCACCACCCAGAATTTGCAGGTGGTTCGCACGGACGTTGAGCGTGGGCTGATCCTTATTCGCGGCGCTGTTCCCGGCTCCAAGGGCGGCTGGGTCCTGCTTCGCGATGCCGTGAAGCGGCCGCTGCCGGAAGCGGCGCCGAAGCCGGGCGCGTTCCGCAAGCCAGAACATAACGGCGCCGGCGCAGGCGCGGAAGCGGGGGCGAAATGAAGGCCGATGTGATGACCCTCGATGCCTCCTCCGCCGGAAGCATCGAGCTTAGCGACGAAGTTTTTGCACTGGAGCCGCGCATAGACATCCTGCAGCGCATGGTGCGCTATCAGCTTTCCAAGCGGCAGGCCGGCACGCACAAGGCAAAGGGCCGGAGCGAAGTGAACGGCCCGAACAAGAAGATTTATAAGCAGAAGGGCACGGGCCAGGCCCGTCACGGCAATGACAAGCCGCCCCAGTTTCGCGGCGGCGGCCGCGCCTTCGGTCCGGTTCCGCGCAGCCATGCGCACGATCTGACCAAGAAGGTTCGCGTGCTCGCTTTGAAGCATGCGCTGTCCTCTAAGGCGAAGTCGAACGCGCTGATCGTGCTCGACAAGGCGGAGATCGCGGAGCCAAAGACCGCGCAGCTGCGCGGCAAGTTCAGCGGACTTGGCCTTGCTAATGCGCTTATCATCGACGGCGCCACGTTGCAGGACAATTTTGCACTCGCCGCACGCAATATCCCGAATGTGGATGTGCTGCCGGTGCAGGGCATCAACGTTTACGACATTCTGCGCCGCGACAAGCTCGTGCTGACGCGCGCTGCGCTCGAAGCGCTGGAGGAGCGGTTCAAATGAGGCAGGAAGAACTCTACGACGTGATCCGCTCGCCGCTCGTAACCGAGAAATCCACCATGGCCTCGGAAAACAGCCAGGTTGTTTTCAAGGTGGCGATGAGCGCGACGAAGCCCGAGATCAAGGAAGCCGTTGAGCGTTTGTTCAACGTCAAAGTCTTGGCCGTCAACACGCTGATCCGCAAGGGGAAGACGAAGCGCTTCAAAGGCGTGAAAGGCCACCAGAGCGATTTCAAGAAAGCGATCGTGACGCTCGAAGAGGGCCAGGCGATCGACATCACGGCACGGCTGTAAGATAGATTCGGTAAGGGCGCATTCGCCATGGCATTGAGAACATATAACCCCATAACGCCGAGCCTGCGGCAGCTCGTGCTGGTAGACCGCTCGCAGCTGTGGAAGGGCAAGCCGGTGAAGGCGCTGACCGAGGGCCGCTCCGAGAGCGCCGGCCGGAACGCGCACGGCCATATCACCTCCCGGCGGCGTGGCGGCGGTCACAAGCGCACCTACCGGATCGTCGATTTCAAGCGGCGCAAATTCGATGTGCCGGCCACTGTTGAGCGGCTGGAATACGATCCGAACCGCACCGCTTTCATCGCACTCCTGAAATATGAGGATGGCGAACTCTCTTACATTCTTGCGCCGCAGCGGTTGAACGCGGGCGACAAGGTCGTCTCAGGCCACAAGGTCGACGTGAAGCCCGGCAATGCGATGCCGATGGCGAACATGCCCATCGGCACCATCATCCACAATGTGGAGATGAAGCTCGGCAAGGGTGGCCAGATCGCGCGCTCTGCCGGCTGCTACGCCCAGCTTGTCGGCCGTGACCAAGGTATGGCGATCCTCCGGCTCAACTCCGGCGAAATGCGCATGGTGCAAGCCGACTGCATGGCTACCGTCGGCGCGGTCTCGAACCCTGACAATTCGAACCAGAATCTTGGCAAGGCGGGCCGCAACCGTTGGCTCGGTAGGCGTCCGAGCGTTCGCGGCGTCGCCATGAACCCGGTCGACCACCCGCATGGCGGCGGCGAAGGCCGTACATCCGGCGGCCGCCACCCAGTTTCGCCGTGGGGCAAGGGCACAAAGGGCACCCGCACCCGCAAGAACCCAAAGACGGATAAATATATCGTCCGGGCCCGCCACGTGAAGAAGAAATAGAGGCAGCGATGACACGCTCAGTTTGGAAAGGCCCGTTCGTTGACGGCTATGTGATCGCGAAGGCAGATGCCGCACGCGATAAGAAATCGAATGCGCCGATCAAGATCTGGAGCCGGCGCTCAACGGTTCTGCCGCAATTCGTGGGGCTCACCTTCGCCGTTCACAACGGCCAGAAGCACATCCCGGTGCTCGTCTCCGAGGATATGGTCGGCCATAAATTCGGCGAGTTCGCTCCGACCCGCACCTATTACGGCCACGCCGCCGATAAGAAGGCGAAGAGGAAGTAGCCATGTCGAAACCGAAATTCGAGCGGCGGCTCAAGGATAACGAGGCTCTGGCGGTGGCGCGCTCGCTTCGCGTGAGCCCGCAGAAGCTCAATCTCGTCGCGCAGCTTATCCGCGGCAAGAAGGTCGAGAAGGCCCTGGCCGACCTCACCTTCTCGCATAAGCGCATCGCCAAGGACGTGAAGAAGACGCTGCAGTCGGCGATTGCGAATGCGGAGAACAATCACGGCCTCGATGTCGACCAGCTTGTCGTCGCCGAAGCCTTTGTGGGCAAGAATCTGGTGATGAAGCGCTTTCACGCGCGTGCACGCGGACGGATGGGCCGGATCGAGAAGCCCTTCTCGCAGCTCACCGTCGTTGTGAGAGAAGTTCAGGAGCAAGCCTAATGGGGCAGAAAGTCAACCCGATCGGACTCCGGCTCGGAATTAACCGGACGTGGGATAGCCGCTGGTACGCCGGCAAGGGCGAGTACGGCAAGCTCCTTCACGAGGATTTCCGCATCCGCGAGTTCATCCTGAAGCAGCGGCGCCAGGCCGGCATCTCGAAGGTCGTGATCGAGCGCCCGCATAAAAAATGCCGTGTCACCGTGCATACCGCACGCCCCGGCATCCTGATCGGCAAGAAGGGCGCCGACATCGAGAAGCTGCGTGGCCAGCTCGCGAAGCTTACGACGTCGGAAGTTTATTTGAACATCGTCGAGGTGCGCAAACCCGAGCTCGATGCGACGCTTGCCGCCGAAGGCATCGCGCAGCAGCTTGAGCGCCGCGTTGCCTTCCGCCGCGCGATGAAGCGCGCGACGCAATCGGCACTGCGGCTTGGCGCGCAAGGCGTGCGCATCTACGTCTCTGGACGCCTCGGCGGCGCGGAAATCGCGCGCATGGAGTGGTATCTGGACGGCCGCGTGCCGCTGCATACGCTTCGTGCGAATATCGACTACGGCACGGCTGAGGCCGAGACCGCATATGGCATCATCGGCGTGAAGGTTTGGATTTTTAAAGGCGAGATCCTCGAGCACGATCCGATGGCGCAAGAGCGGCTTTCGCTGGAGAGCCAGGAAGGCGGCGGACCCGGCGGCCGGCCGGACGGACGTCCGCCACGGCGTGAGCGCGGGGATCGCGATAGGCCTGAGCGGGGCGGCCGGGACCGCGACCGCGAGAGGGAAAAGGTTTAGCGCTGGCGCAAATAGCGTGGCGCATTGGGACAATGGTGTGAGCGATGCTGCAACCGAAGAAAACAAAGTTCAGAAAGGCCTTTAAAGGCCGGATGAATGGCAATGCCAAGGGCGGCACGTCGCTTAACTTTGGCAGTTTTGGCCTGAAGGCTATGGAGCCGGAACGCGTTACCGCGCGTCAGATCGAAGCGGCGCGGCGCGCGATTACGCGCCAGATGAAGCGCGCTGGCCGCGTTTGGATTCGGGTTTTCCCGGATCTGCCGGTTTCGAAAAAGCCGACCGAAGTTCGTATGGGTAAGGGCAAGGGCTCGCCTGAGTTTTGGGCGGCGCGCGTGAAGCCCGGCAAGATCATGTTCGAGGTCGACGGCGTCGGCGAGGATACCGCCCGCGAGGCGCTGCGGCTCGGCGCCGCGAAGTTGCCGATTCGCACCCGCGTGGTGGCGCGGCTCGGCGAGATCGCGGCGGTTAAGGAGTAAGCGGGGCAGCCATGGATATCCAAGAAATCCGCCGTTTCACGCTCGATCAGCTCGAGGATGAACTCATCAAGTTGAAACGCGAGCAATTCAACCTGCGGTTCCAGAAGGCGACCGCGCAGCTCAACAACACAGCTCGCGTTCGCGAGGTGCGCCGCACCATCGCCCGCATCAAGACGGTCGAGCGCCAGAAGCGCATGGCCGAAGCGCAGAGTTAAGGACAACGAAGATGCCGAAGCGCGTTTTGCAGGGTGTGGTTGTCTCGGACAAGAACGACAAAACGGTCGTTGTTAAGGTCGAGCGCCGGCTGACGCACCCAGTTTTGAAAAAGACCGTGCGCCTGAGCAAGAAATATCATGCGCATGACGAGGGCAATAAGTTCCACGAAGGCGACGTAGTGCGCATCCAGGAATGCCCCCCAGTCTCGAAGAATAAGCGATGGGTGGTGCTGGACCAAGTGTCTCCGCAAGCCACCTCCGAGTGAATCGAACGCGAAGGGCCAGGGAAGCTTCTTCGTTTGAAAGGTGAAGTAACATGATACAGATGCAAACTCATCTGGATGTCGCCGATAATTCGGGTGCGCGCCGGGTCATGTGCATCAAGGTGCTGGGCGGGTCCATGCGCCGCACGGCCACGATTGGCGATGTGATCGTCGTCAGCGTCAAAGAGGCGATTCCAAAGGGCCGCGTAAAAAAGGGCCAGGTGATGAAGGCGGTTATTGTCCGTACCTCCTACCCGGTTCGCCGCCCGGATGGCAGCGCCATCCGCTTCGATAGCAACGCTGCCGTGCTGATCAACAATCAGCGCGAGCCGATCGGCACTCGCATTTTCGGCCCGGTGCCGCGCGAGCTGCGTGCTAAGCAGCATATGAAAATCATCTCCCTTGCGCCTGAGGTGCTGTAATGAGCCGTCCGAAGCTCAAGGTTAAGAAAGGCGACCGCGTGGTGGTGATCGCCGGCCGCGATAAAGGCAAGCGCGGCGAGGTGCTGTCGGTGATCCCGGATGAGAACCGGGCGCTGGTGCAGGGCGTCAACGTGGTGGTGCGGCATCAGAAGCAGTCGCAGCAGCAGGAAGGCGGCAAGATCTCGAAAGAGGCGCCGATCCACATTTCGAATATCGCGATGCCTCCCCGCTTGCCGGGTCTTCCACCGCGATCTTCGAAATGGGGATCGGCGCCTCTTTCGAGATCTTGCCGCCTTCCTGCTGCTGCGACTGCTTCTGATGCCGCACCACCACGTTGACGCCCTGCACCAGCGCCCG
>JBKQNN010000304.1:0-5186 GCA_052145975.1 Rhodomicrobium sp. | reverse complement strand
AGATGTTCGAAATACACCGGGAAGTAATCGAATGGGGCGGCCGCACACTTAAGCTTGAGACGGGGCGCATAGCCCGTCAAGCCGACGCGGCTGTGCTCGCGCAATATGGCGAAACCTCCGTGCTTGCCACGGTTGTGGCGGACCGCGATGCCGATCCAGCCAAGGATTTCTTTCCCCTCACCGTCAATTATCAAGAAAAGGCATATGCCGCGGGCAAGATCCCAGGCGGCTACTTCAAGCGGGAAGGCCGCCCGAGCGAGAACGAGACGCTGGTATCGCGGCTGATCGACCGTCCGATCCGGCCGCTGTTCGCGCCGGGCTTCAAGAACGAGACGCAGATCGTCATCACCGTGCTCTCCCACGACATGGAGAACGATCCCGACATCGTTGCGATGGTGGCGGCTTCCGCGGCGCTCACCCTTTCCGGCCTGCCTTTCCTTGGGCCGATAGCCGCTTCGAGAGTTGGCTATGCGAAGGGCCAATACATCCTGAACCCGACCGTCGACCAAATGGAAAGCACCGAGCTCGACCTCGTCGTGGCCGGCACGGCCGACGCGGTGCTGATGGTCGAATCGGAAGCCAAGGAGCTTTCCGAGGAAGTGATGCTGGGCGCCGTCGTGTTCGGCCAGGAAGCCTACAAGCCCGTCATCGACGCAATCATAAGCCTTGCCGAGGCGGCGGCGAAGGAACCTTGGGACGTTCCCGAGACGAAGAACGAGTTCGAGGCCAAGGTCAAAAAGCTCTGCGAGCGCGACCTCAAGAAGGCGTTCCAGATCGCGAGCAAGCAGGACCGCAATAACAAGGTCGGCGAGGCGAAGGCGAAGGCCATGGCCGAGCTCATCACGGCGGAATCGAGCGTGATCGATAAGGTGAAGCTCGCCGACGCCTTCAAGGAAATCGAGAAGAACGTCGTCCGTTCGAGCATTCTCAAGACGGGCAAGCGCATCGACGGGCGCGACCTGGTAACGGTCCGGCCCATCGATTGCCAGGTCCATGTGATCCCGCGCACGCACGGCTCGGCGCTCTTTACGCGCGGCGAGACGCAGGCGCTGGTGGTAGCGACCCTCGGCACGGGTGAGGACGAGCAATGGATCGACTCGCTCGAAGGCACCTACAAGGAAACCTTCCTGCTGCATTATAATTTCCCGCCCTACTCGGTCGGCGAGGTGGGCCGCATGGGCTCGCCCGGCCGGCGCGAAATCGGCCACGGCAAGCTCGCCTGGCGCGCGGTGCATCCGATGCTGCCCGACACCGAGAGCTTCCCATACACGATCCGCGTGGTCTCCGAGATCACCGAGTCGAACGGGTCCTCGTCGATGGCGAGCGTTTGCGGCGCCTCGCTGGCGATGATGGATGCGGGCATTCCTCTGAAGGCCCCAGTCGCGGGCATCGCCATGGGCCTCATCAAGGAGGCTGACGGCGTAGCGGTCCTCTCCGACATCATCGGCGACGAGGATCACCTCGGCGACATGGACTTCAAGGTTGCCGGAACCTCGAAAGGCGTTACCGCGCTGCAAATGGACATCAAGATCACTGGCATCACCACGGAGATCATGAAGACCGCCCTCGATCAGGCGCGCGGCGGCCGCATGCACATCCTGGGCGAGATGACCAAAGCGCTCGGCTCTGCCCGCACCGAATTGGGCGAGCATGCGCCACGCATCGAGACCATCACCATCCCGACGGATAAAATCCGCGAGGTGATCGGCTCGGGCGGCTCGGTCATCCGCGGGCTCGTCGAGGAGACCGGCGCGAAGATCGATATCTCCGACGACGGCACCGTGAAGATCGCGGCGGCGAACCTGAACTCGATCAAGGATGCCATCAACCGCATCAAGATGATCGCGTCCGAGCCCGAGGTGGGGCAGATCTATAAGGGCAAGGTCGTGAAGATCGTCGAGTTCGGCGCCTTCGTGAACTTCTTCGGCGCGCGCGACGGCCTCGTGCACATCTCGCAAATGGCCGACCGGCGCCTGAAACACGCCTCCGAGATCCTCAAAGAGGGCAGCGAGGTCTATGTGAAGGTCATGGGCTTCGACGATCGCGGCAAGGTCCGGCTGGCGATGAAGGGCATCGACCAGAAGACCGGCAAGGAAGTCGCTTCGACCGAGCAGCACGCGGCGGAGCAACCCGAAGACTAACCGGCAGGAAATACCGCATTTGCATAAGGCCGCCCCTTTTAGGTGGCCTTATTTGCCTATAGTGTTCACGATCGGAATTGCCGTTCAGCATGTTTTGATGCCAAAGCATCGCGAACCATTTCCGGTTTGCATGCGATAACGGTAAGATATGCGCGGCCCAGTGCGCCGGGCTCGCTACGGCCTTGCTCCCAGTCGCGAAGCGTTCCAACGGGAATATGAAAGCGTGCCGCAAACTCTTCCTGGCTAAGACCGAGCGCCCGGCGAATGATCTTGAATTGAGGCGTTCGCTTTAGCTTGCCTGAATTAAAGTCTTCTTCGGTCAGCGGCTGCGCATCTGGTTTGCAACTGCCGGCCGGAAAGGCAAAACAAAGGGCCCGCGCTGTCCTCGGACGGAGGAAGAGCGGGCCGGTGGCAGTTTGGCTAAAAACTCAGCCGCGAAGCAAGCACCACATACGGCAGCGCGCGCACCTTGGCGAGCACACTTTCCTCCACGCGCTCGTCGACGCTCACCAGCGCGATGGCCTTGCCGCCCGGCTCCTCGCGCCCCAGGTTGAACGTCGCGATGTTCACGCCCTCGTTGCCGAGCAGCGTGCCGAGCGCGCCGATATGGCCCGGCTTATCCGCATTCTCCGTATAGAGCATGTTGGGCGAGAACTCCGCATCGAGCGCGATCTTGTTGACCTGGATGAGGCGCGGCTTGCCGTCCGAGAACACCGTGCCGCCCACGGCGCGGTCGCCATTCGCGGTCTTTAGCGTCACGCGCACATAGGTCTCGTAGGCGCCTTCCTGGCCGCGGCGGACTTCTTCGACCTGGATGCCGCGCTCTTTGGCGATGATGGGCGCGGACACCATGTTGATGTCCTGCAGCTGCGGCCTGAGCGCGCCGACGACGGCGGCTGAGGTGAGCGCCCTGGTGTTCAGCTCCGCCACGTCGCCCGCATATTCGAGCCGGATCATCCCGGGCGCCGTCTCGGTGAGCTGGCCGGCGAAGGAGCCGAGCTGCTCGGCGAGCCTCACGAAGGGTTTCAGCTTCGGCGCTTCCTCGGCGCTGATCGAGGGGAAGTTCACCGCGTTCGAGATTGCGCCCTGCAGCAGATAATCGGCCATCTGCTCGGCGACCTGAAGGGCGACGTTTTCCTGCGCCTCGCCGGTGCTGGCACCCAGATGCGGCGTGCAGATCACGTTGGCCAAGCCAAACAGCGGGTTTTCCTTGGCCGGCTCGACCTCGAACACGTCGATGGCGGCGCCCGCGACGTGGCCGGCCTTGATCGCCTCCGCCAGCGCCGCTTCGACGATCAGCCCGCCGCGCGCGCAGTTGATAATGCGCACGCCCTTCTTCATGGTCGCGATGGACTCCGCATTGACGATGTTGCGGGTCTTCTCGGTCATCGGCGTGTGCAGCGTGATGAAGTCGGCGCGGCGGAACAGCTCCGGCAGATCGACCTTCTCGACGCCCAGATCGAGCGCGCGCTCGGGACTCAGGAACGGATCGTAGGCGATGACCTTCATGTGGAGGCCCTGCGCCCGGCCGGCAACGATGGAGCCGATATTGCCGCAACCGATAACGCCAAGCGTCTTGGACGTGACCTCGACGCCCATGAATTTCGACTTTTCCCATTTGCCGGCTTGGGTCGAGCGGTCGGCCTCGGGGATCTGGCGGGCGAGCGCCATCATCAATGCGATGGTGTGCTCGGCGGTGGTGATGGAATTGCCGAACGGGGTGTTCATGACGATAATGCCGCGGGCTGTCGCGGCGGGGATATCGACATTGTCGACGCCGATGCCGGCGCGGCCGACGACCTTGAGGTTGCCCGCCTTGGCCAGGACCTTCTCCGTTACCTTGGTGGCGGAACGGATGGCAAGGCCGTCATACTGGCCGATGATTTCCGCAAGCTGGTCCTTGTCGAGGCCAATCTTGGTGTCCGTCTCGATGCCGCGATCGGTAAAGATCTGTGACGCGGCGGGGGAAAGCTTGTCCGCGATGAGAACGCGAGGAGCTGTCATGGGGGTATCCCTCTAATTTGCGGGGTGAAAAAGAAGTCCCCCCTCACCCTGTCCCTCTCCCCGAGGGGAGAGGGGACGCCCTCTCAACGGCTGCGGCGTAACTCCCTCTCCCAGCCGCATCCGCTTGCGGATGCGGCCACGCTGAGATGCAAGCTCGCCTTGGCGAGCGTGCGGGGGGAGGGACAGGGTGAGGGGGTCTTCGGGTCTCATCCAGCAGCGCCGGCCGCCCCGGCCGGTGTGAAACTCGCGATGACGGAAACGGCCGGCTTTTAGCTGAATTGCGGCGTTCCGGCATAGGCTTCATGAACCTGTCATGTACCGCCGGCATACCTTAGGGGCTGTGCTTCTGGAGGTGTTCCCATGTCCGATATTGCCGTACCGATACCCGCCGAGGTATCGTCGAAACCCGATCTCAACCAAAAATCCGGCCCCGCAACCGCCATCCTTTTCATCCTGCTCTTGGCCGGAGGCCTGCTCTATACAGCCTACAAGCTGTATAGCGATGTCCAGGAAACCAGCGTTCCGGTTACGACCTATCTGCCTTTCGTTCTTCTTGGCGGGGCGCTTTTCGTCGCGCTCGGCTTCGAGTTTGTGAACGGCTTTCACGACACCGCAAACGCCGTTGCCACCGTCATCTACACGCATTCGCTGCCGCCCCAGGTCGCGGTCGTTTGGTCCGGCTTATGGAACCTCGCCGGCGTGCTTGTGTCGGGCGGCCTCGTTGCGTTCACCATCGTCTCGCTGCTGCCGGTTGAGTTGATTCTGCAGGTCGGTTCCAGCGCGGGTTTCGCGATGGTCTTCGCCCTCCTCGTCGCCGCGATCGTCTGGAACCTCGGCACCTGGGCGCTTGGCTTGCCTGCCTCCTCGTCGCATACTCTGATCGGCTCCATCATCGGCGTCGGTATCGCGAACGCGCTGCTGCGCGGCCGGGACGGAACCTCGGGTGTCGATTGGAGCCAAGCGACGAAAATTGGCTATTCGCTCCTTCTTTCTCCGCTGTTCGGGTTTTTCCTCGCCGCTCTTCTTTTGCTTGCCTTGAAG
>JBKQNN010000303.1:0-20873 GCA_052145975.1 Rhodomicrobium sp. | reverse complement strand
AGCGCGCCCGACGGCACAATCTGCAACTGCTTGCCTTTGACGATGTCTTCCACCTGACCGAACAGCGTCTTGTAGAGCCGGTGCGCGCGGGCATGGTCGAAGGGCAGCGCGAAGATGCCCTGTTCGTTTGACGGATCGTAGTTCTGGCCGGTCAGGCCGGCGCAGTCCGCCGTCCTCCACGCCGCTGCGTCGAGCCCGCAGCGCAACGCTTGCACCTCGCGGGCAATCGCCGCCGTGCCCAGCCCGGCGCGCACCCAGCGCGCCTCGTTGCGGGTTATGGCCCAGACGAACGTTTCCTCCGGCGCCGGCTTCAGCTCCTGCGTATCGAAGAAAAACACCAGCGCCTCGTCCGGGCCGAGCTGAGCCTGCACCTCCTCCACGGTCAGCGGCATCGGGTTCACCAGCGACGAATAGTCCGGAAACTCCTCTGCGAGACGCCTGTCGATATCGGCGATGCGCTTGCGAAGCGCGGTCAGCGCCGCCTGGTTCTCAGCTTCCCCCTGGGAGTTGCGCTGCGCGGGCGGCTGGCTCAGCGCTTCGTTGCGCTGCTTGTCGTGCGCGAGCCACTTTGTCATCAGATCTTGGCGATCGCGGACCAGATTGGCGAGTGCCTGATTGCCAGCGGCACCGCGCGCCGCCATCTGCGCGAGAGATTGCGCCGCCTCGGAGCGAATTGCCCATTGCGCCGTTTGGAACATTTCGCCGGCGAGGGCGGCATCGGGCGCCTTGCCTTCGGATGTCAGGCGGTAGGCTGCCTTGACGAGCCCCTGGAACTGGCGGGATACGCGCTGTGTCTCGCTTCTGCTCTTGCCCGTCAGGGCCTGCCCCGTGTCATCCGCGCGCCTCTCGGTACGCTGGATTGCGGCGCTGGTGCTGCGCCGCCAGTATTCCACCGCCTGGCGGTTGTTGCCCTGAGCGAAATTCAGCTCCCCCAGATCGCCGAGGTTGTCGATCGCACCGGGATGCTCCATGCCCACCATGCGCGCCGTTTCGCTGAGGCGCACACGCTGAAACAGAGTGTCTGCCTCGGCGAAACGGCCCTGTTGCATATAGTTTTCCGCCAGTTGGTTCACAATCGAAAGGGTTAAGTAAGTGTCCTTGCCGATAACGCGCTCGGCGATTTCCAGCGCCTGCAAATGAAGCGGCTCGGCCTCCTTGAGACGGCCCGTGTTAACGTACAGCAAGGCCAGATTTTCGAGGCTCATGACGTATCTGAAATCGTCCTTGCCCAAAATCCGCCCGATTGCCGCCAGCGCACGCTTGGCGGGAGGCTCGGCGAGATCGTACTTGCCCTCTTCGAAATAATGACGGGAGAGATTGTAGACGAGCAGGATCGTCCCAGGATGGTTCTTGCCCCGCACCCGCTCGCTCGCGGCGAGCGCGCGAAGCAGGAGCGCCTGGGACTCATCGAAGCGGCCTTCATACTCGTAAACCATCTGAAGGGCGTTGACCGCGTCGATCGTCGCAACGTGCTCCTTGCCTAGCGCGCGTTCGCTCGACAGCAGGGCTTGCTTGGTCAAATCCTCCGCCTCCCGATAGCGGCCTTGACGGGCGTATACCGTCCCTAAGCCGAAATACGATCGCAGCGTGAACTCGTCTTTGGCGGCCGTCATGCTCTCCGCTCCCGCCAGCGCGCGCTTGTAAGTAGCCTCGGCTTCGCGGTAGCGGCCCATCTCCAAATAAAGCCAGGCGAGGTTTCCCAATTCCAGCCGCGTGTTGGGGTGGTTCGCGCCCAGGGTCATTTCCAGCCCGTGAATGGCGCGCGCGTGCATTGTCTCGGCCTCGGAGAAGCGGCTCACGGTCGAATACAACATCGCCAGATTGCCGAGCATACGGTAAGTGTCCGGATTGTTTTCGCCCAGGCGGCTCCTGACAATGACCAACAGCCGCTCAGCAAGGGCGATGGCCTCGCGAAGCCTGCCTTCCTTTAAATCCCGTTGCTCCTGCTGCCACATGGCTTGGGGGTTCTCCGCTTCAGAGCCTCCGCCAAAGAAGCCCGCCTGCATGAGCAGGCCCTGCGTGCCCGGGCCTTGACCAAGGGGTTCCGGGCTATAAGGGCCGGCCGGAGAATATCCTCCTTGGCCGCGCAACCGCGCCATCATGTCGAAAAAGGCTCCGGCTGCCGCGGCGCCGCCGCCCTGCTGGGCCTGCGCGTCCGGCCCCGCCCCAACCAACAGATATGCAACCGCAATTGCGAGCAGCCCGCGCCGGACACTGAACATCGCCATACCCTCCAATTCGATGAGGGCTAACTAGTTTTCCAATGTGGCCGCAATGGGGAAGATGCGCCCCATTTCCGCCCAAAAGCGAGGAGTTGGCGTCCGGTACGATTTGCGGCGATTTGGGACACGGAAGCGGAAGTTGAGCGGATGGCTCAAGAAGATTCCGGCTTGCCCTTGAACACGCCCCCGACGGCAAAGTGGTGTTTGGGTACCTCCCGCAAAATGATCCGGACAGTATCCCTTGGCGCGCCGAGGGTTTCCACCGCGGCATCGGTAACCCTTTCTACAAGCTTTTGCTTCTGCTCCTGGGAGCGCCCTTCGAGCAGCGTAATGTCGATAATCGGCATCCGTCGATCCCCTAGAGTGCGTCCGGAAAAAGCATGCCTTCGGGCTTGACCCGGAGGTGTGAGCGGTTTTTCCGATAAGACGCACGATTAAACAAAGACTTAGAGCCCCGCTTTTGATTCCATCAAAAGCGGATAGGCTCTAAACCGCGCTAAACGATACGCTGCCCAGATCCTGGAACCAAGTGCGGACATGCTCTCCAGGTGTCAGGGGATGTGCGGCGGTGGCACCGCCTGCCAGTACGATGTCGCCCGGCTCAAGCGCTTCACCGGCTTGCGCAACCGCGCGCGCGGCGGCCACGAGCGAGCGGATCGGGTTGCCCAGGATCGCGGCGCTTGAACCGATCTGCACCGGCCGCCCATCCACCTCCATGACAATGCCGGTGTTGCTCACATCCGCGTCCGGTTTCGCCCAGGCCCCGAGGATAAAGCCGGACGAGGAGGCGTTATCCGCAACCACATCGGGCAGCGTGAATTTGAAATTGCGGAAGCGGCTGTCGATGATCTCGACCGCCGGGGCCACAGCTTCGACCGCGGCAAGCGCCTCTGCGGGCGAGACATCGCCGGAGAGCGGCTTGCCTATGATGTACGCGATTTCCGGCTCGGCGCGGGGATGCACATAGCGGGCGCGGATTAGATCGCCGCCTTCGGTCAAGCGCATGGCACTCGTCAGCCGGCCCCAAACCGCTTCGGAGACGCCAACCTGCTGCATCTTGGCGCGCGAGGTCAGGCCCATCTTCACGCCTACGCGGCGCTCTCCGCGATCGTAGCGCCGGCCCATGGAAAGCGCCTGGATCGCATAAGCATCCTCGACCGTCAGGTTTGGATGCTCTTCCGTGAGCTGTGGAACGGCGGTTGCGGTGCGCGCGGCATCGTCAAGGATACGGGCGAATTCGGCAAGGGCGGTCATGCGGCCTCTCCACGCTGCTTGAGGATATCGAGCGCCACGTCGACGATCATGTCTTCCTGGCCGCCAACCATGCGGCGCCGGCCGAGCTCGGCGAGTATCTCGCGCGTATCGACGCCGTAAACCTTGGACGCATTTTCCGCGTGACGGAGGAAGCTCGAATAGACGCCGGCATAGCCGAGCGACAGCGACTCGCGGTCGACGCGCACGGGCCGGTCTTGCAGCGGGCGCACCAGATCGTCCGCCGCGTCCATCAGCTTGAACAGGTCGCAGCCCGTCTCGATGCCCATGCGGTCGAGCACGGCGACGAGCGCTTCGAGCGGCGCGTTGCCGGCGCCCGCCCCCTGGCCCGCGAGCGAGGCGTCGGCGCGCACGGCGCCCGCCTCGATGCCGGCCGCGGTGTTGGCCACGCCCAGAGTAAGGTTATGGTGGCAGTGGACGCCAACCTCAGTTTCAGGCTTGAGAGCGTCGCGGAAAGCGCGAACCCGCTCGCTATATTGCGCGGGCAGGAGTGCGCCGGCGGAATCGGTTACATAAACGCACTCGGCGCCGTAGCTCTCCATCAGCTTCGCCTGCTCCACGAGGGCTCCGGTGGGGATCATATGCGCCATCATGAGGAAGGCGACCGTATCGAAGCCCATGTTACGGGCCGCCTCGATATGCTGCTTCGAGACGTCCGCCTCGGTGCAATGCGTGGCAACGCGGACGCTGCGCGCGCCGGCATCGTAAGCGGCTTTCAGATCGTGCACCGTGGCGATGCCGGGCAGAATCAGTACCGTCACCAGCGCGTGCTTCACCTCTTCCGCGACGGCGGCGATCCACTCGGCATCGTCATGGAGGCCGAAGCCATAGTTGAAGGCCGAGCCGGCGAGCCCGTCGCCATGGCAGATTTCGATGCCGTCCACCTTGGCCGCATCGAGCGCCGCCGCGATCTTGCGCACCTGTTCCAGCGTGTAGCGATGCCGCAGCGCGTGCATGCCGTCGCGCAGGGTCACGTCCTGGATGAAAAGCTTATTCGGATTCGGACGGGCCATTACGCAGCCTCCTTCGCGAGAGTTTTGCTTGCCCAGCGCTCGGCCGTGGCAAGTGCGGCGGATGTCATGATGTCGAGATTGCCCGCATAGGCCGGGAGGTAGTGCGCAGCACCCTCGACTTCGAGCATGATGGTGGTCTTGAGGCCGGAGGAGAGGCCGATGCCAGGAATGCGCACCGGGTTGTTATCGCCGATGTGCTCGAACTGCACCTTCTGCTTGAGCCGGTAGCCGGGCACGTATTTGCGGACCTCGGCCGCCATATCTTCGACCGACTTTTCAATCGCTTCGCGGCTTCCGCCCTGCGAGAGCGTCATGACCGTGTCGCGCATGATGAGCGGCGGCTCGGCGGGGTTCAGGATGATGATCGCCTTGCCGCGCTCGGCGCCGCCCAGTATCTCGATGGCCTTGGAGGTCGTCTCCGTGAATTCGTCGATATTGGCGCGCGTGCCGGGTCCGGCGGATTTCGACGAGATGGAAGCGACGATCTCGCCATAAATGAGCCGTTCGGAAACGCGCCGTACCGCGTACACCATCGGAATAGTCGCCTGTCCGCCACAGGTCACCATATTCACGTTGGCCGCATCGATATTGGCCTCGCCGTTGATGACCGGGATCGTGAATGGCCCGATGGCTGCTGGGGTCAAGTCGATGACCTTTTTGCCGCCGCGCTGCAGGATCTCATTGTTGCGGATATGCGCCTTGGCCGAGGTGGCATCGAAAACCACGCCGATGTCTTTGTAGTTTGGCAACTTGGTCAGGCCCTCGATGCCCTCCGCGGTCACGGGCACGCCCATGCGGGAAGCGCGCGCGAGGCCATCGGATGCGGGGTCGATCCCAACCATCGCCGCCATTTCGAGGTGCTTTGAGGTACGCATCACCTTGATCATCAGATCGGTGCCGATATTGCCCGAACCGATGATCGCGCATTTGATTTTGGCCATTGCCTATTCCTTCGAGAATGCGGCCCGGACGGAGCCGAGGCCATTGATTCGAGCGTCGAAAACATCGCCGGGTGCGACCGCCACCATAGGCCCCAATGCACCGGAAAGAATGGTGTCGCCGGCTTTGAGAGGGCTGCCCGCGCGCGCCATGACCTTGGCCAGCCACAACGCCGCGTTGAGCGGGCTGCCCATGCACGCGGCGCCGGCGCCCACGGAGACCGGCTCGCCCCGCCTCTCCATCGCCATGCCGGCAAGGCGCGGATCGAAGGCCTCGAGCCGGCAGGGGCGGGAGCCCAGCACGTAAAGGCCGGACGAGGCGTTATCGGCGATGGTGTCGGTGATCTTGATGTCCCAGTTCTTGATCCGCGAGCCGACGATCTCGATTGCGGGGAGTGCGTATTCGATGGCGCGATGAAGATCGGCGAAAGTGAGCTGCTCGCCGGCAAGATCGCGGCCGAGCACGAAAGCGATCTCCGCCTCCACCTTCGCCTGCATGACGTCGCGGACGGAAATCTCCTCGCCATCGCCGCGCGCCATATCGGCGAACAGCATGCCGTAATCGGGTTGATGCACGCCAAGCTGCTTCTGCACGGCGAGCGAGGTGAGCCCGATCTTGCGGCCCACCAGCCGGCGGCCGGCATCGAGGGCGCGCTTGGTATTTATCGTCTGCGCCGCGTAGGCGCCGTCAAGATCGCCATCCCCGATCGAAGTGCGAACGGGCTCGCAAGGCTGGCCCGTGCGCGCCGCCTCGAAGAGCAGTGCTGCGGCCGCCTCGATCTGGGCCTGCGGAGTTTTCACCATGCTTCAATCGTCCTGTTGTTGCGTCATTCCCGCGAAAGCGGGAATCCATGTCAGTTTCAACAAATATCGCCTTTGCATGCGGTTACCGTGGCTCCCCGCCTTCGCGGGGCCGGCGCTGCGGAGTTAGAGTTTGATGCAGACATTCGTGAGCTCGGTATAGAAGTCGAGCGAATGCACGCCGCCTTCGCGGCCGATGCCCGATGCCTTGGCACCCCCGAAGGCCGTGCGCAGATCGCGCAGGAACCAGGAATTCACCCAGCAGATGCCTACGTCCATCTTGGCGGCGATCCGGTGCGCGCGGCTCAGGTTTTCCGTCCACACCGCGGCGGCGAGGCCGTAGGGCGTGCTGTTCGCGAGCTTGATCGCTTCCTCTTCCGTGTCGAAAGGGCGGATATGGCAGCAGGGCCCGAAGATCTCCTCGTTCACCACTGTCGCCGTGTCGGGGAGGCCGGTCCAAATGGTGGGCTGAACCCAACTCCCCTCCGCCAATCCGGCAGGCATATCGGGCACGCCGCCGCCGGTCACGACCGTTGCGCCCTCTTCGACGGCCCTTTTATAATAGGAAAGCACCTTGGCGCGGTGCTCCTGGCTGATGAGGGGGCCAAGATTGGTTTCGGGATCTTCGGGCCGTCCGGGGCGGAGCTGTTCAGCGCCGTGTTTCAGACGGGCAACGAAGACTTCGAACAAAGGCCGCTCGACATAAATCCGCTCGGTGCCAAGGCAAACCTGGCCGCAGTTGGAAAAGGCCGAGCGCATCGTGCCCTCGATGGCCTTGTCGAGGTCCGCATCCGCGAAGATCAGTGCCGGATTTTTTCCGCCGAGTTCGAACGAGACCTGGCGGATGCCGTGCGCGGCCTGGCGCATGATCGCCTCGCCCGTCCGCGTCTCGCCAGTAAAGGTGATGCCGTTGACGCCCGGATGCTGGGTCAAGAACTCGCCGGCGGAATCGGGTCCGAAGCCGTGGACGGCGTTATAGACGCCCTTCGGAACGCCTACCTTGTTCATGACTTCGCCAAGAAGGGTCGCGGAGAGCGGCGTTTCCTCGGAGGGCTTCACTACCACCGTGTTGCCGAGCGCCAGCGCCGGGCCAACCTTCCACGTCATCAAGAGGAGCGGCAGGTTCCAAGGGGAGATGACGGCGATCACGCCCTTCGGGCGGCGCGACGCGTAGTTGATCGCGCCCTTGCCATCGGGTGTTGGCATCTGGAAGCACTCGGTCGAAATCGTCTTGGCGACATCGGCGAACATTTTGAAGTTCGCGGCGCCGCGCGGGATGTCGACGTGGCTGGCAAGGCTCATGGGCTTGCCGGTATCGAGGCATTCCGCTTCCAGGAAGTCGTCGAAGCGGCGATTGATCTCGTCCGCCACGTGCCCCAGAAGCCCGGTCCGCTCGGCGACGGTCAGTTCGCCCCAGGGACCGTCAAGCGCGGCGCGGGCGGCCTTCACCGCCGCATCCACCTCAGCCCTGCCGCCTTCGGGAACGCTGCCAATTACGCTGTTGTCCAACGGGCAACGGTTCTGCCAGCTTTTTCCGGTCGTACCTTGTGTGAACGCGCCGTCGATGAAGTGCGCGGCGTTGCGCCGTGCCCTGGATACGTCATGCGCGCGTGGCTGATTAACCTGGTGAACCGTCATCCGTTTTCCCAATTGCCTGCTCGTTTCAATGTAAATTCGCCCTAAGCGGCGGAGCCAAGCCCCAGCGCTGCAAGGCCCGCTGCGGCGCAGGACCTGTCGCCGTCCTCGGAGCCGCCGGACACGCCGATCGCGCCGATCACGCGGCCATCCTCGACGATGGGCAGGCCGCCGCCGAAAAGGATCACCCTTGGACGAAGTGCGATGCCTTCGCGCAAGACCTCGCGATGTTCGAGAGCCGCGCAAAGCTCGTCGGTCGAGATGCCGAAGACTGCGGCTGTGTATGCCTTGTCCATTGCGATCCCGGCCGACGCAGAGAAGGCGCCATCCGCGCGAAGGCACGCGATGGTGTCCCCGCTTGGGTCAACGGCGGCGGCGACCACCGCCTGGCCCGTAGACTGGCCATGCGCGACCGCCGCAATCACCGCTTTGAGCGCGGCGCTGGACGCGATGGAGTCTTTCCTGATGGTAATGCCCATAAGTTTTTCCCTATTCGGTAGCCTTGTGGTCGATGGGGAGGAGCGATACCCGCAACGTTCCGCCCCTCACCCTGTCCCTCTCCCAGCAAGCTCGCCTCGGCGAGCTTGCCGCTCGAGTGTCCGCATCCGCAAGCGGATGCGGATGGGAGAGTAAACGCCAGAACTCTCGCTGCGGATAGTTCAGGGGTCCCTTCTCCCATGGGGAGAAGGACAGGATGAGGGGCGGAACCTTGGTATGGATCGCCCCCCAAGATACTTAGCTCACGACAGAGAGGAAGGCGTCGTTCAGCTTCCGCTCGTAATAGAAGATGCCCTTGCCGATTTGCGTCTCGTCCCAGGTGCGGGTCGGCAGGTCTGGATAGTAGGAGTACCCGCCGGCGTAAACTTCATTGCGGTTGCCCGACGGGTCGAAGAAGTAAATCGTCTGGCCGCGCGTGATGCCATGCCGGGTTGGGCCAATGTCGACCGAAATGTCGTACCGGGTCAGGATGTCCGCGGCGTTGCCGACATCGTTCCAGTTTTCAAGCTCGAAAGCGATGTGATGCAGCTTGCCCGGCTCGGGATATTTCACGAAGGCAAGGTCGTGCGCCTTCATCCCAACCGTCAGCCAGATCGCGAGCAGGCCGTCGGGCATATCGACGCGCTCGGCGCAGCTAAAGCCCAAAACCTTGGTGAAGAAGTCGAGGTTTTTCTCGATGTGCGGCCCGTAGAGGAGGGCATGATCGAAGCGGCGGGCACGCATGCCATGGGGCGGGATTTCCCACACATCCGGGTTATGCATGCGGGGCTTCGGATCGGACATATCCGCATGCGCATAAAGCTCAATACGGTGGCCCGAGGTAATGGTGAAGCCAATGCGCCGGCCAAGGCCAGGCTGCTCGCCGGCGGGTACACGGTCGACGGGGTAGCCGTACTCTGCGACTGCCTTTTCGAACCGGTCGAGGTCGGCGTCCTCAAGGCACTTGAAGGCCATGACGTCGATGCCCGCGGAATCGGCGCGGCGCAGCACGATCGAATGATGATCGAACTCGTCGGCCGATTTGAGGTAGACGCGGCCGTCTGGGCCTTCCGTTACTTGGTGAAAGCCTACGCGCTTACAGTAATGGTCAATCGCAGCGGGCATGTCGAGCACGCGTAGCTGAGCGAAGCCTGGCCGGAGAATCCCTGACATTGCCATCTAATTATTCCTCCACTTGACATTGCGGCCTTGTTGTTGTTCCCGCCCGCCCTTCCAAAACCAGGGAAAGGTCGGACAGCGGGTAGACGGCACAGGCGAGGATCAGGCCGTTCTCCTCGTCTTCCGCCGAAATGTGAGCGCGGCTCATAGGGGCTTTGCGATATGTCCCTTCGATCACGCGTGCCCGGCACACGCCGCAGCCGCCGCGGCGGCATCCAACCGGCAGGCGGCAGGGCAGGTTGCGCAATTGGCCGAAGCCTTGCGCGCGCTCCAGAGCGACGATCACGCGCTCGTCGTCTGCGCATTGGGTGCTTCCAGCACCTGGAATTGTAATGGTGTAGCGCGTCATGCCTAGAGCCTCCTGAACACGGGGCTCTTAGGGCGCCCTGCCGCATCGCCTTGCGTTAGGAACCGTTCCAGGAAAATGTGCTTTTCGAACAGGCGCCCTTGCATGAGTGCGTCGATGCAGGCATCGATCATTGGCGGCGGCCCGCAAAGATAGGCCGTCTGGCCCTCGAACGAGTTCTTGAATAGGCGCTGGGCAACCTCGTGAACGAAACCGCGCTCGCCCTGCCAGCTGCTGTTCGCGGGTTCGGCGGAAAGGGCAGCTACATAAGTGAAGTTTGGGTGCTGCCGCGCCAGCTGCTCGAATTCTTCGCGCCCATAGAGATCTGCTTGGCCGCGGACGCCATGGATCAGGACGATTTTGTCCTCGTACCTTTCGGCAAGAAGGTCGAGGATCATCGAGCGGGGGCTCGAAACGCCTGTGCCGCCGGCCAAAAACAGGAGCGGGCCGCCGAGCGATTTGCGCACGAGGAACCGGCCAAAGGGGCCGCTGAACGTGAGCTGGTCGCCAAGCTTCAGTTGCTTGTGCAGATACGCCGTGCCCTTGCCGCCTTCGACGAGCCGGACCTGCAGCTCGATTTCCGAGGCCTGCTGGGGCGGGTTCGCGAGCGAAAAGGCCCTCGACCCCTCAACGCCGGGAATGTTGAGGCTGATGAATTGCCCAGCCTGAAAGTCGATGGGACTGCCGTTGAGCGCGAGCCGGATCAGCTTTACATCGCGGGTCAAGTCTTCGACCGCAGCGACTTGCGACTTGAAGTCCCGCACCGGGATCCGGCGCGCATCGGGGTCGGGTTCGATATCGGCCTCGATGGTGACATCGCTTGTAAGCGATGCCGCGCAGGCGAGCGTTTTTCCGCACTCGCGCTCGAAGTCCATGAGCGCGAAGGAAGAGGCGCCGCCGTGGTCGACGCCGCCTTCCAGCACGTCGACCTTGCAGCTGCCGCAAAGGCCGTGACCGCAGGCGTGAGGCAGATAAATGCCAGCCCGCAAGCAGGCATCGAGCATCGTCTGCCCGTCCGCAACTTCGACGGTCTCTCCCAACGGCTCTATAGTCAGAGTGTGGCTCACTGTCTTCGTCCTGCAGCGCCGGTTAAAGCGCGTCCTTCCTGTTTAACTGGAGTGGGAGGGAAGACCCCCTCACCCTGTCCCTCTCCCCAAGGGGAGAGGGAACGCCTGAAGCAGCCTCTCCGCTTTAGAATGGGCCGCAGCTAACTCCCTCTCCCCTTGGGGAGAGGGTTGGGGTGAGGGGGTCTTCAGCTTGCAGAGCCGCGGAAGCCGTCGAATCCCGGCGTCCAGAAGCGCACAAGCGACTTATGGTGAAGGCCATTTTCGGCGAGCGATTTATCGGGCTGCGGGGTGACATTGCGGCCATCGACGGTCCAAACGGTCTCCGCCCGATTGACCCTTTCGGCATCTGGGTGGGCCGCGTAGTGCGGCTTCACCACTTCATTGACGAAAGCGCCGAACGGCATCGCGGGCGGCAGCGGAAAGGCTAGCGCCGAGCAGAACGAGAGATGCTTCTCCCAGTGGACATAGATCAGCCAATTCCCGTGGAAGTTCTTTTCTTGGTCGCGGTATTCAACTTTTTGGCCGTAGTCCGGCGTGATGGCGATAACGGACATGTCTCAATTCCTTCAATGATGTTGGGGCTTAGCTGGCTTTCATTGCCTGCTTGGCATGCCATTCCTGCCAAAGCTTCTCATCGGGCGAGCCCACATAGTCCATGTTGTCCGCGCCAGCGTTCATCTTGTACCAGGCGAGCACGTCGGGCACGGTCGCGCCGCCGCAATTGCCCTGGAAGATCTGGTGCACGGGCAGCCAGCTCTGGGCGAACTTCTCCGGCTCGTTGTCGAAGATGTCTTTGCAGCCGTCGGAGCAGAAGTGATAGGTCTCGCCCTGGAACTGAGAGGATCGGAACGCGATGGTCGTGGGATCGCCCGGCTCGGTGTAAGCCATCGGGATCTGGCAGGTGTTGCAGAGCTGCGGCAGCGCCATGTTGTAGAAGCGCTTGCCTTCCTTCTCCATCCGCGCCCACATCTCCCAGCGCGGCCGGTAATAGCGGTCGAACGTGCTCGGATACTTCTCCGAGAGCCAGTCGAGATGTTCGTTGTCCGGCATCCAGGTGTGGAACGCCGCCGCGTGGGTGTACTGGTAGAAGACGGCCCAGTTCTGGTGCGAGATATGATCGGCTTCGGCGGTCGCAATGTCCGCATATTTGGGCACCCGCAAGCCGTAGCGCGCGAGATCGGTGAACAGCGAGCCGCCGGCTTCGGTGAAGTAGATGTCCCAGGCTTCGCGCCAGGACATGACCTTCTTGGGCAGCATGTAGTCCATCATCATGGCGACGAGGCCCAGAACGCGATGGCCGCGCCAGAACCACTTGTCGACCCACTTCTGCACGATGGGCAGATTGTCCGGGTGCTGTTCGAGCAGAAACTTGATGACCTCGATGCCGAGCGTCATGTGCCGGCTTTCGTCGGACTGCGCCGAGAAGCCGAAAGTCACCGTGGCGAGGTCGCCATTATAGGCCGCGCCGGACATGAACGGCACGAACAGCAGGTTCGTCAATACATATTCGAACGCGAACCCGATCGCGATCATGTACTCGAAGGGACCCGCCGTGCGGGCATCGTCGAAGAACGATTTCGGCACGGAGAGATACCACACGCGGTCGTGCATGTGCCGGAACTCGGAGATGCCGTCGAAGAATTTGTTGTAGTGGCTGATCGTGTGGATCTGGGTTTGAGCGTGGCGCAACTCGTCGAGCGACTGCATCTGAGAAGCCACGCGCGGGCCAACGCCGCGAATATGCCTGCCTGCGAAAGCGAAGCCGCGATGCGCTTGATATTCCAGCGGCGAAACGCCCGTAAGGAACAGTTTCAGCACGTTGGCATAGCGGGCATCTGAAAGTCCGAGCTGCCCATTATTCTGGGCGAAGCTGTCGATCACGGCATAGAGCTTGCGCTCCTTCTCAGCCTGGAACTTCCAATACGTATCCATGGTGAGCCGGAACGGGTCTTCCCAGGCCGACCAATCCTTGATCTTGATGCCCTCGAAGCTGTCGTAGGGAAACACCTTCTCCACCGGCTGGTAGCTCGTTTCCCAATCGAGCCCGCGGGTCATATGGGCGTAGCGCTGTTTCAGACCGAGCTTTTTGACGCTCATGATTTCCTCCCAAAGAATTCCTTTTGTCTGCGGCTCTTAGTGTTTCCAGCTGAGGGCGAAGCGGTCGTCATCCTCGTCGAGATTGCCCGCCATGGAGATGATGACGAGATGGATTTCCTGCGGATCCCAGGTGCGGCCGAGGCGCTGCTCGACCGAGGCCCGGTTGACGACGATCTCATCGTCGCAATCGAGCTTGACGGCGCCCGGCATGTTGAGCACGCGCACGCCCGGATTGTCGGCGATGATGGCCTCGATGACCGGACGTGCGTCATCGTTCTGCTGAAGTGTAATTGAAGCGACTTGCGCCATGTCCCAATCCCCCCCGTTAAACTGCCAAGCCGAGCGAGCGGGCGCGTGCAACCGCTGCTTCTCCCGCTTTGTCGGCGGCGTTGCCGCGGTCGCCCACAAGTTCGCGGGACCACGCCCTGCCGGCTTCGACAGCGCGGCCGATCCAATTCTTGGCCCATCCTGAGATGAGGCCGTTGTTCTCAGCACTTTCGGCCGCGACGGTCTTAACGACGCTATCGCTCCAGCGCATCTCGTCGGCCCGCCAGTCGGTCATGAACCCGGTGAGCAGGCCCAGGGTAATGTTGCCGTCGCCCCAGGCGGCATCGGCGTGCTTGTAGGCCATATCGAACAGCACCGCGTTCACGCCCAGCGTCTGTGCGGTGTAGAGATGGAACCAATCGCGCTCGACGAAGGTATCTTCGATCAGCTTGCGGATGGGCTGCCAGGGCGCGTCCTTCAACCAGTTGGTCTTGGCGCCATCGAGGCTGTTGCCGGTCTGGCCGTCGAGCTCAAGGCCGATGCGCGAGACGATCTGCGCCATTCCGAGATGATCGCCCGCGGAGAAAATGCAGGGGGCAGTGACGGCGGTGCCGTAGCCGCGCTGGCAGATTTCGGACATGTTCATGTTCGAGCCCCAATGCAGATGGCGCAAGGGCAAGAGGCCGCGCTCGATTTGCACCCTCGGCGAGCGGCCAAGCTTTTCGATCAGACCGCGCTCGGCTGCGAAGGCGAAGTTGCGCTCGACGGCCTGATGCATATTGGAGCGCGAGATGTTGTACGTTGCGTAGTAATATTGGCGCGGATCGAGGGGCTTGTACCAGTCCGCCATCTTAACGGCGGTCTTGCGCTCGTCGTAATGCCAGTATTCCGGCTCCCAGAGCGGCTTATAGTGGAAATGGTCCGTTGCCTGAACGTCGAGGGTGCCTTCGAGATAGCGCGAGGCGGGCTTCTCGCCGAGCCTGCGCGCAACGTGACCGAACGTCTGGCGTTTCGGTTCTAGATCGATGGTCTTGATCTGTATCGTCACTTGTCCCTCCCACGGGCTTATCTTCACTTTTAATTTGTATGCGATGCTATCAGTCGTCCTGCGCGGGCCTGCGGAGCAAACCCGGCTGTCCGGCGCGCCAAGCGGCGCGCTCCGCATCCACCTCGGCGGATGGATCGGAAGGCAGAATGGTGACGCTCTGGCTTGCGCAAAACTCACGAAAAGCGGCAACCGGGAGGATGAGCTCGATGGTCAAATCTTCGTCGTTTATCGAGAATTCGAACTCGATGAACTTCCCAAGCCGGGTGCCTTTGACTTTGACAAAGGTCTTACCGGCAGACGCGCAGCTCCACGCGCCCGCAGCTTGGCTGCTGACCATCCAAACCTCCCCATTCGTATCGAGTTCGGCCAGGGACCGTCTCGATTTGTCTTGTAGCTTGACTGTGCATAGGAGGAGCGCCTGTGTCAACAATAAATGTCGAGATTTTTTGGAAACTCGGCTACGGTCATGAATAGCGCTTTTTGAATATAAAATATCTTAACCCAGGATTCTCGATATTTTTCTGGCTGTGTAACGCAATCGCGGGTATAAAATCCTATTGCTAAATTTCACACTGAACTGGTTAGGAGCCACGCCGCAGCATGAAGAAGGAAGAAAGCGCCGCTTTGGCCACCAATGTGGTGTCGGCGCGAAGCCTTATCGAGGCGGCTTATTCGGCGCTAAGAGAGGATATCTTGAGCGGGCGTCTTGAGCCGGGCGAAAAACTGCGCGTCGAGGCGCTCAAGGATCGCTACGATGTCGGCGCCAGCACCCTGCGCGAGGCCTTGACGCGGCTCGTGGGCGATGCGCTGGTGACATCCGAGGAGCAGCGCGGTTTCCGTGTAGCCGCGGTTTCGCTTGAGGATTTTGCGGATCTTACCCAGGCGCGGAAGCTCATCGAGGTGGAGGCGCTGCGCCAGGCGATCCTGGAGGGCGACGACACCTGGGAGGCGAACGTGGTCGCAGCCTATCACCGGCTTTCCAAGGTTGAGGAGAAGCTCGGCACGGCTCCCATGTCCTATACCGATGAGTTCGAGGACCGGAACCGGGATTTCCACCGCGCGCTTCTGGCCGCGTGCCGGTCGCGCTGGCTGCGTCACATGCATAGCATCCTGTTCCAGCAGTCGGAGCGTTACCGGCGCATCTCGCTTGCGCATAGGGAGATCAACCGCGACGTCCATGCCGAGCACGCTGCGCTGCTTGAAGCGGTGCTCGCGCGCGACGTGGAGCGGGCATGCCGCGTTGCCGGCGATCACATCGACCGCACTCTGCAAGTTGTGAAAAAGGTATATTCAGGTTCTGCCGCAGGGTAGCGGCTTCCGTTGGGAGGGGCGAATGGGCAGCGGCAATCCGGAAATCGGGAAGCGCATCGATTGCGGCGTCCTCGGGGTAAATGTGCACGATCGGGGAAGCGGCCGGCCGGTTGTATTAATTCACGGCTCGGGGCCCGGCGTGTCGGCCTGGGCCAATTGGCGCCTCGTTATACCTGTCCTCGCCAAGGAATTCCGTGCGATCGCTCCCGATATGGCGGGCTTCGGCTATACGGACCGGCCGGCGGGCTTCGTCTACGAAAAGACTGCGTGGGTCAAGCAAGTCATCGATCTCTTTGACGCACTCGGGCTCGAAAACGCCGATCTCGTTGGCAACTCGTTTGGCGGGGCCATCGCGCTTGCCACGGCGATCCAGCATCCGGGCCGGGTTGGGCGGCTGGTACTCATGGGCAGCGTTGGCCTGTCTTTCCCGATCACGCCGGGCCTCGATGCGGTCTGGGGCTATACGCCGTCCTTCGAGAACATGCGGGCGCTGCTCGACATTTTCGCCTACGACCGTTCGCTGGTGAACGATGAGCTTGCGGAGCTTCGCTATCGGGCGAGCATCCAGCCAGGATTTCAAGAAAGCTTTGCGGCGATGTTCCCCGCGCCCCGCCAGCGCTGGGTCGACGCGCTGGCAAGCCCAGAGGAGGCGATCCGCGCGATCCCGCACGAGACGCTGGTGATACACGGGCGCGAAGACGAGGTTATCCCGCTTTCCGCCTCCTTGCAGTTGGCCCAAACGATCCAGCGCGCCCAATTGCATGTATTCGGCCAGTGCGGGCATTGGACCCAGATTGAGCACACGGCCCGCTTTACTAAGCTCGTGGCTAATTTTCTCGCCGAAACGCGTTAACTTCCGTAGACACCGGGACTACGGTGAGCCCGAGCTCGGCCTGCTTCTTTTTTGACAGGCCGCGGGAAACGATCAGATGCGATTGGCGGATGTAATCTCTCAGTTCCTCATCCGGTAATCCCGGTTTGGCGTAATGCTGAATCCAGGTCAAGCCGCGGGAAGCAAGATAGGGCGCGGGCCGCAGGCCCGGCTGCTCCTTGAGTATTTCGAAGGAGATGCCGCTCACTTTGAAGGTAACGCTCATTTCGGCCTCGTCCCAGCCGCCGATGGCGAACACCTTGCCGCCCACTTTCCAGACGTGCGATCCGCCCCATTGGACGACATAGGTAGCGGCGGGAAGCGCGCGGCAGAACTCATTATATTCGTCTATCGTCATAGCCGTGCGCCCGCGGGCTTCACCCTGCCAGCTCCGGCTCCCAGGAAGTGGTAGGCTTTTCCGGCTCCTCCTTTGGCTGATGCACGATTTTTCCGAGCTTCAAAAGCACCTCGCGAACCCCCGCACCGGACACGGCGGACAAGAGAAGCGGCTTCTTCCGCGCCGCGCGATGCAGTTCGGCTGCTTTTTCCGCCGCCACCTCCGGCGTCACCGCATCGCATTTGGAGAGCGCCACGATTTCGCGTTTGCGGGCCAGCCCCGAGCCGTAAGCCCTAAGCTCACCCCGGATGGTCCGGTAGGCCGCCACGACGTCCGGCTCGGTCACGTCCACGAGGTGCAAGAGCACGCGGCAGCGCTCCACATGCCCCAGGAAGCGGTCGCCGAGCCCAGCGCCTTCGTGCGCGCCTTCGATGAGCCCCGGAATGTCAGCCAGCACGAAGTCCATGTCGCCGGCTTTGACCACGCCGAGATTGGGGTGCAGCGTCGTGAAGGGATAATCGCCGATTTTCGGCTTGGCCGCGCTTACCGTCGCGAGGAAGGTGGATTTGCCGGCATTGGGAAGCCCGACGATGCCCGCGTCCGCGATGAGCTTGAGACGCAGCCAGATCGTCATTTCCACGCCCTCCTGGCCGGGGTTCACGCGGCGCGGGGCGCGATTGGTGGAGGACTTGAAACGGGCGTTGCCGAAGCCGCCGTTGCCGCCCTCCGCGATCAGCGCGCGGTCGCCTGGATGCACCAGGTCCGCCAGAAGCGTCTCGTTGTCTTCCGCGAATATTTGCGTGCCGGGGGGCACTTTGAGCACGATGTCGCTGCCTGCGGGGCCCGATCTATTTGCACCCATGCCGTGCTTGCCGTTGCCAGCCGTGTAATGCTGCTGGTAGCGGAAATCGATCAGCGTATTGTGGTTTTCGACGCACTCTGCCCAGACGCTCCCGCCCCGGCCGCCATCGCCGCCGTCGGGTCCGCCGAATTCAATAAACTTCTCACGCCGGAAAGAGAGGCAGCCATTTCCGCCGTCCCCCGAGCGAATGTAAACCTTAGCTTGATCCAGGAAGCGCATAAGCCGCAATTAAGGAGAGTTGCGCTCCAAAGCAAGCGGATCTTCCAATGTTAGCGGCGATTACGGCCCGCCAGGCCGGATTCGCCGGATGCTACTATATTAGTCCGCGCGCTCAAGATTTACGGCCTTGGGACCCTTGCCCTTCGGATCGGGCTGCGTCTCGTAGGATACGCGCATGCCTTCGTCGAGCATCCCGACCCCAGAACGCTCCACGGCCGAGATGTGCACAAACACATCCTTACCGCCTTCGTCCGGTGTTATGAAGCCGAAGCCTTTGGCTTGGTTGAAAAATTTAACCGTGCCGGTCTGGCGCATGGGATATTCACTCCTCTTCCCCAACGAAAAAACATGGTCCGATAGACCATGTTTTGACTTTTACAGGCAAGACAGGTATCGGGGGGAGGACATGCGTACTGTGACCGCTCTCACGGCAGATTCTGCAACGCGTAGTTCCACGGGGTCCGATAGTTTGCCCGGTTGGGCGGGATTATGCGCGAACATTGCCTTTTCGTAAAGTCCTGCGCACAAGTTTTCAGACAGTTTGCATTGCTGATGGCGGCACTGATGCAAGCAAGCATCAGTTATAGTTGCCTTTTAGTCAAAAAACTGCCTCGAATAGCCGGTCATCAGGCAGAATGAGCCTTCGCCCTGGACTAGTGGCCTGCATCAGTCTGGATCGCCACGGCGCTAAAGCGCCTCGCGATGACGGCGTTGCGCGTCAGAACTTCCGGCAGGGTATACTGGTTAGCCTCCAGCCGGCTTTGGCCCGTGGCGATCGCGGAGCGCATCCCGTTCTTTTGCGAGCGCGTCTTGCGCCTCCTTCGCGGCCTGCGCAGCGCCATCTCTCTCCTTCTCCGCTCTTGCCTGAGCTTCCTTGGCATCGCGGGCAGCTTGCTGCACATTCGCAAGCGCGTTCTGAATTTCGGCTAGGCGATCGTTCGCAGACTTGAGCGCCTGTTCGGCCTTGTCGCGCAGACCTTGCTCTTCGGCCAATTTTCCGGAGGCGGATTTCGCGTCCTTCTCGGCCACTTGCCGCGCCCGCTCCTCGTTCCCAAACTTTTCGTTCGCAGCTTGCAGATCTTTCGCAGCCTTGTCGCGTGTATCCGTTAGGAGTAGGCCTTGTTTCTCCAGTTCCGCGGTGAGGTGATAATACCCATATCCGTACATGATCGCTATGACGGCCAAAAGAGCGATAAGAATATTGCGGATCACAAAGTCCTCCCGGCTGGCAAGCCTTGAGCGCGGCGGTTGATTCTAGCAATAGCCGCTCATACCATAACGTCGTAAAGGCGATTATGGCATTTCCATATTCGCTTTAATTTTCGGTACGATGTGGTTTCCATGCACGGGTGGCCGAAGCCGGGATAGCCGCTGCTATTACCACCGATGTATCCCAACCCTCCCCGGCGCTCTCTATGGGAACAGCGGCAATTGTTCGAGCCCTGCGCTTTCCGGGAAGCCGTACATCAGATTGAAGTTTTGGATTGCCTGACCGGCCGAGCCCTTGACGAGATTGTCGATGGCAGAAACCACGATGGCGCGTCCCGGAATGCGATCCCCGTACACGCCAATCATGCAATAGTTGGAGCCGCGCACGAATTGCGTCGAGGGTAGCGTGCCCTTTGGGGCGAGTTTAACGAAGCGGGCCGTCCGGTACTTCGCCTCAAGCGCCGCCGTGAGGTCAGCCGCCCGGTGTCCGGCGGCGAGGCGCACATAAGCCGTGACCAACTCGCCGCGGCTCATCGGCACAAGGTGCGGCGTGAAGTTCACAAGCACGTCTTGGCCGGCCGCGGCGGAGATTTCCTGCTCGATCTCGGGCGCATGCCGGTGGCTCGCGATGGCGTAAGGCGACAAGCCTTCGCCGGCCTCCGAAAACAGGATGTTCTGCTTGAGCGAGCGCCCCGCGCCCGAGACGCCCGACTTGGCGTCTATAACGATATCCGACACGTCAATGAGCTTCGCATGCACCAGCGGCAGGAGCGCCAAAAGCGCCGCCGTCGGATAGCAGCCGGGACATGCGACGAGCCGCGCTTTCGCGATGGCCTCGCCGTAGAACTCGGTGAGCCCATAGACCGCGTCTTTGAGAAGATGCGCCGCCGCGTGCTCGCGCCCGTACCACTTGGCGTAAGTCCCGGTGTCCCGCAGACGGAAATCCGCAGACATATCGATGACTTTGACGCTTTCAGGCAGCGTCGCGACGATGTCTTGCGCCGTGCCGTGCGGCAAGCCGCAGAACACCGCGCGGCATGCGCTCCAATCCGCTTCCTCCGCCTTCACCAGGGCCGGGGCATCGATGAAGCCGAGATGGGGGAAAACATCGCCGAGAGCTTTTCCGGCATGCGTGTTGGCCGCCAGCACGCCGATCTCGATGTGCGGATGGCAAGCAGCCAAACGCATGAGATCGGCGCCTGTGTAACCGCTAGCGCCAATGACTCCAATTTTGAGCTTCGCCTGCGCTGGCATATGTCCGTCTCCTGCGGCCCCTGGATTGCTTCGGGGCGATGCCCCTCGCGATGACGCTAATATAACGTCATCGCGAGGCGGCTTAAGCGAACAGCGGCGCGCGCCGTTAGCGTTTCGAGAACTGGAAGCTGCGGCGGGCTTTCGCCTTGCCGTATTTCTTCCGTTCGACGACGCGCGGATCGCGGGTGAGGAAGCCCTCCTTCGTGAGCACGGGGCGCAATTCCGGCTCGTAGTAGGTGAGCGCCTTGGAAAGCCCATGACGCACCGCGCCCGCCTGGCCGGAAAGGCCGCCGCCAGACACGGTGGCGATGATATCGTATTGCGTGGCGCGGTTCGCCGTTATGAGCGGCTGCTTCAGAATCATCTGCAGTACTGGCCGCGCGAAATAGGTTTCGTGATCGCGGTCGTTGATGGTGATCTTGCCCACGCCCGGCTTCACCCAGACGCG